>NZ_JBKGGT010000006.1:0-293307 GCF_052041995.1 Pseudomonas sp. SMV7 | reverse complement strand
GAAGAAAAGGCGGTGGCTGGGCCTTTTTTGCGCCCTTTCGTGGTGGTTCTGCCCCCCAACCCCCCGCGAAGGGCTGCAAGGCAGCCCCGATGCCCAAAAAGCACAAACCCCGGTGCGTGGCCGGGGTTTGTGCGGTTACTTCAAGCGAACCTTACAGGGCAGCAATGGCGCTGTTCAGGGTCTGGCTTGGGCGCATCACCTTGGCGGTCAGCTCGGCATCCGGGGCGTAGTAGCCACCGATGTCGGCCGGCTTGCCCTGGACGGCGTTGAGCTCGGCGACGATGGTCTCCTCGTTCTCGGTCAGGGTCTTGGCCAGTGGGGCGAAGCGCGCCTGCAGGGCAGCGTCGTCGTTCTGCGCAGCCAGGGCCTGGGCCCAGTACAGGGTCAGGTAGAAGTGGCTGCCACGGTTGTCGATACCACCGACTTTACGCGAAGGCGACTTGTTGGTGTCGAGGAACTTGCCGGTGGCCTGGTCCAGGGTGTTGGCCAGCACTTTGGCGCGCGGGTTGTCGTAGGTGTTGCCCAGGTGCTCCAGGGAAGCGGCCAGGGCCAGGAATTCACCCAGCGAGTCCCAACGCAGGAAGTTCTCTTCCACCAGCTGCTGCACGTGCTTCGGTGCCGAACCGCCGGCGCCGGTTTCGAACAGGCCACCGCCGTTCATCAGCGGCACGATCGACAGCATCTTGGCGCTGGTGCCCAGTTCCATGATCGGGAACAGGTCGGTCAGGTAGTCACGCAGCACGTTGCCGGTCACCGAGATGGTGTCCTTGCCTTCGCGGATGCGGGCCAGCGAGAACTTGATGGCGTCGACCGGGGCCAGGATGCGGATGTCCAGGCCGGAAGTGTCGTGATCCTTCAGGTACTTCTGCACCTTCTCGATCATCACGCCGTCGTGGGCGCGGGCCGGGTCCAGCCAGAACACTGCCGGGGTATTGCTCAGGCGGGCGCGGTTGACGGCCAGCTTGACCCAGTCCTGGATCGGCGCGTCCTTGGTCTGGCACATGCGGAAGATGTCACCGGCTTCGACGTTCTGCTCCAGCACCACGTTGCCCTTGCCATCGACCACGCGCACGACGCCGTCGGCCTTGATCTGGAAGGTCTTGTCGTGGGAACCGTACTCTTCGGCCTTCTGCGCCATCAGGCCAACGTTCGGCACGCTGCCCATGGTGGTCGGGTCGAAGGCACCGTTGGCCTTGCAGTCTTCGATGGTAGCCTGGTAGATGCCGGCGTAGCAGCGGTCCGGGATCACGGCCTTGGCATCCTGCAGTTCGCCGGCGGCGTTCCACATCTTGCCCGAGTCACGGATCATGGCCGGCATCGAGGCGTCGACGATGACGTCGCTTGGCACGTGCAGGTTGGTGATGCCCTTGTCGGAGTTGACCATGGCCAGGGCCGGGCGCTGGGCGTACAGGGCCTGGATGTCGGCTTCGATCTCGGCCTGCTTCTCGACTGGCAGGTCCTTGATGCGGGTGTACAGGTCGCCGATGCCGTTGTTGGCGTTGAAGCCTACCTGGCCGAGTGCGGCTGCGTGTTTGGCCAGCACGTCGCCGTAGAACTCTTCGACGATGACGCCGAACATGATCGGGTCGGAGACCTTCATCATGGTGGCTTTCAGGTGTACCGAGAGCAGTACGCCGGAAGCCTTGGCATCGGCGATCTGCTCGGCGATGAAGGCTTTCAGGGCCTTGCGGCTCATGGTGGCGCAGTCGATCACTTCGGCTGCCTTGACGGCGGTCTTTTCCTTCAGCACGGTGGTGCTGCCGTCTTTGCCGACCAGTTCGATGCGCAGGGTGTCGTCGGCTTCGATCAGTGCAGCTTTCTCGCTGCCGTAGAAGTCACCTTGGGTCATGTGGGCAACGTGCGACTTGGAGTCGGCAGCCCAGGCGCCCATCTTGTGCGGGTGCTTGCGCGCGTAGTTCTTCACCGACAGCGGTGCGCGGCGGTCGGAGTTGCCTTCGCGCAGGACCGGGTTCACGGCGGAACCCTTGATGCGGTCGTAGCGGGCGCGGGATTCTTTCTCTTCCGCGGTGGCCGGCTCGTCGGCATAGTCAGGGATGTTGTAGCCCTTGGCTTGCAGTTCCTTGATCGCGGCTTTCAGCTGCGGTACCGAGGCGCTGATGTTCGGCAGCTTGATGATGTTGGCTTCGGGGGTGGTAGCCAGCTGGCCCAGTTCCGCCAGGTGATCGCCTACTTGCTTCTCTGCGCCCAGTTGCTCCGGGAAGGCGGCGAGGATACGGCCAGCCAGGGAGATGTCGCGGGTTTCGACGGCGATGTCAGCCGAGGCGGTGAAGGCTTCGATGATCGGCAGCAGCGAGTAGGTGGCGAGGGCGGGGGCTTCGTCGGTGAAGGTATAGATGATCTTGGAACGGGTGGGCATGCGGGTTAACTCTCTGTGTGCTGAGCGTGCTCGAGTCTCGTGGTGCGCAGGGTAGGCGCATCGCCCTGGCAGCGCCATAAGCGGAAAGTCGAGAGGCTGCGAGCGGTGATGGTGGATGCATCAGTCGAGCGTCAAGTGCTGAACTGCGGTAACAGCCCAGGCTTAGTGGCCGTTCATGGCCGAGGGCGGTCCGCATTTTCCAAGGGATCGCCCCGATGACCCTTCGGTCGCGGCGCAGTATACCAAACCATTCGGGCTAATCAGCAAGGCCAAGTGATATCGGCCCACTTATAAGACCAAAGACTAAGCGGCAATGTGGTCGGTTGTCGCATGCCTTGCACCTCGGCAGATGTGGTTTAGTCTCATTGGATTGCAGATGACCAAACACACATACCCGACAGCGGAGTAGTGCAAGCATGGGATACCAGAAAATCAAGGTTCCGACCGACGGCGCCAAGATCACCGTCAATGCCGACCATTCGCTCAACGTGCCTGACAATCCGATCATCCCCTACATCGAAGGTGACGGGATTGGCGTGGATGTCTCGCCGGTCATGATCAAGGTGGTCGACGCCGCCGTGCAGAAGGCCTATGGCGGCAAGCGCAAGATCGCCTGGATGGAGGTGTACGCCGGCGAGAAGGCCACCCAGGTGTACGACCAGGACACCTGGTTGCCGCAGGAAACCCTCGACGCGGTGCGTGATTACGTGGTGTCGATCAAGGGGCCGCTGACCACGCCGGTGGGCGGCGGTATCCGCTCGCTCAACGTGGCCTTGCGCCAGCAGCTCGACCTGTACGTGTGCCTGCGCCCGGTGCTGTGGTTCCAGGGCGTGCCAAGCCCGGTGAAGAAACCCGGCGACGTCGACATGGTGATCTTCCGCGAGAACTCCGAGGACATCTACGCCGGCATCGAGTGGAAGGCCGGTTCGCCCGAGGCGAACAAGGTGATCAAGTTCCTCAAGGAAGAAATGGGCGTCACCAAGATCCGTTTCGACCAGGACTGCGGCATCGGCGTCAAGCCGGTATCCCGCGAGGGCACCAAACGCCTGGTGCGCAAGGCCTTGCAGTACGTGGTGGACAACGACCGCGAATCGCTGACCCTGGTACACAAGGGCAACATCATGAAGTTCACCGAAGGCGCCTTCAAGGACTGGGGCTACGAAGTGGCGCGTGACGAGTTCGGTGCCGAATTGCTCGATGGCGGCCCATGGATGAAGTTCCGCAACCCCAAGAGCGGCCGCGAGGTCATCGTCAAGGACGCCATCGCCGACGCCATGCTGCAGCAGATCCTGCTGCGCCCGGCCGAGTACGACGTGATTGCCACCCTCAACCTCAACGGTGACTACCTGTCCGACGCCTTGGCAGCTGAGGTGGGCGGCATCGGCATCGCCCCGGGGGCCAACCTGTCCGACACCGTGGCCATGTTCGAGGCGACCCACGGCACTGCGCCCAAGTATGCCGGGCAGGACAAGGTCAACCCGGGCTCGGTGATTCTCTCGGCGGAAATGATGTTGCGGCACATGGGCTGGACCGAGGCCGCCGACCTGATCATCAAGGGCACCAATGGCGCGATTGCCGCCAAGACGGTGACCTACGACTTCGAGCGGCTGATGGACGGGGCCACGCTGGTCAGCAGTTCAGGCTTCGGCGACGAAATGATCAAGCATATGTAAGGCAACGCAAAACCGGCCGCTTCATGGAGGCGGCCGGTTTTCATGTGCCGGCAGGCGACGTGGCAGTCAGGCGTCGGCGGGGCTGTCGGCCGAGTGGGCGCTGGCGGCGGCGGTGGTCGTGGCCTTGTTGCTGATGTTCACCGCGTGCAGGCCTTTGGGCCCCTGGACGATCTCGAAGCTCACCGCCTGGCCGGCCTTCAAGGTTTTGTAACCGTCCATCTGGATGGCCGAATAATGAGCGAACAAGTCTTCGGTCTTGCCCTCTTCATTGATGAACCCATAGCCCTTGGCATTGTTGAACCACTTGACTTTACCGCTTGCCATCCCTATGTCCCTCTGCAAAGGACTCCATCACTGGAGTATCATCCACTTCATCCGCATACGAACCTTGCGAAAAATCTGGTTGACTGCGCGGATCTTTATCGACCACGGTGGGTTCTTATTGTTTGTAACACCGTTTTGCCGTTAGTCAAGGTCACGCGGCGCGTGCTCCGGTGGCGGCTTTTGCAGTCAACCCACAACCTTAACCTGTCGCTCATGATGAAATTCTTTCCATGCATGCACCCAGTGAGATTCGACTAACATTCAATCAGGATCGCCCGCAATCGAATGAGGACGACGGCTCAGGTCTTGCGGTTCAGGAAGCCAAGCCGATCCTGCAGGCGCCACCGATGTACAAGGTGGTTTTGTTCAACGATGACTACACGCCGATGGATTTCGTCGTCGAAGTGCTCGAGACGTTCTTCAATCTGAACCGCGAGCTGGCGACCAAGATCATGCTGACCGTCCATACCGAAGGGCGGGCAGTGTGCGGATTGTTTACCCGTGACATCGCCGAAACAAAGGCTATGCAGGTCAACCAATACGCCAGGGAAAGCCAGCATCCGCTACTCTGTGAAATCGAGAAGGACGGTTAAAAGCCGACCACTTGGGTATGAGGTGAAGCTATGTTAAACCGCGAGCTCGAAGTCACCCTCAATCTTGCCTTCAAGGAGGCCCGTTCGAAGCGTCATGAGTTCATGACCGTCGAGCATCTGCTGCTGGCACTCCTTGACAATGAGGCTGCCGCGACCGTTCTGCGCGCCTGTGGCGCCAATCTCGACAAGCTCAAGCACGACCTGCAAGAGTTCATCGATTCCACCACCCCACTGATTCCGGTCAACGACGAAGACCGCGAGACCCAGCCGACCCTGGGCTTCCAGCGCGTGCTGCAGCGTGCCGTGTTCCATGTGCAGAGCTCGGGCAAGCGTGAAGTCACCGGCGCCAACGTGCTGGTGGCGATCTTCAGCGAACAGGAAAGCCAGGCCGTGTTCCTGCTCAAGCAGCAGAGCGTGGCCCGCATCGACGTGGTCAACTACATCGCCCACGGCATCTCCAAGGTGCCGGGGCATGGTTCGCATGCCGAAAACGACCAGGAAATGCAGGACGATGAGGGCGGCGATACCGCCTCTTCGAGCAACCCGCTGGATGCCTATGCCAGCAACCTGAACGAGCTGGCGCGTGCCGGCCGTATCGACCCACTGGTCGGCCGCGAGCAGGAGGTGGAGCGCGTGGCGCAGATCCTGGCGCGCCGGCGCAAGAACAACCCGCTGCTGGTGGGTGAAGCCGGGGTGGGCAAGACCGCCATCGCCGAAGGCCTGGCCAAGCGTATCGTCGATGGCCAGGTGCCCGACCTGCTGGCGCAGAGCGTGGTGTACTCCCTCGACCTGGGTGCGCTGCTGGCCGGTACCAAGTACCGTGGTGACTTCGAGAAGCGCTTCAAGGCGCTGCTGGGCGAGCTGCGCAAGCGCCCGCAGGCGATCCTGTTCATCGACGAGATCCACACCATCATCGGTGCCGGTGCGGCATCGGGCGGGGTGATGGATGCGTCCAACCTGCTCAAGCCGCTGCTGTCGTCGGGTGAAATCCGTTGCATCGGCTCGACCACGTTCCAGGAGTTCCGCGGCATCTTCGAGAAAGACCGCGCCCTGGCGCGGCGCTTCCAGAAGGTCGATGTCAGCGAGCCGTCGGTGGAAGACACCGTGGGCATCCTGCGTGGCCTGAAAGGGCGCTTCGAAAGCCACCACAACATCGAGTACAGCGACGAAGCCCTGCGCGCCGCCGCCGAGCTCGCGTCGCGCTATATCAATGACCGGCACATGCCGGACAAGGCCATCGACGTCATCGACGAAGCCGGTGCCTACCAGCGCCTGCAGCCGGAAGCCAGCCGGGTCAAGCGTATCGACGTGCCGCAGGTCGAGGACATCGTCGCCAAGATTGCACGGATTCCGCCGAAACACGTGACCAGTTCCGACAAGGAGCTGCTGCGCAACCTTGAACGCGACCTGAAGCTGACCGTGTTCGGCCAGGATGCGGCCATCGATTCGCTGGCCACCGCCATCAAGCTGTCGCGTGCCGGCCTCAAGTCGCCAGACAAGCCGGTGGGTTCGTTCCTGTTCGCCGGCCCGACCGGCGTCGGCAAGACCGAAGCAGCACGGCAGCTGGCCAAGGCGCTGGGTGTGGAACTGGTGCGCTTCGACATGTCCGAATACATGGAGCGCCACACCGTGTCGCGCCTGATCGGTGCACCGCCCGGTTACGTCGGTTTCGACCAGGGTGGCTTGCTGACCGAGGCGATCACCAAGCAGCCACATTGCGTATTGCTGCTCGATGAGATCGAGAAGGCTCACCCCGAAGTCTTCAACCTGCTGCTGCAGGTGATGGATCACGGCACCCTGACCGACAACAACGGGCGCAAGGCCGACTTCCGTAACGTGATTCTGATCATGACGACCAACGCCGGTGCCGAAACCGCCGCGCGGGCCTCGATCGGCTTCACTCATCAGGACCATGCGTCCGATGCCATGGAGGTCATCCGCAAGAGCTTCACGCCGGAGTTCCGCAACCGCCTGGACACCATCATCCAGTTCGGCCGCCTGAGCCACGAGACGATCAAGAGCATCGTCGACAAGTTCCTTATCGAACTGCAGGCGCAGCTGGAAGACAAGCGCGTACTGCTGGAAGTCAGCGATGCTGCGCGCGGCTGGCTGGCGGCCTCGGGCTACGATGTGCAGATGGGTGCGCGACCGATGGCGCGGCTGATCCAGGACAAGATCAAGCGGCCATTGGCCGAGGAGATCCTGTTTGGCGAGCTGGCCGAGCATGGCGGCGTGGTGCACGTCGACCTGCGCGATGGCGAACTGGTGTTCGACTTCGAGACCACGGCTGAGGTGGCTTGAACCGCGGGGGCCGCTGTGCGGCCCTATCGCGGCTGAAGCCGCTCCTACGGGAGGTTGCGTTCGCCTGTAGCAGCGACTTCAGCCGCGCTGGCCGCGACGCGGTTTCAGCAGGCACAAAAAAGCCCGGCACATGGCCGGGCTTTTTCATGGCTTGAGCTTAGCGCGCACGGTAGGTGATGCGGCCCTTGCTCAGGTCGTACGGCGTCAGTTCGACGCGGACCTTGTCGCCAGTCAGAATGCGGATGTAGTTCTTGCGCATCTTTCCGGAGATGTGCGCGGTTACGACGTGCCCGTTTTCCAACTCCACGCGGAACATGGTGTTGGGCAGGGTGTCGACGACAGTACCTTCCATTTCGAAGCTGTCTTCTTTCGACATGCAGTAGAGCCCTCGGATCCAGTGTTGGCCCGACGCATAACCGCACCGGGCAAAAAAGTGGCGTGGATTATGCCCGAAAATTGTGTGTCAAGCCAATGCCTTTCAGTTGAGGGTAACCCAGCGCTGATTGATCAACAGTTCGATAGGCCGGTATTGCGTCTTGTAGTTCATTTTCTTGCAGTTCTTGATCCAGTAGCCCAGGTAGACCGCCTCCAGGTCCTGGCGCAGGGCTTCGGTGATCTGCCAGAGGATGGCGAAGCGGCCCAGGCTGCGGCGTTCTTCTTCCGGCTCGTAGAAGGTGTACACCGCCGACAGGCCGTTGGGCAGCAGGTCGCACACGGCCACCGCCATCAGGCGGCCCTCCAGGCGGAACTCGTAGAACCAGCAGAACGGCAGGTCGCGCACCAGGAAGGTGGCAAACTGGTCGCGGCTGGGCGGGTACATGTCACCGTCGGCATGGCGCGTTTCGATATAGCGCCGGTACAGGTCGAAGTACTCTTCCTTGAACGCTGGGCGTGCCGCGGTCACGGTCAGGTCGGCGTTGCGCTTGAGAATGCGCCGTTGCTGGCGGTTGGGAATGAAGCGCGCCGCCGGGATGCGCGCCGGTACGCAGGCATTGCAGTTCTGGCAATGCGGGCGGTACAGGTGGTCGCCACTGCGGCGGAAGCCCATCTCCGACAGATCGGCGTACACGTGCACGTCCATCGGCTGGCTGGGGTCGAGGAACAGGGTGGTGGCCTGTTCATCGGGCAGGTAGCTGCAGGAGTGGGGCTGAGTGGCATAGAACTTCAACCGCGCCAACTCTGTCATGATCAACCCCCTCGGTGAGACGTTGCTTTAAGTGTATGCCAGCTATGGGAACTCGCCTAGGCAACCCAGGTGGCGCTGTTGGGCTGGTCGAGGTGGCGGGCCAGGTAGCCGGCGAACTCGGCGCGGCTGATGGCCCCGGCGCCGAGGCTGTGCAGGTGGTTGGTCGGCATCTGGCAGTCGATGAGGACGAAGCCGGCCTGGCGCAGGTGGTTGACCAGCGTCACGAAGCCGACCTTGGAGGCATTGTCGGCGCGGCTGAACATCGATTCGCCGAAGAACAGCTGGCCCATGGCCAGGCCGTACAGGCCGCCGACCAGTTCACCGTCCTGGCGTACCTCCACCGAATGGGCGATGCCGCGCCGGTGCAGTTCACAATAGGCGGCGCGCATGGTGTCGGTGATCCAGGTGCCATCGGCATAGTCGCGGGGGGCGGCGCAGGCGGTGATCACGGCGGCGAAGTCGGTGTCGAAGCTGACCTGGTAGCGGCCCTGGCGCATCAGTTTGGCCAGCGAACGCGATACGTGCAGCTGGTCCGGGAACAGCACCGTGCGAGGGTCGGGCGACCACCAGAGGATCGGCTGGCCGTCCTGGTACCACGGGAAGCAGCCATGGCGATAAGCCTGCACCAGGCGCTCGGGGCTCAGGTCGCCGCCGGCGGCCAGCAGGCCGTTGGGCTCATGCAGGGCTTTTTCCAGGGGGGGGAAGGTCAGCGAGTCGCGGGTCAGCCAGGTGAGCATGGTCTATCGTGCGGTGGAAGAGGAGAGGGGCCAGCATGGCTTGGGTGGCAAGCAGGGTCAATCTCTTTGGCTTCTTCGCCGGCACGCCCGCTCCCACGGGAACCCAGCAGCCATCACGGTTTGCACCCGGCTCGTGGAAAGGGGCATGGCCACGAAATGGCCGGTACAGACGATGAAAAAAGGCAATTTCCTACACATTCAGCGAAGCACAGGCACCATCCGCTACATTTGCTGTCACACCTGTGCAAAAACACAGCATAAGCCTTTGTCACAGAAGACAATGCGTGGTCAAATTGCAGCTATGTGAAAGTCGTCCCCGGCCAAGCGCCCATACGGCGACCCGCCATGGCGGCCGGCGGGCAGTAATGTTAAAAGTAGTGGTTCATTGGCCGCACCGCCGGCCGATCACTATTGGACGCGCAGCACGCGCAGGAATAGACGCGTTTTGAAGAAATCCACCGCAACCCCAGCTCCCTTGCCCGTGCCCCTGTGGCGGCAGCAGCTGCATTATCGCCTCAAGGAAGGTGCGTTGATCGCTGTCGGCGCCCTGTGCCTGTACCTGTGGATGGCGCTGCTCACCTACGACACGTCGGACCCGGGCTTCAGCCACACCAGCAACGTCGAGCAGGTGCAGAACGCCGCCGGGCGCGCCGGTGCCTACTTCGCCGACATCCTGTTCATGGTGCTGGGCTACTTTGCCTATATCTTCCCGCTGCTGCTGGCGATCAAGACCTGGCAGATCTTCCGCGAACGCCACCAGCCCTGGGACTGGAGCGGCTGGCTGTTCTCCTGGCGGCTGATCGGCCTGGTGTTCCTGGTGCTGTCCGGTGCGGCGCTGGCGCATATCCATTTCCACCCGCCGGCGAGCATGCCGTTCTCCGCTGGTGGCGCACTGGGCGAGAGCCTGGGTGACCTGGCGCGCAACCTGCTGAACGTGCAGGGCAGCACGTTGATGTTCATTGCCCTGTTCCTGTTCGGCCTGACCGTGTTCACCGACCTGTCGTGGTTCAAGGTGATGGACCTGACCGGCAAGATCACCCTCGACCTGTTCGAGCTGATGCAAGGCGCCGCCACCCGCTGGTGGGAAGCCCGCAACGAGCGCAAACGCCTGGAGGCGCAACTGCGCGAGGACGAACCCGTATTCAAGGCTGCACCGGTAGGGGCTGCCGACAAGCACGAGCAGCCGGCACGGCCGGCGCTGCGCGAGCGCCTGTTCAAGCGTGAGGAAGCCCCCGCGCAACCGGTCGAGCCACGCGAGCCTACCCTGTCGCGCGAGCCTGTGGTGGCGCGCGAGGCCATTGCAGCGCGCGAGCCGGTAGTGCCACGCGAGCCAACGGTGCAGCGTGAACAACCCGCGGCCCCGCCAATCGTGCCGCCGTCTGCCGCCAGGGCAGCGGAACCGAGCAAGCGGGTAATGAAGGAGAAGCAGGCGCCGCTGTTCATCGACAGTGCCGTGGAAGGCACCTTGCCGTCCATCTCCATCCTCGACCCGGCCGAACAGAAGAAGATCGAGTATTCCCCAGAATCGCTCGCCGGTGTCGGCCAGCTGCTGGAAATCAAGCTCAAGGAATTCGGCGTGGAAGTGACGGTGGACTCGATCCACCCGGGCCCGGTGATCACCCGTTACGAGATCCAGCCGGCCGCTGGCGTGAAGGTCAGCCGCATCGCCAACCTGGCCAAGGACCTGGCGCGTTCGCTGGCGGTGACCAGCGTGCGGGTGGTCGAGGTCATTCCCGGCAAGACCACCGTGGGTATCGAGATCCCCAACGAAAACCGGCAGATGGTGCGTTTCTCCGAAGTACTGGCCACGCCGCAGTACGACGAGCAGAAATCGCCGGTCACCCTGGCCCTGGGCCACGACATCGGTGGCAAGCCGGTGATCACCGACCTGGCCAAGATGCCGCACCTGCTGGTGGCCGGTACTACCGGTTCCGGTAAGTCGGTGGGTGTGAACGCGATGATCCTGTCGATTCTGTTCAAGTCCAGCCCGGAAGACGCGCGGCTGATCATGATCGACCCGAAAATGCTCGAACTGTCGATCTACGAAGGCATTCCGCACCTGCTGTGCCCGGTGGTCACCGACATGAAGGACGCCGCCAACGCCCTGCGCTGGAGCGTGGCCGAGAT
Source organism: Pseudomonas sp. SMV7 (assembly GCF_052041995.1). Lineage (NCBI taxonomy): Bacteria > Pseudomonadati > Pseudomonadota > Gammaproteobacteria > Pseudomonadales > Pseudomonadaceae > Pseudomonas > Pseudomonas sp. SMV7. Next base: position 281,989 of record NZ_JBKGGT010000006.1, on the reverse strand, counting down.
GGAGCGGCGCTACAAGCTGATGGCGGCCATGGGCGTGCGTAACCTGGCCGGCTTCAACCGCAAGATCAAGGACGCCCAGGAAGCCGGCGAAATCATCCATGACCCGCTGTACCGTCGCGAGAGCATGGACGACGAGCCGCCGGCGCTGAAGACCCTGCCGACCATCGTGGTGATCGTCGACGAGTTCGCTGACATGATGATGATCGTCGGCAAGAAGGTCGAAGAGCTGATCGCCCGTATCGCGCAGAAGGCGCGCGCGGCCGGTATCCACCTGATCCTCGCCACCCAGCGCCCCTCGGTGGACGTGATCACCGGCCTGATCAAGGCCAACATCCCGACCCGCATGGCGTTCCAGGTGTCGAGCAAGATCGACTCGCGGACCATCATCGACCAGGGCGGCGCCGAACAGCTGCTGGGCCATGGTGACATGCTGTACATGCCGCCGGGCACCAGCCTGCCGATCCGTGTGCACGGCGCGTTCGTCTCCGACGACGAGGTGCACCGTGTGGTGGAGGCGTGGAAGCTGCGCGGCGCCCCGGACTACAACGACGACATCCTCAACGGTGTCGAGGAGGCCGGCAGTGGCTTCGATGGCGGCAGCGGCGGCGGTGGCGACGGCGATGATTCGGAAAGTGACGCCCTGTATGATGAGGCCGTGCAGTTCGTGCTGGAAAGCCGCCGTGCGTCCATTTCGGCGGTGCAGCGCAAACTGAAGATTGGCTACAACCGCGCGGCGCGCATGATCGAAGCCATGGAAATGGCCGGCGTGGTCACCCCCATGAACAGCAACGGCTCGCGGGAAGTGATAGCCCCGGGCGGCCCGCGCGACTGATGAACACCCTGCCGGGCACCAACGGTGGTGCCCGGCCTATTTCAATGCTCGATGAGGATTCCCATGCGCGCGATTCGCATGCTGCTGGTTTCTGCCCTGACCCTGGGCACGGTTACGGCCTATGCCGGTGAGCAAGACGTACAACGCCTGACCCAACTGCTGGAAAAGTCGCAGACCATCGAGGCCAACTTTTCCCAGCTGACCCTGGATGCCGGTGGCACCAGCCTGCAGGAAACCTCCGGCAAGATGACGGTCAAGCGCCCGGGCCTGTTCTACTGGCACACCGACGCCCCGCAGGAGCAGGTGGTGGTCTCCGACGGCAAGAACGTCACCCTGTGGGACCCGGACCTGGAACAGGCCACCATCAAGAAGCTCGACGTGCGCCTGAACCAGACCCCGGCGCTGCTGCTGTCCGGCGACGTGTCGAAGATCAGCCAGAGCTTCGATATCACCTCGAAGGAGCAGGGCGAAGTGATGGACTTCACCCTCAAGCCAAAGACCAAGGACACCCTGTTCGACTCGCTGCGCGTGTCGTTCCGCAAAGGCCTGATCAATGACATGCAGCTGATCGACAGCGTCGGCCAGCGCACCAATATCCTGTTCAATGGCGTCAAGGCCAACCAGGCGGTGCCGGACAGCAAGTTCAAGTTCGACATCCCGCAAGGCGCGGACGTCATCAAGGAGTAACCAGAGCCCGCCATGGACCTGTTTCGAAGCGAACCCGTCGCCCAGCCCCTGGCCGCCCGCCTGCGCCCGTCCAACCTGGACGAGTACGTCGGCCAGGAGCATCTGCTGGCGCGCGGCAAACCGCTGCGCGAGGCGCTGGAGCAGGGTGCGCTGCATTCGATGATCTTCTGGGGGCCGCCAGGGGTGGGTAAGACCACACTGGCGCGGTTGCTGGCGCAGTTCTGCGATGCGCACTTCGAAACGGTGTCGGCGGTACTCGCCGGGGTGAAGGAGATTCGCCAGGCGGTTGAGGTGGCCAAGCAGCAGGCAGGCCAGTATGGCCGGCGTACCATCCTGTTCGTCGACGAAGTGCACCGCTTCAACAAGTCGCAGCAGGACGCCTTCCTGCCGTACGTGGAGGACGGCACCCTGCTGTTCATCGGCGCCACTACCGAAAACCCTTCGTTCGAGCTGAACAACGCGCTGTTGTCACGGGCGCGGGTGTACGTGCTCAAGAGCCTGGACGAGGCGGCGCTGCGCAAGCTGGTCAACCGCGCCCTGAGCGAGGAGCGCGGCCTGGGCAAGCGCAACCTGCGCGTCAGCGATGACGCCTTCAAGATGTTGATGGCAGCTGCCGATGGCGATGGCCGGCGCATGCTCAACTTCCTCGAGAATGCCTCCGACCTTGCCGAGGACGGCAGCGAGATCGGCGTCGAGATGCTGCAAAGCCTGCTCGGTGACAGCCGCCGCCGTTTCGACAAGGGCGGCGAGGCGTTCTATGACCAGATTTCCGCGCTGCACAAGTCGGTGCGCGGCTCCAACCCGGATGGCGCCCTGTACTGGTTCGCGCGCATGCTCGACGGCGGCTGCGACCCGCTGTACATCGCCCGCCGCGTGGTGCGCATGGCCAGCGAAGACATCGGCAACGCCGACCCGCGCGCCCTCAGCCTGTGCCTGGCAGCCTGGGACGTGCAGGAGCGCCTGGGCAGCCCCGAAGGCGAGCTGGCGGTAGCCCAGGCCATCACCTACCTGGCCTGCGCGCCGAAGAGCAATGCGGTGTACATGGGCTTCAAGGCTGCCTTGCGCGAGGCCGCCGAACACGGTTCGCTGGAAGTGCCGCTGCACCTGCGCAACGCCCCGACCAAACTGATGAAGCAACTGGGCTACGGCGACGAGTACCGCTACGCCCACGACGAGCCCGACGCCTACGCCGCCGGTGAGGATTACTTCCCCGAAGCGCTCGAACCGCGCCAGTACTACCAGCCGGTGCCGCGTGGCCTGGAGCTGAAGATTGGCGAGAAGCTGCGGCACCTGGCCGAGCTCGACCGCAGCAGCCCCCGACAGCGGAGAAAACCGTGATTGCATTGATCGCCGCCGTCAGCGCGGGCGGTATTGCCGGTACCTTGTTGCGCTTTGCCACCTCCAACTGGGTGGTTGCCCACTGGCCACGGCACTTCTATCTCGGTACGCTGGCGGTCAACCTGGTTGGCTGCCTGCTGATCGGCCTGCTCTATGGCCTGTTCCTGCACAAGCCAATGCTGCCGATCGAACTGCGCGCCGGGCTGATCGTCGGCTTCCTGGGCGGCCTGACGACGTTTTCCTCCTTTTCGCTGGATACCGTACGCCTGCTGGAAAGCGGGCAAGTGCCGCTGGCGCTGGGCTATACCGGTATCAGCGTGGTGGGCGGGCTGCTCGCGACCTGGGCCGGCCTGTCCCTGACCCGATTCTGAACCAACACCTACACATAACGAGAGAACGATATGCTCGATTCCAAACTGTTACGCGGCCAACTTCAGGAAGTGGCGGATCGCCTGGCCTCCCGTGGCTTCAGCCTGGATGTCGCGCGCATCGAATCACTGGAAGAACGCCGCAAGGCGGTGCAGACCCGCACCGAGCAGCTGCAGGCCGAGCGTAACGCCCGTTCCAAGTCCATCGGCCAGGCCAAGGCCAAGGGTGAAGACATCGCGCCGCTGATGGCCGACGTCGAGCGCATGGCCAACGAACTGGCGGCCGGCAAGGCTGAGCTGGATGGCATCCAGGCCGAACTGGACGGCATCCTGCTGACCATCCCCAACCTGCCGGACGCCAGCGTGCCGGTCGGTGCCAGCGAAGACGACAACGTCGAAGTGCGCCGTTGGGGCACGCCGAGGGCGTTCGATTTCGCCATCAAGGACCACGTCGCCCTCGGCGAAATCAGCGGTGGCCTGGACTTCGAAGCCGCCGCCAAATTGTCCGGCGCCCGTTTTGCCGTGCTGCGTGGCCCGATCGCCCGCCTGCACCGTGCGCTGGCGCAGTTCATGATCAACCTGCACACCGCTGAGCACGGCTACGAGGAGCACTACACCCCGTACCTGGTGCAGGCCCCGGCCCTGCAGGGCACCGGCCAGCTGCCGAAGTTCGAGGAAGACCTGTTCAAGATCAGCCGCGAGGGCGAGGCTGACTTCTACCTGATCCCGACCGCCGAAGTGTCGCTGACCAATCTGGTGGCGGGTGAGATCCTCGATGCCAGGCAACTGCCGCTGAAGCTGGTGGCCCACACCCCGTGCTTCCGCAGCGAAGCCGGTGCTTCCGGGCGTGACACCCGCGGCATGATCCGCCAGCACCAGTTCGACAAGGTCGAGATGGTGCAGGTGGTCGAACCGTCCAAGTCGATGGAAGCTCTGGAAGGCCTGACCGCCAACGCCGAGCGCGTGCTGCAGCTGCTGGAGCTGCCGTACCGCGTGCTGGCCCTGTGCACCGGCGACATGGGCTTTGGCGCGGTGAAGACCTACGACCTGGAAGTGTGGGTGCCGAGCCAGGACAAGTACCGTGAAATCAGCTCGTGCTCCAACTGTGGCGATTTCCAGGCGCGCCGCATGCAGGCCCGCTGGCGCAACCCGGAAACCGGCAAGCCAGAGCTGGTGCACACCCTCAACGGCTCCGGCCTGGCGGTGGGGCGTACCCTGGTCGCGGTGCTGGAAAACTACCAGCAGGCGGACGGTTCGATCCGCGTACCGGAAGTGCTCAAGCCGTACATGGGCGGCGTCGAGGTTATCCGCTAAATGGATTACCTGCCGCTGTTCCACAAGCTGCAGGGCGGCCGCGTGCTGGTCGTCGGCGGCGGTGAGATCGCCTTGCGCAAGGCGCGCCTGCTGGCCGATGCCGGGGCCGCGCTGCGCGTGGTGGCACCAGAGGTCGACGGCCAACTGGCCGCGCTGGCCCGGGAAGGTGGCGGTGAGGTGCTGGTGCGTGGTTATCAGGCAGCCGACCTGGTCGGTTGCCGGCTGGTGATCGCGGCCACCGACGACACCGGGCTCAATGCCCAGGTGTCGGCTGATGCGCAGGCCCTCAGCCTGCCGGTCAATGTGGTTGATGCGCCGGCCCTGTGCACGGTGATCTTCCCGGCCATCGTCGATCGCTCGCCGTTGGTGATTGCCGTTTCCAGCGGCGGTGACGCGCCGGTGCTGGCGCGCTTGATTCGCGCCAAGCTCGAGGCCTGGATTCCATCGGCCTATGGCGAGCTGGCCGGCCTGGCAGCGCGCTTCCGGCACAAGGTCAAATCCTTGTACCCGGACGTCAATCAGCGCCGTGGCTTCTGGGAAACCGTGTTCCAGGGCCCGATTGCCGAACGCCAGCTGGCCGGGCAGGGCGCCGAGGCCGAGCGCCTGCTGCAGGCGATGGTAGACGGTGCGCCGGTGCAGCAGGGCGGTGAGGTGTATCTGGTGGGGGCGGGCCCGGGCGATCCGGACTTGCTGACCTTCCGTGCCTTGCGCCTGATGCAACAGGCCGACGTGGTGCTGTACGACCGCCTGGTGGCACCGGCGATCATCGAGATGTGCCGGCGCGACGCCGAGCGTATCTATGTGGGCAAGCGCCGTGCCGACCATGCCGTGCCGCAGGACCAGATCAACCGCCTGCTGGTCGACCTGGCCCAACAGGGCAAGCGGGTATTGCGCCTGAAGGGCGGCGACCCGTTCATTTTCGGGCGCGGTGGCGAAGAGATCGAAGAGCTGGCCGGGCAGGGTATACCGTTCCAGGTGGTGCCGGGCATTACCGCGGCCAGTGGCTGTTCCGCCTATGGCGGGATTCCGCTGACCCACCGCGACTATGCCCAGTCGGTGCGTTTCGTGACCGGGCACCTGAAGGATGGTACCAGTAACCTGCCTTGGGATGACCTGGTGGCACCGGCGCAGACCCTGGTGTTCTACATGGGCCTGGTCGGCTTGCCGACCATCTGTGCCGAGCTGATTCGTCATGGCCGCGCGGCCAGTACCCCGGCAGCGCTGGTACAGCAGGGGACCACGCGTAACCAGCGGGTGTTCACCGGCACCCTGGCAGACCTACCGGACTTGGTGGCGCGGCATGAAGTGCATGCGCCGACCCTGGTGATTGTCGGGGAAGTGGTGCAGTTGCGTGACAAGCTGGCCTGGTTCGAAGGTTCGCAGAACAGCTGAAATCGCCGGGGCCGCGTTGCGGCCCCGGATGCCTTAAGCCTGCCAGATCCCTTCGCCCGGCAACCGCTCGCGATCATGCGGCAAGTTGAAGTCCTGCAGCGGCCCCTTGGGCACGATCCCGTTCGGGTTGATGGTCTTGTGGCTCAGGTAATAGTGCTTCTGGATATGCTCCATGTTCACCGTCCCCGCCACGCCTGGCCATTGGTACAGCTCGCGCAACCAGTTTGACAGGTTGTGGTAATCGCTCAGGCGCCGCAGGTTGCACTTGAAGTGGCCGTGGTACACCGCATCGAAGCGCACCAGGGTGGTGAACAGGCGCACATCGGCCTCGGTCAGGTATTCGCCTGCCAGGTAGCGGTTGCGGCTGAGCAGGTCTTCCAGATAGTCCAGTTCGTTGAACACATCGTCGAACGCCGCTTCGTAGGCCTCCTGCGTGGTGGCGAAGCCTGCGCGGTATACGCCATTGTTCACCGCCGGGTAGATGCGCTCGTTCAGTGCCTCGATGGCCGGGCGCAGCGGCGCGGGGTAGAGGTCCAGCGTATTGCCGTTCAGCTCGTTGAACGCGCTGTTGAAGATGCGGATGATCTCTGACGACTCGTTGTTGACGATGCGCTTGGCTTGCTTGTCCCACAGCACCGGTACTGTCACGCGGCCGGTGTAGTGCGGGTCATCCTGGGTATAGCGCTGGTGCAGGTACTGCAGGGCGTCGAGGTGGTCACCAGAAGAGCCTTGCTGCTGGTCGAAGGTCCAGCCATGGTCCTGCATCAGCCAGCTGACCACCGACACATCGATCAACGGTTCCAGGCCCTTGAGGGCACGTACGATCAGGGTGCGGTGTGCCCATGGGCAGGCCAGCGAGACGTACAGGTGGTAACGGCCGGCTTCGGGGGCAGGCAGCGGGTTGCGGCGTTGGGCATTCTCGCGCTTGAACGTACCGTCCTTGCCGTTTTCATACCACTGGTCATGCCAGCGGCCATCGATCAAAAGGCCCATGATGAGCTCCTGGAACAAAGTGGTTTGTCGTTGGAGCCCAGTCTAGGCCAAATCGTTCGAACAAATAGCGCAAAGATCCGGGGCTTATAATCGATTAGATCGATTGGTTTCGCGCTTGCCAATAGCCTTGGGCTGTTGCAAACGCCTCTTCGCGGCCTTTGCCCAAGCCGCGCAGGGCCAGGGCCATGGTGGCGAGGACGGCTTTCTCGCCATAGCTGTCTGCAACCTCGCCACGCCAGAAGGCCAGCAGATGCTCGGCTTGCAGGCTGGGCGGCTTGACGTGACGGCGCTCGCTCAGCGCTGGCCATTCTTCATCCCAGGCCTCACCTGCCGTGGTGCCGTAAAGGTGGCTGATGACATCGGGGTTGACCTCGATCTCGCCACCATCGCCCTTGATCACCAGCGTATGGTCACCCAGCAGGCGGCTTGCCTCGCGGTGGACCGCCTGGTAACCGGGGTGGAAGATGCTCTGCAGGCCACAGCGCGCGCCCAGCGGGTTGAGGACCCGGGCCAGCGAGTGGATCGGTGAGCGCAGGCCCAGGGTATTGCGCAGGTCGATCATGCGCTGCAACTGCGGCGCCCAATCCTGCAGCGGGAAGAACGCCAGCTGATGCTGGTCGAGTGCCTCGGCAACGGCTGCCCAGTTGCGGCACAGGGGGATCTGCAACAGGTCGAGCAGTTGCTCGGTATACATGCGCCCGGCGGTATGTGCGCCGCCGCCATGCATCAGGATGCGCACACCCTTGCTGGCCAGGCACTTGGCGGCCAGCAGGTACCACGGCAGATGGCGCTTCTTGCCGGCATACGTGGGCCAGTCCAGGTCCACGGCGATGCGCGGGGCCTGCAGGTGCGCGCGCAGTGCCTCGGTGAAGCCGGCCAGTTCCTCTGCGCTTTCTTCCTTGTGCCGCAGCAGCATGAGGAAGGCACCGAGCTGGGCATCTTCGACCTTGTCTTCCAACAGCAGGGTCATGGCCGCGCGAGCCTCTTCGCGGGTCAGGCCACGCGCCCCGCGCTTGCCTTTGCCAAGAATACGCACGAATTCGGCGAACGGGTGTTCAGCCGGTGTTTCCAGGGTGAGTGGGCGTGGCTGGGTCATATGCAGTTGGTCGGTTTGGGCAGGCCCGCCAGCTTGGCGGCGAGTTTGGCGGGAGTGCCATTGAACAGGCGGTTCAGGTGCGGGCTGTTGCCCTTGTCCGGGCCCAGCTTGAGCGCCGTGTACTTGATCAGCGGGCGGGTCGCCGGGGACAGCTGGTATTCCTGGTAGAACTGGCGCAGCAGTTCGAGGATCTCCCAGTGGTCTGCAGTCAATGGGATGCCCTCGCGCGCGGCCAACGCCTCGGCAGCCGCAGGTGACCAGTCCTGCAGGTCGACCAGGAAGCCGTCCTTGTCCAGGGCGATCGCCTGATCGCCAACGGTGAGCGTATTCATAGCCAGCTGTTGACCTTGTGGTAATGCAGCGACAGTTCGACGAAGCCGGTGTAGTCCACGGCCTTGGCCAGTTGGTTGCCGACTGCGCGGGCCTGCACATCTTCCTCAAGCGCGAACAGACGCTCGGCCAGGCCGGCGGCTTGCAATTGGCGGTACGGCTCGCTGCCGCTGCGCAGGGCGTATACCGCGTCACCGCACAGCAGCAGGGCATCGTCGGCGCCGAGCAGGCGCAGGCAGCTGGCCAGGCGCTCGTCGCCAAACGGGGAGTGGGCAATTACATGCAGGGTTGTCATCACAGTGTTACCACCTGGTCAAAACGGGCGATCAGCGCGGCCAGCGCCGCATCGTCGAGCACTCGCACCGGCAGTGCGAGGCTTTCGGCAGCCAGGCCACGGCGGGCGAGGCTGTGGCTGCAGGCGAACAGCTCCTCCACGCCGAACATGGGCAGCGCTTGCAGGTTGGCAGCCAGGTTCTTCTGCTGCACGGCAGCGGGCTGCTGGTCCGGCGCAAGCTGGAAGACGCCATCATCGAGAAACAGCATGCCCAGCGGCAGGTCGAACGCACCGCCGGCCAGGGCGATGTCCAGCGCCTCACGGGCCGAGGGGCCGTTCCAGGGTGCCTGGCGGCTGATGATCAACAAGGATTTGGCCATTTCAGTCGCCTCCGAAGCAGACAAGGCGGTCGGCAACCTGGGCGGCCTCGTGCAGTTGGCCGAGCCCTGACAGCTCCCACGGCTTGGGCAGGTTCACGGCCGGGCGCTGGTAGCGGTTGGCCTCGGCCTCGTCCAGTACGCCACGGCGCAGGGCGGCTGCGATGCACACCACGGAGTCCAACTGCTTGGTCTCGATAAAGGCCCGCCACTGGCCGGCCACATCCAGCTCGTCCTGGGGCGCGACCACGTTGGCCGAGGCGCTGTGCACCCCGTCCTGGTAGAAGAACAGCCGGGCAATCTCATGTCCGCCAGCCAGCACCGCCTCGGCGAAGCGCAGGGCGCGTCGCGAGGAGGGCGCATGGGCCGGGGAGAACACCGCGATAGCGAATTTCATGGGTCACTCATGCAAAAGGAATGGGGCCATGATAAAGCAAAAAAGCCCGCGCCCGCTTGTGCATGCGGGGCGGGCTTTCTGTTGCGCATCAAGCTAGAGGCCCCTGCGGGCCGCTCCTACAAAAAACCGCATGGCCTGGGTTGACTCAAGCCTGCTCCTTGCCCTCCGGCAAGAACCAGTTCAACACCAGCGCGCAAATCCCCCCGGTCGCGACACCCGACTCCAGCACATTGCGAATCGCCGCCGGCATGTGTGCCAGGAACTCCGGCACCTGCGCCACACCCAGGCCCAGTGCCAGCGACACCGCGATGATCAGCAAGGCGCGACGATCCAGCCGGGTACTGGCCAGGATATTGATGCCCGAAGCGGCAACTGCGCCGAACATGACCATGGCCGCGCCACCCAGCACCGGCTCCGGTACCGCCTGGATCACCCCGGCAACGCTCGGGAACAGGCCCAGCAGCACCAGCATTGCAGCGATCCAGATGCCGATATGGCGGCTGGCGATACCGGTCAACTGGATCACCCCATTGTTCTGCGCAAAGATCGAGCTCGGGAAGGTATTGAAGAACCCGGCCAGCAGCGAGTTGGCGCCATTGACCAGCACGCCGCCCTTGATCCGTTGCATCCATACCGGCCCTTCGACCGGCTGGCGCGACACCTTGCTGGTGGCAGTGACGTCGCCGATGGCTTCCAGCGAAGTCACCAGGTAGATCACCAGCATTGGAATGAACAGCGCCCAGGAGAAGCCCAGGCCAAAGTGCAGCGGCGTTGGTACCTGGAACAGCGCGGCCTGATGCATGCCGGTGAAGTCGAGGCGGCCCAGGTAGCCGGCCAGCGCATAACCGACCGCAAGGGCGATAACGATCGCGCAACTGCGCATCCATACTACCGGGATGCGGTTGAGGACGACGATGATCGCCAGCACCACGCCCGACAGCAGCAGGTTCTCACCATTGGCGAAGGTACCGTTGGCCATGGCGCCGAAGCCGCCCCCCATGCTGATCAGGCCGACCTTGATCAGGGTCAGGCCGATCATCAGCACGACGATGCCGGTCACCAGCGGCGTGATCAGGCGTTTGACGAAGGGCAGGATGCGCGACACGCCCATCTCGACGAACGAGCCGGCGATGACCACACCAAAGATCGCCGCCATCACACTTTCCACCGGCGTGCCTTGCTTGACCATCAGCGCGCCACCGGCAATCAGCGGCCCGACGAAGTTGAAGCTGGTGCCCTGGACGATCAGCAGCCCGGCACCGAACGGCCCGAAGCGCTTGCACTGGACGAAGGTGGCGATGCCGGAGATCACCAGCGACATCGATACGATCAGGTTGGTATCCCGCGCAGAAACGCCCAGCGCCTGGCAAATCAGCAGGCCAGGGGTGACGATCGGCACGATGATCGCCAGCAGGTGCTGCAGCGCTGCCAGCAGACCGATCAACGGTCGTGGCCTGTCTTCCAGGCCAAGCACCAGTTCATTGGCACGCGCCGCTGCGCCTGGGCTGTGTTCATGTGAGCTCATGGCTGAAAGCTGCCCCGGAGAAAAAAGGAGCGCATTCTACGGGTGATGATGGATTTGGGGTAGTGGCATGCACGATGGCGGCATGATCGAAGCGCATCCCGCAACCCACTCCCACAAAAAAGCCCGCCGAAGCGGGCTTTTTCAGGCGGCACTCAATCAGTCATCGCGACCCATGATGCCAAACAGTTGCAGCAGGCTGACGAACAGGTTGTAGATCGATACATACAGGCTGATGGTCGCCATGATGTAGTTACGTTCGCCGCCGTGAATGATCGCGCTGGTCTGGAACAGGATGCAGACCGACGAGAACAGTACGAAGCCGGCGCTGATCGCCAGTTGCAGGCCGCTGATCTGGAAGAAGAAGCTGGCCACGACAGCACCCAGCAGAACGAAGAAGCCTGCAGTGATGAAGCCACTGAGGAAGCTCATGTCCTTGCGGGTGATCAGCACATAGGCCGACAGGCCACCGAACACCAGCGCAGTCATGGCAAATGCCGAGCTGACCACCTCGGCGCCACCGGCCATGCCCAGGTAACGGTTGAGGATAGGGCCGAGGATGAAGCCCATGAAGCCGGTGAGGGCGAAGGTGGATACCAGGCCCCAGGCCGAATCACGCAGTTTGTTGGTAAGGAAGAACAGCCCGTAGAAGCCGATCAGCACCACGAACACGTTCGGGTAGCCGACGCGCATCTGCTGGGCCACGAAGGCCATGACACCGCTGAAGGCGAGGGTAAGCGCCAGCAGGCTGTACGTGTTGCGCAGGACCTTGCTGATCTCCTGCTGCTCGACCTGCTGGCCGTGGTGTACGGCATAATCCTGTTCGCGCATGGCGACACTCCTTGATGAACCTGTGGTTTCGAACGTTCAGATGTCTGGAGTCTATCAGAGCCGCCGCAACCCGCGACACAGAGAGTTTGACAGCTTGTTTCATTACGGTATGATGGCGGCCGCAAAACGAGCTGGAAGCGTGGCCGAGTGGTTTAAGGCAACGGTCTTGAAAACCGTCGATGGGCAACTATCCTAGAGTTCGAATCTCTACGCTTCCGCCATATCCCTAAAACAAAAGCCCCGATCATTCGGGGCTTTTGTTTTTCTGCAGCTGGGAAACCAGCCCCCCGCACGGATGCCTTCCGCCGCCCTATTGCAAGGTCGTCGGTTTCATGCCGTCGGGTAGTTTGCGCATCGTCTCTTCTATACGGGCAATCGTTTCGGCGAGTTCGTCCGCTTTCTTGTCCTTGCCCTCCCTCCTCAGGCGATCACGCTCCAGGCGTAGGTTGAGTAGATTTTTCTGCAATTTCAGGGCCGAGGCATTGAATGGGTCCATGCTGTTCTCATGCTGTAGGCCTCCTTGCCGTTGTAGGAAAACTGGACCGTAGCAGCTCGAATTTGCTGGAGAAACTGATGTTTCATACAGGCGATGCTTATTGATGGGAAACGTCCTACATTGGCTGGGAAAGTATCCTACAACCCTCGTTTCAACTTGTGTCTAACCAACCTGTCTCCACCCCCCGTACTAGCTGGCCGCCATCGGTTGCAAACAGGGCAGGCCATCCACCGACTTAATCCTCGGCCTGCCGTGCGTTCTGAAACGTTCTGTAGCAATTGCTGGCCGTGACGTTAAAGGTGATCCGCATCCACAACCGCCTGGGTGAACGCCTGGGGTGCTTCCTGGGGCAGGTTGTGGCCAATGCCGCCGCTGATCAGTCGGTACTGGTACTTGCCGGTAAAGCGCTGTGCATACGCTTCGGCTGGTGGATGCGGGGCGCCGTTGGCGTCGCCCTCCAGGGTAATGGTCGGCACGCCGATGCTGGGGAAGCGGGCCAGCCTGGCTTCAAGCGGGTCGTAGCGTGTTTCGCCCTGTGCCAGCCCCAGCCGCCAACGGTAGTTGTGCACGGTGATCGCCACCTGGTCGGGGTTGTCCAGGGCCTTGGCGCTGCGCTCGAAGGTGGCGTCGTCGAAGGCCCACTTGGGGGAAGCGGTTTGCCAGATCAGTTTGGCGAAGGCATGGCGGTTCTGCTCGTAGCCGGCCTGGCCGCGTGCGGTGGCGAAGTAATACTGGTACCACCATTGCAGTTCGGCGCTGGGGGGCAGGGGAGCCTTGGCGGCTTCCTGGCTGCTGATCAGGTAGCCGCTGACCGACACCAGCGCCTTGACCCGCTCGGGCCACAGTGCCGAGACGATGTCGGCGGTGCGGGCGCCCCAATCGAAGCCGGCGAGCACGGCACGTTGGATATGCAGCGCATCCATGAACGCGATGACGTCGCTGGCCAGCGCCGCGGGCTGGGCATTGCGTGGGGTGGCGGCAGACAGGAAACGGGTCTGGCCATAGCCGCGAACGTAGGGCACCAATACCCGGTAGCCTTTGGCGGCGAGGGCAGGTGCGACATGTTCGAAGCTGTGGATGTCGTAGGGCCAGCCATGCAACAAAATTACTACCGGACCGTCGGCCGGGCCTTGCTCGACATAGGCCACGTCGAGCACACCAGCGTTGATATGTTTCAGCGGGCCGAAGTCATCCGTCACGCTGGCGGCTGGCTGGACCTTCTGTGGCGCAGCCGTAGCGATATCCGCCGCCATCAGGCCAAGCGGTAACAGGGCACAGGCAAGCAGCGTACGGCTGAAACGGCGTGGCAGGGCGGTGTTCGGGTGGCGGGCAGGCATTGGGCATCTCCTTGACGAAACCATCGGTGCGGGCTGATGGGCCCAGTAAAGAGGATGGCTGTATCGGTGATGTGTCCGCTCGGCGTGCAGCCGCGTGGTTGTGTATCAGCGCTCAGTCTGTACACATGAAGATACAAACCGCAGCGTTAGCCGCCGCCTGCAAGCGCGCTGCCAGCCACTACCTGTTCCGCGCGCAAGATGCGTGCATAATCCAAGGCTAGGTTAGCCAGCGAAAGGGCGTGCACGTCCTCTGCAGGCCACAGCCGGCCATGCAGGTCGTGCTGGTCGAAGGTGAAGCAGGCGTCTTCGACCACTACCACGTCGAAACCGAGATTGCCCGCCGAGCGGGCAGTGGATTCCACGGAATTGTTGGTAATGACCCCGGCGATGACCAGTTGGCTGATTCCGCGAGCGTGTAGCCAGCGCTCCAGGCCGGAGTTGGCGAAGGCATCGGGCACATGCTTGTCGAACACCGTTTCGCTCGCCAGTGGCGTGAACGCAGGCTGGAATTCGCAACCGGACTGCCCGGGCCAGAACACCGAATCCGCCGAGCGGGACAGGTGGCGTACATGCACCACCGGGCGCGCCGAACGACGCCACGCAGCCAGCAACTCGCCGATGCGCAGTTCGGCTTCCGGGTTGTTACGCCGGCCCAGACGTGGGTGGTGAATGCCAACCTGAAGGTCGATCAGCAACAAGGCTGTGTTGTCGGCGAATGCGGTCATGGCGGGGTGGCACTCCTTGGCAGGTTCGAGCGGTTGACCCTAGCACAGCGTCGATGACTGGGCAGCCTGCGTGAACATCAGTGCCCTGCGAGCCGTTGCGCGGCCCAGCGAGACCAACAGGGATTGTCATCTGATCCGCTTTTTTTCCACAAACCTGAATCTGTAACCGTATCAGTCCAGGTCGGACAATAAGCCCATTCCTGCATCCACACTGTTGAGGTTCCGATGGGCAAGCTCGCGCTGTTCCTGGGTGGTTTCCTGCTGTTGACCCTGCTGATAGGTATTCTTGGCACCATCCCGCCAAGCTGAACTCGACTACTGCACTTTCCACCACTGCGCGGCCTGCCCGGTTCCCCGGCGGGCCGGCTGCCGTTCCTTTTGGCCGATTCACCCTGTCGATTTGTACGATAAGTCGTTCTTTACGCTGGGAAATCTGTCCACAAAAAACGTGGGTAGGTCTGTGGATAAAGTGCTGCAAGCCAAGCCTGCGGCGGCCTCTGTTAAATTGAGCAGAATTTGAACAGCCGTCCCGGGACGGTTTCAGCAGGCCATGCCGGCGCGGCGCAGGGCGCCGAGCAGGTCACGTACCCGCGCCGGCAGCTCGCCGGCAGGGTAAACCGCATGCATCTGCGGGTCCTGGCCGCTGCTGGAAGTCAGGCGATAATGTGGGCACACCCGCACCAGCCGACCCGCCTTCACCTGTGCTTCGCCGACCCAGGTCGCCAGGCGAGCGATGCCCGCACCGGCCAGGGTGCTGTGGTACACCGCGTGGCCTGAGTCCAGGCGCAGCCTCGGCCGGGGGCGCAAGCTGGTGATCTGGCCGTCGCGACAGAAGTGCCAGGCTTTGAGGATGCGCGGCGCGGTGTGCAGGATCAAGGCGTGCCTTTCAAGCTCGTCGGGGTGCTGTGGCATGCCGGCCAATGCCAGGTATGCCGGGCTTGCATAAAGGTGGCGCTGGTAATCCCACAGTGGGTAGCCAATCAACTCGCTCGATTGCGGAAAGGCGCCGCGCACCACGAAGTCGAACTTGCCTTGCAATGGGTCGAGGGCGCCGTCGCTGTACTGCACGTCCAGGGTGACCTGCGGGTGGCAGCGGGAAAACTCGGCCAGCACCGGGGGCAACATATGTTCACCCAGCAGTTGCGGTACGGCGAAGCGAATCCAGCCTTGCGCACTGCCGCTGAGCGCGGCCAGTTCGTCAGCCGCATCACGTTGCACATCCAGCAAGCGTTCGGCGTGGGGCAACAGGCGCTCACCGGCTTCGGTCAGGGTCACGGCGCTGGCGTTGCGGTTCAGCAATTTGCTGCCGGCGTTGTCTTCGAGGGCTTGTACCGCGCGGGTTACTGCGCTGGGTGAACGCCCCAGGGCGCGGGCGGCGGCGACGAAGCTGCGCTTGTGCGCCACGCTGACGAACGCTTGTATCTCGCGCAGCATGTCCAATGCCATTGGCTGTTCCTTGTTGCAGTTTTCGCAATGCGGCATTTCACCACAAGCGCAGCACTTTGATTAGCCTTGCGGGCGTCTTCACTGCCTGGAACCGCATCATGTTGGATATCGCTGTGCTTTGCGTGTTCGCCTTCGCCGCCGGGCTGATCGACGCCGCCGTCGGTGGCGGCGGGCTGATCCAGATTCCGGCCTTGTTCAACGTGCTGCCCACGGCGCAACCGGCGGCCCTGCTCGGCAGCAACAAGCTGGCGTCGGTCTGTGGCACGGCCTTCGCGGCGCGTTCGTTCATCCGCAAGGTGACCCTGGACTGGGGGCTGATCGTGCCGGCGGCGCTCAGCGCCTTTGTCATGTCGTTCGCCGGGGCTGCCACGGTGTCGCTGGTACCGCCCAGCGTGATGCGCCCGGCGGTACTGGTACTGATCGTGCTGATGGCGGTCTACACCTTCTGCAAGAAGGATTTCGGCACCTTGCACAAACCCGCGAAGATCGGCCGCAAGGAACAATGCCTGGCAGTGCTGATCGGCGGCGCGATCGGCTTCTACGACGGCCTGTTCGGGCCGGGTACCGGCAGCTTCCTGATCTTTCTGTTCATCCGCTTCTTCGCCTTGGACTTCCTGCACGCCTCGGCGTCGGCAAAGGTTGTGAACATCGCGACCAACCTGGCGGCGCTGGTGTTTTTCGTACCCTCGGGAAACGTGCTGTATGCGATTGCCTTGCCCATGGCGGCGTGCAACATCCTTGGCGCGCTTAGCGGAACCTGGCTGGCGGTGCGCAAGGGCGCAGGTTTTGTCCGTGGGCTGTTCCTGGTGCTGCTGTGCGTGCTGATCGCCAAGTTGTCGTGGGACTTGCTGGCCGGCTAGTTCAGCTCATCTGGCGCTGTGCCTCGGCCTGTTCCACGCGGTTGCGGCCATGGGCCTTGGCCCGGTACAGCGCCTGATCGGCGTGCGCCAGCAGCTGGTCCAGGCTGGGAGCTGGCGTGTCGGCGGCGCAACCGGCCACACCGATGCTCACGGTAATCTGCAGGTGCTGCTCGGCTTGCGCCACCTTCAGCTCCTGCACGGCGCGGCGCAGGCGTTCGGCAGTGAACTTGGCCCGCTCGGGCGCCAGCCCCGGCAGGATCACGACGAACTCTTCGCCACCCAGGCGGGCGAGCAATTCACCTTCGTGCAACTGATCTTGCAGGGTGCCGGCGAACTGGCGCAGCACCTGGTCGCCTATGGCGTGGCCGTGGGCATCGTTGATCGCCTTGAAATGGTCGATGTCCAGCATCATCAGGGCCAGCGGCAGCGCCTGGGCGTGTTGCTGGCGGCTGTCCAGCAGGGCATTGGCGCGGCGGGTGAAGGCGCTGCGGGTGAGCACGCCGGTCAGGTGGTCGATGCTGGCCTGGTGCGCCAGGCGGGCCATGAGGCTGCGGTTGGCCTGGCTGACGCAGGCCACCACCAGCGGCCCGAGCACCAGCATGGCGATGCCCAGGCGCGCCGACACCAGGGTGGTCACGCCCGGCTCGCTCTGCGGCACGATGAAATGCATGAGGTTTTGCGCCACGGCCACGATCAGCGTGCTGCCGGCAGTCAATGTCAACAGCGCAACCAGAAAGGGCGAGTATGTCCAGGCACACCACAACAGCGCGGCAATCGGGAACGCAATGGCCCCGGGGCCGCCGAAGGCAATGCTGAACGCCAGCGAGGCCAGCAGCACCAGCAACGGCGCCAGGCGGATGGCCTGGGCGCCACCGCCCAGCAAGGCGCGCGCCGAGGGCGCCGTAAGCAGCACGGGCAGCACCAGTACACTGGTCGAGAATTGTTCGCTGAACCAGGCCAGCCAGGTCGCGCGCAAGGATTGGTCGAACCAGGGGGCGGCCATCAGCGTGGCCATGCTGGCCGCTACCACGGCGCCAGCGGCACTGGCGGCAAACACGCTGATGACACCGTGCGGGGTACGCATGCGCCGGTGCAGGCGCGGTAGGCGCGCGAGCAATAGCCACAGCGTGGCCACCATGCCCAGGTTGCACAGGTTGAACCACAAGGCCGCTACCCAGGCGCTGCCGCACAGCAGGTCGGCGCCCACCATGGCCAGCCAGACCAGGGCGAAACCGGCCAGGGTGGCCTGCCGGGGGAAACGCAGCAGCACCCCGGCCAGCACCGCATTGACCGGCCAGAACAGCGACAGGGATTCGATCGGCCGGGCCAGAATACCGCCCACCGTCAGGACGAAGGTCAGGGCCAGCAGAATGACGAGGTGCAACAAGCGCGATTGGGTTGGAAAAACCATGGGCTCGGCCGGCAAAGCGGAAACGAAATCCAGGACAACGGCTTGAAGCACCTGGGGCAATGACGCATCAGTGTGTTTCGTCAGGGGACTTGATGTCAATCTGCCGCGATCGGTCGGGATAATGCCAAATTGCCTTCATTGATTGCCAGGCGCCTCACAGCCTGAAGAACCATGGCACCATCAACACCGTTACCAGCATCACCAGCAGCGTGAACGGCACGCCGACCTTGACGAAGTCGGCGAAGCGGTATTGCCCAGGGCCGAGCACCAGCGTATTGACTGGCGAGGACACCGGCGTCATGAACGCGGCCGAGGCGGCCAGCGCCACGGTCATGGCGAACGGGTAGGGTGACATGCCCAGTTGCGCGGCGGTGCTGACGGCTACCGGGGCCATCAGTACCGCAGTGGCGGTGTTGGAGATGAACAGGCCAATCAGCGCAGTGACCGCAAACAGGCAGGCCAGGATGGCGCCAGGGCCGGCACCGCCGAGTAGGCTGACCAGCCCGCCCACGGCCAGGTCGATGCCGCCGGTGTTCTGCAGTGCCTGGGCAAAGGGCAGCATGCCGACAATCAGTACCAGGCTCTGCCAGTGGATGGCCCGGTAGGCGCTGTTCATGTCGATGCAGCGGCCTGCGCCCATCAGCAGGCAGCCGATCAGCGCGGCGAGGACGTTGGGTACCGCGCCGCTGACCATCAGGCCGACCATCACTGCCAGGCTCAGCAGCGCCTGCGGTGCGCGCCTGCGGGCGGGCGCGACCAGGTCGATTTCCGCAGGCAGGCTCAGGACCAGGAAGTCCTTGGGCCGGCTTTGCAGCTGGCGCACCGCCTTCCACGGGCCGACCACCAGCAGGGTGTCGCCCAGGCGCAGCTTTTCTTCCACCAGTTGCGCCTCGATCGCCGCCTGCTCGCGGCGCAGGCCGACTACGTTGAGGTCGAAGCGGGTGCGGAAGGCCAGCTCGAGAATGCTCTTGCCGATCAGTTGCGAGCCTGGCGGTAGCGAGACCTCGGCCATGCCCAGCTCCTGGGACTGGTCGATGAAGTAGGCGGCCTTGAAGCGCAATGGCTCCAGTTGCATGGCCTGGCACAGGCTGCGCAGGTCGTCCTGGCCGGCAAACAGGTCCAGCAGCAGCACGTCGCCCTGCTGCAGCACCGTGCCGGAGTCGGCGGCGATCACCCGCGTGGTGAACTTGTGCTGGCGCTCGATCCCGATCACGTTGGCGCCATGCCGGGTACGCAGTTCCAGCTCGCCCAGGGTATGGCCGATCAGTGGCGAGTGCGGGCGGATGCGCAGGCGCCGTTCACGGCCGCTGAGCTTGTAGTCCAGCACCAGGTCGAGCAAGGTGCGACGGCTTTCCACCCGGCCGTCCTTGCGCACCTCGCCATTCAGCCAGCGCCGGGTCAGCAGCATGTAGCCGATGCCCAGCACCAGCACCACCAGGCCGAACGGGGTGAAGCTGAAGAAGCTGAAGCCCGTTTCGCCATGGCGCACCAGCTCGCTGTGCACCACCACGTTGGGCGGCGTGGCCACCAGGCTGAGCATGCCGCTGATCAGGCCGGCGAAGGCCAGCGGCATCATCAGGCGGCTGGGCGAAAGCTGCAGGCGCGCGGCGATGCTCAGCACCACCGGAATGAAGATGGCCACCACGCCAGTGGAACTCATGACCGACCCCAGCCCCGCCACGGCCACCATCAGCAGCACCAGCAAACGGGCTTCGCTGTTGCCGGCCCGCTCGCTCATCCACTCGCCGATGCGGTAGGCAATACCGGTGCGCACCAGGCCTTCACCGATGACGAACAAGGCGGCGATCAGCACTACGTTGGGGTCACTGAAGCCGGCCAGGGCCTGCTCCACGGTAAGGATGCCCGACAGTGGCAGGGCGAGTATCACCAATAGCGCGACCACGTCCATGCGCGGGCGGTTGATGACGAACAGGACGATGACGATGGCCAGCAGGCCGAGGACCCAGAGCAGCTCTTGGTTCATGGGGAAAGGTGTTCCTTCACACGGGGGCACGTTAGACAGTAGCAGGCAGTGTGCCGGGTTGTGCTGAAGGGGGCATTGATGTACTGCAGGGTTGGCAAAACAGAAGGGGCCGCATTGCGGCCCCTTGGTCATCGTGATCAGTGGCGGTGACGGCGGTGGTGCCTGCCGCCATTGTCGCCCAGGTGGTTGCCGATGGCACCACCGGCCGCGCCGCCCAGGCCGGCACCCACGGTGGAGCCGGTCTTGCCGCCCACCGCGCCGCCCAGCAGCGAACCGCCAGCCGAGCCCAGGCCACCGCCGATGGCTGCTTCGGTACGGTTGCCTTTGCTTGCGCCTACCGCACTGCCGGCTGCGCCGCCGAGGCCGGCACCAATGGCCGCCCCGGTGCGGCCACCGATCTGTTGGCCGACAACGTTACCCAGGACACCACCCAGGCCACCGCCAATGGCGGCAGTACCGTCACCGGCGAAAGCGCCCTGGCACAGCAGCAGGCCAAGGGCAAGGGAAGGCAGAGTCAGACGCATGATACGAACCTCGAAGGAATCATCAGGTAAAGGTGCCGCGCAACGGGCGGCGGGTCAGGGGGAAAAGACGCTTCAGCGGTAGTAGCGGTCACCGCGGTAATCACGGTCGTCATCATCGTCGTCATGGCGATCATGCCGATGATGGTGACGGTGCTCATGGTCGCGGTCCCGCCAGCCATCGTCGTCGTCATGGTAGCGATGGCTATGGCAGCCTGCAGTAAGCAGGACAACGGCGATCAGCGAAAGGCTTGCAAGACGGGGCATCACGATATAGGTCCTTGATCCGCAACGGTTTGCGGCACACCCCCTGAGACTGGAAACGCTCCATTTGGTTTCGCTGGCAGGCAAAAATAATTGCCGTGCCAGCGATGAGCTGCCTGGCCTGATGCGGGTAGGTTCAGCGTGCTGGCTGGATCGCCAGCACGACACCGTTGGTGATCTGCACCAGCACATAGTGGTCGCCCATGCGTACCCAGTGGCTTTCCTTTTCCGGCGCCGGCAGGCCTTCGGCTTTCCAGCTCCTGAGCGCCTGGTCGTCGCGCTTGTACTGGTCAGGCGCCTTGTCGCCGACCTTGAGCTCGCGGTTGTGGGTTTCCGGGGCGGTGATGCTTTCTTCGCTGGACGGGGCGGCGGTAGCGGCCAGGGGCAGGCAAGGCAGGGCGGCAAGAAGCAGGTAGTGCAATTTCATGACGAGTCCTCGTAACGATAGGTCTTAGCTGCGACAGCGGTTTGCGCCTGGCAATTCACTCGCGATGCCTGCCAATGCTAGAGTCGCCTTCTTTTTTAACCCTGAGGAAGGAACATGCGTGCGATTCTGCCGATGGCCGCGGCGCTGATGCTGGTGGGTTGTGCTTCTGCAACCATGGAAACGGCCCGCGGCGGCAAGCCGACCGCGCAGCTCGACTCGCACAAGGCGCCGGAACTGGTGGCCCAGTGCATCCAGTTCAGCTGGCAGGAGGAGAAGGTGTTCGGCGACGACGCCAGCGGCTACCTGGAACCGCGCAAACAGGGCGGGTTCACGGTTTATACCCGTGAAGCCGAAGCGTTCGTGGATGTGTACCCGCAAGCGGGTGGGGCACGGGTGGATTTCTACGCGCAGAACAACGACGGCGTGGCCCTGCAGCGCCGCGCGGCGGCGGCGACCTGCCTGTAACGAGCCGATAGCAGACCGAAGGGATAGCGCCAGTCCCTGTGCGGGTTTATCCGTGCCCACAGGGACCGCGTCAGCTTTACAATTTTTCGCAAGGCAGTTGTGTCGCCGTGGGCCTGGTGGAGGCTAGCATGAGCCCACACCGCTCAAGGAAGACACCATGCACCCCTCACTGCTACTGAACCGCGCTAGCTGGGACGAACGCGCCCCGCTGCACGCCGCCTCGAAGGACTACGAGATCGAGCGGTTTGTCCGGCATTCTGGGCACTTGTCCGAAACCGTACGCTTTGATCTGCCACTGCTCGGCAACATCAAGGGGCTCAATACCGTCCACCTGCAGTGTCACATCGGCACCGACACCCTCTCGCTGGCGCGCCTCGGCGCCAAGGTCTGTGGCCTGGACTATTCCGCAGCATCGCTGGCCGAGGCGCGGGCTTTGGCCCAGCGCTGTGCTGCCTCGATTGCGTATGTCGAGGCCGACGTCTACAGCGCCGACGAGGTGTTGCCGGCCGGCACCTTCGATCTGGTCTACACCGGCATTGGTGCGCTCTGCTGGTTGCCGCGTATCGAGCCGTGGGCGCGTACAGTCTCAGCATTGTTGAAGCCAGGCGGGCGCCTGTTCCTGCGTGACGGCCACCCGATGCTGATGGCAGTCAATGAAGACCGTCAGGATTGCCTGCAGCTGGAATACCCCTACTTCGAGCAGGAAGCACCGACGGTATGGCATAGCGACCAGACCTACGTCGAGACCGAGCAACGCCTCACCCACTATGAAACCCACGAATGGAACCACGGCCTGGGCGAAGTCATCAGCGCTTTGCTGGGCCAGGGCTTGCAATTGACTGCCCTGGTCGAGCACCAGAGCATTCCGTGGGAGGCGTTGCCGGGGCAGATGGTCAAGGGTAACGATGGCGAGTGGCGCTTGCGTGACCAGCCTGCACGCCTGCCGCTGAGTTATACCCTGATGGCATGCAAAGCCTGATCAGGACAGATATCCCCCGTCGACATTGAGCGCCGTGCCGGTGGTGTAGCTGGAGGCATCGCTGGCCAGGTACAACACGGCACCGGCCATCTCTTCAGGGTCGGCCACGCGCTTGAGCGGGATCTGCTGCAACGCGGCGTTGCGGATGGCGTCGTTCTTCACCAGTGCCGAGGCGAACTTGGTGTCGGTAAGGCCCGGCAACAGGGCGTTGCAGCGGATGCCGAACGGCGCGCACTCCTTGGCGAAGACCTTGGTCATGTTGATGACCGCCGCCTTGGTCACCGAATAGATGCCCTGGAACAGGCCCGGCGAAACCCCGTTGATCGAGGCGACGTTGATGATGCTGCCGCCGCCCTGCTCGCGCATCAGCTTGCCGGCCTCCACCGACATGAAGAAGTAGCCACGGATGTTGACGTCCACGGTCTTCTGGAAGGCGCCCGGGTCGGTGTCCAGCACATTGCAGAACTGCGGGTTGGTCGCCGCATTGTTGACCAGGATATCCAGCCGGCCGAACTGTTCGCGGATGCCGGCGAACACCTGCTGGATCTGCTCCAGTTCGCCAATGTGGCACGCCACCGCCGTGGCCTTGCCCCCGGCGGCGATGATGGCGTCGGCGACCTGCTGGCAGCCGTCGAGCTTGCGGCTGGACACGATCACATGGGCGCCCTGCTGCGCCAGCAGGTGGGCAATCGCTTCGCCGATGCCACGGCTGGCGCCGGAAACGAAGGCGATCTTGCCATCGAGGTCGAACAGGTGGGTCTTGGACATGCTGTTTTCCTTGTTATCCGTCGTCGAGATCGGGCTCAGAGGCTGGACTTGGCAATGACCTGCTGGGTCATGTGCTCCAGCAGGCGGTTCATGTGGATGAACTGGGCGAAACGCTTGTCCTGGGTCTGGCCGTGGTAATAGCGGTAGTAGATCTGCTGGACGATGCCGGCCAGGCGGAACAGGCCATAGCAATAGTAG
Source organism: Pseudomonas sp. SMV7 (assembly GCF_052041995.1). Lineage (NCBI taxonomy): Bacteria > Pseudomonadati > Pseudomonadota > Gammaproteobacteria > Pseudomonadales > Pseudomonadaceae > Pseudomonas > Pseudomonas sp. SMV7. The sequence goes on along the minus strand of NZ_JBKGGT010000006.1, from coordinate 258,357 downwards.
AAGTCGAAGTTGTCCAGGCGGATGCCGGCGCGCTCGGCGTAGTAGTCGACGAACTGGCGGCGGGTGAGCATGCCCGGCGCGTTGCTGGGCTGGCGGCGCATCAGTTGCACCGGCGCCGGGTCATCGGCCTCGATCCAGTAGGCCAGGCTGTTGCCCAGGTCCATCAGCGGGTCGCCGAGGGTGGCCATTTCCCAGTCCAGTACACCGATGATGCGCATGGGGTTGGCGGCATCGAGGATCACGTTGTCGAAACGGTAGTCGTTGTGGACGATGGCCGGGCGTGGGTGGTCGGCAGGCATCTTGTCGTGCAGCCAGGCGGTCACCTGTTCCCAGCGCGGGGCGTCCGGGGTCAGGGCCTTTTCATAGCGGCTGGTCCAGCCTTCTATCTGGCGCTGCACGTAGCCTTGTGGCTTGCCGAGGTCGGCAAGGCCGCAGGCGTTGTAGTCAACCTGGTGCAGCTCCACCAGGCGATCGATGAAGCTTTTGCACAGGGCCTCGGTGCGTGGAGCATCGAGGTCCAGTTCGGCCGGGATGTCTGAGCGCAGGATGATGCCGTTGACCCGCTCCATGACGTAGAACTCGCCGCCAATTAGGCTGGTGTCGGTGCAGTGCACGTAGGCCTTGGGGCAATACGGGAAGCCGCTGTTCAGCTGGTTTAGGATACGGAATTCGCGGCCCATGTCGTGGGCCGATTTGGCTTTCTGGCCGAACGGCGGGCGGCGCAGCACGAAGTCGCGGCCCGGGTAGCTGACCAGGTAGGTGAGGTTGGAGGCGCCGCCGGGGAACTGGGTGATGCGCGGCAGGCCGTCCAGGCCGGGAATATTGGCCTTGAGATAAGGGTCGATGACGGCCGCGTCGAGTTCTTCGCCGGGGCGTACCTGGGTGGACTGGTCGGTGAGCGTCATGCGTTTTCCTTATTCTCGATCGCAAGGACTATTGGCTAATCTAATGCGCTGGTGAGGTTGGAACAAGCGTGCCATATGCCAAATAGGTGCGGGTGTTGCTGCTTGATCAACTGCCTTGATGAACGCTGCACTGTTCGCCTGGCGCGTGGCCGCTCCTACAAAAAAGCCAGCGCAACCTGCCGAGGGCAAAAAAAAAACCGAAGCCATTCAGGCTTCGGTTTTCGATCAGGCGGTATCCCCAGCCCTCAGGACGGGAACAGCTCGCTGAGCTTCATCGACAGCATCATGTCGCCTTCAACGCGCAGCTTGCCGCTCATGAATGCCTGCATGCCGTCGGTTTCGCCGCTGACGATACCCTTCAGGGTTTCGCTGTCCATTACCAGCGTGCAGTTGGCATCCGGGTTTTCACCTTCCTGCAGGTCGCAGGTGCCATCCTTGACGATCAGCGCGTAGTGCTTGCCTTCGTCGGTGATGTTGAAGCCGAACACCAGGTCCAGGCCGGCGGCAGCGGATGGGTTGAACTTCTCTTGCATCTTTTTGACGGCATCAGCTACGGAGGTCATGGCGCATTCCTTATAGAGTGATTTACACGTCCCCGCAGGGACACAACAAGCCGGGCTCATCGATAGGTGACAAGCTCCGGCGCCTTCAACAGCTGCACATGGGCCTGGCTGTTGAAGGAAGCCAGTGCCACGTCGCGGCCGCGGAACTTCAGCTGGCTGAGCGACGTGTTGATGATCTGCCAGTTCAGCGCGAACGCCTGGCCGGGGGTAATACGGGTAACCAGGTGGAGCAGGGCGGCAATGGTGCCGCCCGAGGTGAAGATGGCGATATTGTCGCCGCCGCTGGCGGCATCGAGCACCCGCTGCAGGCCGCCTTGCACCCGGGCGGTGAAGGCCTGCCAGGTCTCCAGGCCATCGTCGGCATGCTCGCCCTCGTACCAGCGCTGTACCATCAGTGCGAACAGGCGCTGGAATTCGCTGCGATGCTGCTTGCCGTTACGCAGGATGTGTACAGCGTCGGGTTCGTCCGGCAGCAGCCCGGGCAACAGGGCGCGGATCACGCCGTCGGCGTCGAACTCATTGAACGCTGCATCGGTCTCAACAGCCGGCACCGTGTAACCGCTGGCATGCAAGGCTGCCAATGCCAGGCGCGCGGTATCCTGCTGGCGGCGCAGGTCGCCTGCCACGCAGCGGTCCAGGCGCACGCCGAGCTGGGCCAGGTGTTCGCCCAGGGCCTGGCTTTGCCGCACACCCACGGGGGAGAGGACGTCGTAGTCCTCGGCGCCGAAGGAGGCTTGGCCATGTCGGATCAGGTAGAGGTTGCCCACGGAAGGTTCCGGCCTGTTGAAGGTTGCTGCGAGGTTAGGATGCGGCACACGGGCTGTCAACGAAAAAACATACAAGCGTTTGAAAAGGTTGTTTGAAAGATGTTGCCAGCGTTTGCACCGGCTGGCAGCACCTCAGGCGCAACGGTATGCTTGCTACAGTTACGCGCCGTTGTGGCGCAGGCATTTAAGGAGTCAATGTGGAGTTTCTTGCCGAATACGCAAGCTTTCTCGCCAAAACCGCCACCCTGGTCATCGCCATCCTGGTGGTGCTGTCGGCCATTGCCGGGCTGCGTGGCAAAGGGCGGCGTAAACCGGGTGGGCAATTGCAGGTCACCCGCCTGAACGAATTCTACAAGGACCTGCGTGAGCGCCTGGAGTCCGGCCTGCTCGACAAGGCCGAGCTCAAGGCGTTGCGCAAGCAGCAGGCCAAGGCGGAAAAACAGCAGCAGAAGAAGAAAGGCAAGGCCGAGGAAAAGGGCCGGGTTTTCGTCCTCGACTTCGATGGCGACATCAAAGCCTCTGCCACCGAAAGCCTGCGCAACGAAATCACTGCGCTGCTGACCCTGGCCACCCCGCATGACGAAGTGGTACTGCGCCTGGAAAGCGGGGGCGGCCTGGTACACAGCTACGGCCTGGCTGCATCGCAACTGGCGCGCATTCGCCAGGCCGGCATCCCGCTGACCGTGTGTATCGACAAGGTGGCCGCCAGCGGCGGCTACATGATGGCCTGCATCGGCGAGAAGATTGTCAGCGCACCGTTCGCCGTGCTGGGCTCCATCGGCGTGGTGGCGCAATTGCCCAACGTCAACCGCCTGCTGAAAAAGCACGACATCGATTTTGAAGTGCTCACTGCCGGTGAGTACAAGCGCACCCTGACCGTGTTCGGCGAGAACACCGAGAAGGGGCGGGAGAAGTTCCAGGAAGACCTGGACATCACCCATCAGCTGTTCAAGGATTTCGTCGCCCGTTATCGCCCGCAGTTGCATATCGACGAAGTGGCCACCGGCGAAGTCTGGCTGGGCGTCGCGGCACTCAACCGCAAGCTGGTGGACGAGTTGCAGACCAGTGACGAGTACCTCAGCGAGCGCGCCCGCACGGCCAACCTGTTCCACTTGCACTATGCCGAACGCAAGAGCCTGCAGGAGCGCATCGGCATGGCTGCCAGCGGCACGGTGGAGAACACCGTGGTGGGGTTGTGGAGTAAACTCGGCCGCCTGCGCTAAGACCTTGAACCCGTTGAAATTTTTTTTCGTTCAGGGGGTTGCAAGGTGAAACGAATGCAGACATAATGGCGCCCATCGAAACGCAGCAAACCTTGAAAAAGGTTCAGTGTTTCAAGGAGATAGCGAAGCGCAAGCCGCTAGATCCGAACTTTGAGGCCGAGTAGCAAAGTGGTTATGCTCCGGATTGCAAATCCGTCTACGCCGGTTCGATTCCGACCTCGGCCTCCACCATTCGAAAGCCCCGCAGATTAACGTCTGCGGGGTTTTTCTTTGAGCGCTGAAAAATACCGAAGTCCCAAAACTATTGATTGCCCGTCCCAAAACTTCCTCATTTTGAAGGCTTGGCAATGGCCTCGACGCGTCGGTAAACGCGTTCGGTGGTTCCCTCTCTTGAGTGCCACCAGGTAGATCCCCTCCATATCGTCCTTCCGCATGGACAGCAGGCGTATGGACCTTGGTGTTAGGTGCTGGGATCTACTGGTTCTTCGCAGCCTTGCCACCCATCCCCGGCAGTAAGTGTTAAGGCGCTGACGGGCAGCGCGTGATGTCAGTTTTTGCGGAAGGATTCGATCTTTGGTATAACGCCCGACCATTTCACAGGAAGGATCCTTATGAAACGCACTATCATCGGCGCCATACTCGTTGCCGTTACTGCGCTATCGCTGAGCGGCTGCTTCGAATCTGAGGTCGAAAAGAAGGCGAAGGAGCAGCAAGAGGCCAGCGAAAAACTCTGGGAAATCACGCCGCCAGACCGTAGCAAGGACCAAGGGTTCAAGCCATGATCCGCGCCTTCGCACTAGCTATCATTGCTTTAGTCAGCGCTGGACTACTCAGTGGGTGTCTGGAGTCAGAGGCAGAGAAGCAGGCCAAAATCGACGAGCAGAAGTCGAAGGACTTTTGGGACATGGGCGGTCCTACTGATCGCAGCAAGAGCAAGGGTTACACGCCCTGATGCACCGCTACCCTTAACGCCGCCGACATAGGCGGCGTTTTCATATGCGCGGTTGCGTTGGCGTAGCGGAGGCTCGCCTTCAAAGCGTGCGAGCACTGAACCTTTGTAAACCACCCAAAATTAGCTATAACGGCCGGCCATTTCAAGGAATGAAATCATGAAGCTATCAGCGTTTCTGCTTATCTCTACTGCGATGTTGTCGACTCCCATCATGGCTGCCGAAGATCTGGACTATTCCGTATCGGAAGAACATTGCACGCCTGAGTATTGGGAGAAGCTCCCGGATAACGATAAGACCGATGACTTAATCGATAGGTGTGAAGATCTGAAGCCATCCGAGTAGGACTCGCCTGTGAGTTGCGCTAGCTAATAGCCGATGCTAGAAATGGAGCCATCAGGCTCCATTTCGAATGTGGTGCGGCTCGATATTATAAAAATTTAGTATTTGTCTTCGGGGCTTTTTTCAAACTTCCATGTAGTCATTTTTTTCGCGGCGAGAAAACTTTTGCAGTTCGCAACGAACGCGTTCCGGTTCGATTCTTTTGACAGGCTGGCGAGGTTTTTCTCGTACATTTCCGGGCCGCAGTTGTCTGCCGTTGGCTCTGGCACTTTTTCTTCCATGCAACCTGCCAAGATCGCAGCCAGTCCTAAAACTGCAATTGGCTTAGCCAATCTGATGTCCATTATTCGATCCTTGTAAATTATATTCGGCGTAAGAATGGGTCCTTTCAGCCGGGTGAAATCATACTGATGGACACCTCCAAAGGCCACTCTGGATGTAATCTTTTCAACCGCCTACGCCTGGCCGATGCACACGGGGCCGTTGGATCAACAATTGAATCAAGGTGATCAAGCGGACGGCTTACGGCTACCGGGACAGCCGCGATTTGCCAGGCATACGATGAAGCGACCGAGCAGCGCGACCAGCGTCTGGATGAACTGACCCGGAGGGCAGAGAGCGCCGCAAATAAAGCGTCCAATGCTGCTACTACTGCCACCCAAGCTGCCGACAAGGCTGATGGGGCCCTGAATCGGGTCGTCCCTTAAATGCGTCCGAATGCTGCGGCTACCTGATGAGTCCCTTCGTTGCGGTGCTGGGCACGAAGCCCCCGGTGCCTTGGTTCGGGCACTTCTCTCGCAACTGACGCATCAACTCTGGATACTTAGCCTCTTGCTTTGTAAGCGTTTCGACATCGTTGCGCTTCAGATCTGAGCAGTTAGGCTCTTTCACCTCGTCAGCGCACACCGACAGAAAGCTTGTCGCTGCAATCATTGCAGTAACGTAAATAATCTTTTTGAGCATGGAATCCATCCTTGTCGATTCGAACTTGCGCCTGTTCATGTAGGCGCCCCTAGCGTGCCAAGGCGCGCAGCGGGCCGGCATGATAGCGCAACCACCAGAGCGCTGGGGACTGACGTCAGTGAACTGTTTAAACCGCAGGGGGAGCCTTCATGAGCAACGTGACACGCTTGCGCCAGTCTTGCTGCTACCAGTGCACTCGACTCGGCTGGCCAAGGTGATTGTTGCCGCCAAGGAAGCCGGGCTGCCGCAGGGGCTGTTGGTTGGCCTGCTGCACGGCCACTGGCCTGTCCAAGACCGACAGACTGGAGGTAAAGATACGGGCGCTTTTGGCCGCACTCCGGCAGCGGGCAGGTTACGAAAAGCAGCTGCAAGCGACGGCATCAGCACTTTTGCCAAAAAGCTAAGCAATCGCCTGTGGGAAACCACTGGCTGGTAGTGGAGGCACTGGGAGGCGTTTACTCAAATACTGTATCGATATGGCCATACACTGCGCCGCATTGCCAAGAGCGAAACCTGCTTCTACGTTAAGGATAGATGGATTACCCCAACTCCCTGATCGCCTGGTCGGTTCTGAGCGTCGTTCGGCCGCGGTAAAAGACTAAAATACGAGGAAGCTACCGTGAATGCGCGTTACCGGGTCGTCAACGCCGTCCCATGGGAAGGGTATCGTGTCGATAGTCGGCGTCCAATCGCTAGAACGCGGGGCTTTCAGGTATTGGACATCTTGCTGGACAAGCTCGCGCTGAGATTTATCGCAATCGGCTCGATGCCCAAGTGGCTTGCGAGGAACTGAATCGTCAGGACACGGAATGCCAAGCGTTGTGATGATATTGAAGAGGCTGCAACACAGGATGGAAATCCTTGGCTAGCACCTGTTCAGTAGGCGTGCCATAAAGGTTTCACTGACAGAAGGCGACGGTGTGTCAACTGTTGCTGTTCGCAGCTGCGAAGCGCTCTTGCTGACGCTTCGATCCCAACTTCCGTATCGGTTAATCCTCGGGGTATGCGAATGGAATCGAATCCAGGTGACCGTGCCTATCTTCCTCTTGCCCAGTCGCAAGGAGCAAGCGTCGACAATAGCTGCTGCGGTAATAGCGTCAACAAATCGAAGCCGAGCTGGGGTGGATGGCGTGCGCTGGTGCTGGTGCTCTTGATGGCATTGTGCATTGCGCCTGTAGAGGCTCGCACGCTGGCGCAAATACGCGAAAGCGGGGTCCTGCGCATATGCGTGGCGGGTTCAAGCGCCCCCTTCTATAGCACCAATGCCGAAGCTTTTGCGCGCTACCTCGGCGTGCGCGCAAAGATGATCGAGCTTGCAAGTTTCGATGCGCAGTTCCACAACGATCACGGAGAGACCGTTCGCGAGGCAAGTTATGTGCCGAAGCTACTCGCTGACGGCAGTTGTGATCTATATCCAAATGACCTGCAGATCGTACCTTGGCGCGCAACCAAGATGCTGCTGGTGCCGTACTACAAAGTTCGCAATCTGGTCATCGTCCATCGCTCCAACCAGTCGCCGGGCAACGAGGTGGCTGATTTGCGCGGGATGACGGCGGCAGTGCAGAAGGGCACGGGCTACGAGCAATGGATCGACGAGGCCAACCGCGGCCCTCTCTCCGATCAGCCGGTCAGGCTGGTTTACGCGACCACCGAGCAGGCGGTGAAACTGGTCGCCGACGCGAAGGTCGATTTCACGGTGCTGGGTAGCGAAAGCGCGCTGCGTTGGGCCCGTGAAGACCCGGAGCGTCTCTCCATCGCGTTTCCGGTCAGCGAACCGACCAGCGTTGGCTGGGGGGTCGCACACAACGCCTCGGACCTCGCGCGGGCGTTGGCGCAGTTTTTCCAGTCCAGCAATCGCATCGATTCGCCGCTCGATGCCAGCTGGCGACGCTACTATCACGTATCGCTGATGGAATACCGGCTTTTCGAGGAGTCCTTCAATGAAGACAGCCTCGATATCAAAGCCGTGATGAGCTGGGCGATTCCAAGCGTGGTCGCGGTGCTGCTGCTGCTCAGTGCCATGTTGGTCTGGAACCGACGCCTCAACAGGGAAGTGGACGAGCGCAAGCGCGTTGCCGCGGAGCTGGCCGAGCGTGATGCATTCACCCGCGCCCTCATGGATACCAGCCCCGCCAGTTTGGTACTGGCAGACCGGAACGGGGCTGTCAGGGAGGTAAGCCAAAGCTTTTCACAGGCGACCGGCTATGTGACCGAGGACCTGTTCGGGAGCAACGCCACCCAACTGTATGTCGACCCTGACGAACGCGAACGCTTCCTTGAGCAGCTGGCACTCAACGGCAAGGTCGAACACTTCGAAACCCGTCTGTTGCACAAGGATGGTTCGATTCTCTGGGTCCTGGTAGGGGCATCGTTCGTGACCATCCACGGCGAGACCCTGATCGCCAGCTGGGTGCGCGATGTCACGGAACAGCATGCGGCAGCAGTGGCGCTCAGTGAAGAACGCGCGCGGCTGCAGGCGATACTTGATACGAGCCCGATCAACATTGCCTTTTCAACCCAGGGCGTGATCCGCTTCGCCAACCCCCGCTTCCGCGAAACGTTCGGCTTGGGTGTCGGTGATGCTGCGCTGAAAATCTACGCGAACGGGCACGATCGCCAAGCCATCGTCGAGCGCCTGACCCACGAAGGTATCGCGAAGGGCCAGGAAATGCTGATGCTCGACCGGCACGGGCACGAACGCACCATGCTTGTTACGTACTTGCCAATCCAGATCCAGGGGGAGCAAGGACTGCTCGCCTGGCTGCACGACATCACCGAGCGCAAGGCAGCAGAACAGGCCCTGCAACGGGCGAAGGAAATTGCCGAAGAGGCGACGCGGGCAAAAAGCGATTTCCTGGCCAACATGAGTCACGAAATCCGCACGCCCATGAACGCGATCATCGGTATGTCCTACCTTGCGCTGAAGACCTCGCTGGACCACCGGCAACGCGATTATGTGTCGAAGATTCACAACGCAGGCACTTCGCTGCTCGGCATCATCAACGACATACTCGACTTTTCCAAGATCGAGGCAGGCAAGCTCAGTGTCGAGACCGTTCCCTTTCAATTCGATGCGGTGCTCGACAACGTCTCCTCGCTGGTCGCGCAGAAGGCTTACGACAAGGGCCTCGAGCTGTTGTTCGACATGGCAGCGGACGTCCCCAACGTGCTGCTGGGCGATCCGCTGCGCATGGGGCAGATCGTCCTCAATCTGGTGAACAATGCGGTGAAGTTCACCGAGCACGGCCAAGTGACCGTGGTGGTCCGCAACCTGGGCCGCACCGGGGACAAGGTGCAACTCCAGGTCCGCGTGCAAGACACTGGCATTGGCATGACAACTGAACAGGCAGGGCGGTTGTTCCAGGCCTTTGCCCAGGCGGATAGCTCAACCACCCGCCAGTACGGCGGCACCGGTCTTGGCCTTGCCATCTCAAAACGTCTCGTCGAGCTGATGGGCGGTACCATTTCGGTAGATTCCGAACCGGGCCAAGGGAGCGTGTTTTCCTTCAGTGCCTGGCTTGGTCTTGGCGAGAATGCGCAGCAGCAACGCAGGGTCATCCCCCCGGACCTTGACGGTGCGCGCGTTCTGGTTGTGGATGATAACGCGGCGGCTCGTCAGATCCTGTCCGACATGCTGAGCGTGGCGGGGCTCTCGCCCGTTGCAGTGGCTTCCGGCCAGGCCGCGCTCGAGGCCCTTCGCGAGGCTGCGGCCGACCGCCCGTTCAAAGTCATGTTCGTTGATTGGCAGATGCCAGAGCTGGATGGCATCGAGACAACGCGGCGCGCGCTCGGCCAGCAGCCTGCGCTGCAGGTTGTCATGGTCAGTGCGTTTGGGCACGACGAAATGCGCAGCGTCGCAGAGGTAGCAGGTATTCACGCGTTTTTGGTGAAACCGGTCAATCAATCGTCGCTGGTAGAGGTGCTGGTCAACCTTTTTGCACCGGAAACAGGTGTGGTGGCGGCAAGCATACCCGCCGCGCAGGCGCAGTTGCTTGCCGGGGTGCGGTTGCTGGTCGCAGAGGACAATGAAATCAATCAGCAGATCGCCAAGGAGCTTCTCGAGGCAGCAGGCGCCCGCGTCGAAGTTGTCGGGAACGGCTGCGAGGCATTGGAAATCCTCGCTATCCAGCAGTTCGACGCTGTACTGATGGATGTGCAGATGCCTCGGATGGATGGTGTCGAGACAACACGGCGTATTCGCGCTGAACCTGGCTACGCGCACATCCCGGTGATTGCGATGACAGCGCATGCCATGGTCGAGGATCGTGAGCGCTGTACCTTGGCGGGCATGGTTGATCATGTGACAAAGCCCGTGGACCCACAGGCCCTCATCGATACAGTGCAGCGTTGGGTCGTGCCTCGTTCGCCCAACCCAGTGCGAGACATCGCCGCACTGCCTGAAGCGCCATTACCGGTGATTACAGGGCTGGATATAGCTGATGGCTTGAGACGGGTAGCGGGCAACAGCCAGCTCTACATCAAACTGCTGTCCCAGTTTGCCGATCGCAAGGCTGTCGCAGGACAAACACTCTCGGCCGCGCTTTGCGCCGGTGACCGCGCTACAGCCGAACGCATAGCCCATACCGTGAAAAGCGTTGCAGGCAATCTTGGTTTCAGCGCTTTGCAGTCGACAGCCAGTGCACTGGAGACAGCGATCAGGACGCAATCCGAGTCGAGTGCCCAGGTAGGCAGATTGATCGAAGAACTTTCGCAGGCAGTGAGTGCTGTTCGCCAGGCTTTGCACGGCAGCCAGGTCGCGGCGCCGACGGTTTTCACCAGTGACTCGGCTGAGCGTGGCAGGGAACTGATGCGCCTGCTCGAGGCGAACGATGGCGCCGCGCCGGACTACTTGCAACAGTATTCGGCTTCGTTACGCGGTGCACTCGGCGGGGACGGTTTCGCGCAGTTGGAAGGTGAAGTGAACAACTTTGACTTTGAGGCCGCACGGCAAACGCTCGAGCGTGCCTTGGTAGTCCAGGACACCCTATCTCGGAAGGGAACACCATGACTGAATCGTTGAGCTACCCCAGCAGACCACTCATCCTCATAGTCGACGATACGCCGGAGAACATCACGCTGATCAATTCCTTGTTGAAAGATGCCTACCGCACGCGTGTGGCGACCAATGGTGAACGCGCGTTGAAGGCTGCACTGCAGGCGCCTCGGCCGGACCTGATCCTGCTCGATATCATGATGCCCGACCTTTCCGGTTATCAGGTGGCGGAACAGCTCAAACTTGAACGATGCACGGCTGACATACCGATTATCTTTCTTACAGCCATGACGGCCATGGAAGATGAAATACGAGGTTTGCAGATGGGCGCTGTGGACTACATAACCAAGCCGATCAGTCCGCCTGTCATGCTGGCACGGGTTGAGACACAGTTGAAGATAAAGGCCGCTGCCGATTTCTTGCGTGATCAGAACGAGTACCTGGAGCGGGAGGTCCAGCGACGCACTGCCGAGGTAGTGGCCATCCAGGATGTGACCATTCAAGCCATGACCTCGTTGGCTGAAACCCGTGACAATGAGACGGGCAACCATATCCGACGAACCCAACACTACGTCAGGTTGCTGGCTGAACTGCTGCGTGAGCATCCAAGGTTCCGCCATTTCCTCAATGACGAGAGCATCCGCCTACTGTTCAAGTCGGCCCCGCTGCACGACATCGGCAAGATCGGGATTCCCGATGACATACTGCTCAAGCCCGGCCGCCTCACGCCGGAAGAGTTCGAGATCATGAAGACCCATACGGTGCTGGGACGCGATGCCATCCGCCATGCCGAAGAACAGTTGGGCACCTCGGTAGGATTTCTGCGCTTAGCCAAGGAAATCGCGTATAGCCACCACGAGAAGTGGGATGGTACCGGTTATCCCGACGGGCTGGGTGCCGATGAGATCCCCATCAGCGCCAGGCTCATGGCGGTTGCGGATGTCTATGACGCACTGATCAGCCGACGCGTCTACAAGAAGGGCATGTCGCACGATCAGGCGCTGGACATCATCCGCCAGGGCCGCGCCCAGCATTTTGATCCAGATGTCTGCGACGCTTTCCTGGCCAGTCATGAGCAATTTCAGGCCATCGCGGAGCGTTTTGCAGATAGCGATCAGGACGGCTGATCCGCGTGTCGTTTTGAAATCAATCCCTGGGCCTCAAGCCATCATCGGCATCAGGCCAGGCGACCATGGCTCGGCTGCGATCAATTGATCTTGCCTTCACTGCCAAGCAGTCTGGCATACAAGCTCCCCGCAACCAGCCCAGTTCTGTCAAGCCTGCGACGGACCCAATGCAGCAACAACTTCGTCTATGAAGCATCTGAGCTTTGCGGACGGGCGGCGGTCGGAGGGGTAGATCAGATTGACGGGGTACATGGGCCCTTCGAATGCCTCGAAGAGCACGACCAGTTCACCCCGTTGCACGTAGGGCACCAGTACATCCTCGACGCACAGCGTGATGCCGAAATCCGCCAATGCGGCGTTCACCTTGGCCAGGGTGTTATTGACGTTCAGTCGACTTGTAATGGGGATCGTGAACGTCTGCCCGTTTTTGGTGAATCGCCAGACGTTGTCCGTCATGCGATCGGAGAACAGATAGCCCAGGCAATCATGGTCCACGAGTTGTTCGGGATGGAGCGGGGTGCCTTTGCGTGACAGGTAAGCGGGAGATGCGCAAGCAAACATCCTGAAAGGCCTCAAGCCGCGTTGAACCAACGCCGCACTGTCGCCCAGTCGGGGGTTGCCCAACCGAAACACGACTTCGAATCCTTCTTCTACGACATTTACGAACCTGTCCGTCAGCTCCAGCTCGATTTCCGTTTCTGGATAACGCGTCAGGTATTGGGTCAGGAATGGGATGAGTCGATGAGAGCCGTAGTTATAGGGCGCGCTGATACGGATTTTTCCGCGCGGCGTCGAGTTTGCTGACAGCACCAGCTCATCGGCGTCTTCAACGTCGCTCAGGATAGCCTTGCAGCGCAAGTAATACTCCCTGCCCACCGCAGTCAGGCTTTGTCGGCGAGTGGTGCGGGTAATCAGTTTCAGGCCTAGCTGAGCTTCCAGGTTGCTGACCTGTTTGGCAATCAGCTGTGGCGTCACGCCTAACAGGGCAGCTGCTGCCGAGAAGGAGTCTGACTCCGCTGCTGCCACGAACGCCGCCATGCTTTTCAGCTTATCCATATCTACAAGTGTTGCTTGTTAATGTTATTTGAATTCGAGCATTTATCTTGAAGATCTTCCTGCTTAGCATCTCTGCGGTCAATGAAAAGAAGCGCAGCGCGCGCTACTGAACGGAGAGTACTGAATGGTGAACATTTCCCACGAAACGGCCCAAGAGACTGAGCGCCGCTTGTTGTGCGTCATGACCCAAGCCCATGTGCATTACTTCCCTGGCACTTACACCTTCATGGAGTTTCCGTTGCCATCGTTTCCTGATGCCGCCTGCTCCGATGCGCTGGCGCTCGTCCGGGATGACCAGGTATGGAGTCAACTGGTCCCCTGTGCTGATGGCGAGCAAGAGCTGTTCGGGGTTTTCCGATTCCATTTTCCGCCAGGCGTCGACAACAGCGGTTTCGTTGGCTGGTTGGCAATGCGCCTGAAGCAGAAGTTCGGGACCGGCGTTTTTGTGACCTGTGGCCAGAATCGCGACGAGGGTGGGATCTTTGATTATTGGGGCGTCCCGGCCAGCCTGGCTTCAGATGTCTTCGCAGAGATCCAGGCCTTGGTAGATGGCCAAGCGGACGGGGAGCTGGGAGTTTCCCTCTAGCGGATACGTTCGCCTACCCGTATCTCAGGCGCCACCCTGAGAGATTTCAGGCAGAGCCTGATCGGCATGTCGTTTTGGAATCACTGCCTGTTGTAAGATCCCTGTCGAGCAGGAGCTCGCCAGTTTCAGGCGCCTGGCTGACCCTTCAGCCGACGGCTGACAAGGAGAAAAAACAGAACAGCGCTGTCCCAAACTCAGCGATTTTGCGAGTTTGAGTTCTACCGCCTTGCGAGATGACACATGCCATTAGATAAAAGGTTTGCTGCATACCAGCTCCTGAGAGAGCTGGATGCCATAACCTCGTCGATCATGAACCAGGTAGCCTACGGGCGTATTGGCGACCCTTCATGGAAAGATGCGCAAGCCCACCATCGAGAAGTCTTCGAAAAGTGGATGAGCTTTGCTGCGACACTCGATCCTCCCGAGCTGGGTGGCCTCGGCAATGAGCGAGATGGGGATTCGGCCGAATTGCGATCCGGCTGATCGGTATCTTGAGGCATAGCCTGTCCCGGTCGTCAGGAAGCCATTTATCTGGCGTCAAGAATATTGAGTCGGCTTGCTCATTGCTGTAAGAAGGCATCTTTCTCAATAACTCAGGACATGAGCACGATGGCGAGGGAGCGTGGCGAGTGCTTCTGGCAATGGGGTGACCCGGTTTTACACACCAGAACTCATAACGAAACGTTGAGTGACGGAACACAAATTGATGTGCAAGTTCGGCTCTCCAGAACCGGCGCAACCCAGATGTTCATTGGGGTCTACGGCCCCGGTGGCGCGATGATCCACGAAGAAAGCTTTGATTCTCGTCCAGGCGAGACCATGACGCGGGCAATGGCTTGGGGGGTGGGGCGGGCTCGCTGTCTGGCTGGTGAAGCGCGAGCGCCCGGCCGAAAGGTTGCCACGCGGTAAGCTTGCGCGGCATCCAGATCATGTTCGAGACTTGCCGAAAGAACGAGACGCTCAAGCTCCAGGCGGCGCTGTTCGAGCGTTCCGCTCTTCGGACCCTGTTCAATAAACCCTGCGATGGGATGCAAGGCATCGGCCAGTATCGCACTGCAGCGCCTGGTTGGTTCGCTTGAATAACGCCCGCGCACGCACTTAGAATCACGCCCGGTCGGCCGGAGCTGCCGACTGTCTTTCCCATCCGCGAACAAGGAGGTGCCCCATGACCCAGTTTCCAATGATGTGTCCATCCATGAACCGTCAACGAAATCCTGGAGGGGCCATCGTTGCCCCGCGGAGAACCAAACATGTCCACTTCTTATCCATCAGTGCTTCTGGTGGGCCTCAGCTCGGCTGAGGAGCAAGCCCAATGCCGTGCCCTGCGGGTACGTGACGAGCAATCCGAGTTCATTGCAAGCAATACCGAATCGCTGCAACAGGCCGCCGATAGTCCTTGGTGTGAGCCCTTGGCCGTGCGTGCCCAGCACAGCGGTGAAATGGTCGGTTTCCTGATGCATGCCCTAGATCCGGACGAGAACAGCCGCTGGATCTATCGCCTGATGATCGACCACCAGCACCAGGGGCGTGGTTATGGGCGCGCGGCCTTGCGGGCGCTGCTGGCGTACCTGCAACAGCTGCCGGGCGGCCCCGGCGTGGCCCTTGGCGTAGCCCCGGAAAACATCGGGGCACGACGCCTCTACGCTGGCGAAGGCTTCGTCGAGACTGGCGAAGTGATCGATGGCGAGCTGATCATGCGACGAATATTGGTATGAACAAAGGCGGGGCGCCCAGGCGTCCCCGCCACCTCGCCTGGTTGCAAGTGCTAGCCTTCAGGCGGGGTTACCCCACAGACGAATTCATCCGACCCCAAGCGGTGCGAGCCGAACTCCACGACGTAGCCATGACCACGGCGCTGCGCCTCGGCCCTGGCAGTCTTCTGGTCGGCATACACATCGACGAAATGCCAGGGGTAGCGGTCTCTCAGTACACCCCAGCCAAGCACCCAGCCCTCATTGCCTGGATCGGGTGGCAGGTTCTTCGCCAAGCTGCGGATGCCCATAGCTTCCCCCCCGGCGTAGCCTTCAGGTTTCTGTTTGCACAACCGCACCGCTCACGGTTTGCACAAGACCGTGTAGGAAGCATCACACTTCGGCTCCAGCAACACGGGCCTGTCGAACAGCATAGCGCCATTGATGATGCCGCCAGCTTTCTCCAGACGAGCCCATAACCCCAGGTCGTGAATGATTATGCGCGTTGTGGTGTGCGGCTGATGAAGGCTGAGCTCGTACTCGATTCGCTCAAGCACATCGTTTGCTTCTTCTTCCGTCATGCTGTCCACCCCCTTCGAACCAGGTGTCACCCATGCCAGGCGGGTTGCTGGGCAGGGATTCCTGCACTTATACAAACTAGAGCCCGGCGAGCGCCCGTTGGTTCGCTTTCATCAAGGGGTAGCGTGCGCTGCAATCACAGCCAGCGCACGTGAACCTCAACCTTCGAACTGAATCACCATGCGCCCTTTGATCTTGCCCTCCAGCATTTCTTCGAAGATGTGGTTGATATCTTCGATAGGGCGCAGTGTGACCTTCGGCACCACTTTCCCTTCTGCGGCAAACTGGAAGGCTTCCTGCAGGTCCTGCCGGGTACCGACCAGCGAACCGACCACTTCGATACCGTCCAGCACCAGGCGGGGGATATTCAGGTCCATGGCTTCCGATGGCAGCCCGACTGCCACCAGGCGTCCCCCGGCGCGCAGGGCGTCGACCGCCGAGTTGAAGGCAGCCTTGGCCACTGCAGTCACTACGGCAGCATGGGCGCCCCCGGTCTTGGCCTGGATGACCTTGGCGGCATCTTCGGTGCGCGGGTTGACCACCAGCTCGGCGCCCATTTCGCTGGCGAAGCGCAGCTGCTCGTCATTGACATCAATGGCGATCACCTTCGCATTGAACACGTTCCTGGCATATTGCAGCGCCAGGTTGCCAAGGCCCCCGAGGCCGTAGATGGCGATCCACTGGCCGGGGCGGATGTTGGACACCTTCACCGCCTTGTAGGTGGTCACACCGGCGCAGGTGATGCTGCTGGCAGCCGCGGAGTCGAGCCCGTCGGGCACCTTGACCGAATAATCGGCCTTGACGATGCAGGCTTCGGCCATGCCGCCGTCCACGGTGTAACCGGCGTTCTTCACTTCGCGGCACAGGGTTTCATTGCCGCTGTTGCAGTATTCGCAATGGCCGCAGCCCTGGTAGAACCAGGCCACGCTGGCCCGGTCGCCTGGCTTGAGCGAGGTGACGCCCGGCCCGACCTCCTGAACCACGCCAATCCCTTCGTGGCCCAGTACCACCCCGGTCTTGTCACCGAAATCGCCATTTTTCACATGCAGGTCGGTGTGGCATACGCCACAGCACTGCATCTTCAACAGCGCCTCGCCGTGCTCGAGCGGGCGCAGGGCTTTCTCCACCACTTCCACGCGACGGCCTGGTGCAACAACGGCAGCTTTCATACGAGCCTCCATGTCCTATGCGGATGAACGTGCTTATCGCCGGCTAAGCATAGCCCTGGGCTGGTACGGTAAAACTGCTTCAGGTCATGGTCTGCGGCCCCGATGCATGCCACAAAAAGAAAAGCCCGCGGCAACAATGCGGCGGGCTGCAAGAACATAAGGAGCAGGGTCAGTGTGCCCCGCCGCATGTCAGCATTTTGTGAAGCTCAGGTGATGAGGGTGTCACGCATGGCTCAGCTCGAGCTGGCTGATGACGCACACCGACCCGTCCTCGGCTGGCGTGGCGTCGGTATAGTCCACCTGGTTGTACACCCCGCCATGGAAGTTCAGCGAGCGCGTGGCCCAGCTACCGCTGAGCTGAAGCCCCGAAGTCGTACCGGTGCGGCCATTGCAGCTGGCGCTGACCGTGCAGGCGCCGGCCCCGGTTACCTCGATGGTGACGTCGAACCGCGCACCCAGCGGGACGTCGGCCAGTAACGTGCTGCTGGTTGTCGTGAGCTGGTTGAATTCGGTGCGAAAGCCGACGGTTATCCTGGCCTTGTTCCAGAACACTTTGACAGGCGGGCTGTCATCGTCTTTGACATGCAGCTGGGCGATCACCACCTTCTGCGCCAGGTTGACCTTCTGAAGCACCATGGTCTGCTGGTTGCGGTGCCGGGCGGCGCTGGTCAGCAGCCAGTAAACGGGCTCCTTCCACTCACAGCGGGTGCGGTGGGTGCTTTTACTGGAGGCGCCCTTGGTCGGGGCCGTCAGGCGCACCGAGCCATCACTGAGGCGGGTAACCACCTCGGGCAGCGTCGCCAGCGCCTTGGCGCCGGTCAGTTCCAGCGCTATTGGGTCGGTTGCGGATTTCGGAACAGGGGTGGTAATGATCAGGGTGTCAATGTTTACAGTCATGGATGTTCTCCTTGAAAACAAAGGTCCTGCATCATTTGCGAGCGTGGCCAGCATTGGCAGGGTTCCCTGTGATTTCTCTGCACTGGACGGAGGGAGAACAGCAGCCATAAAAAAGCCCGCCGGGAAAGGCGGGCAAGCAACGTTTGAAGGGAGAGCCTGCAGCGTGGGTGGCGCCGGTTAACCCAGCATTAACCGCCATGCATTGACCTGCGCAGCTGTTCAGCCTATACAGGCCTGCCACCCGCCCAGGAGCCAGCATGCACGACGAAGACGACCTGCACGAACCCGAGCATGATCACCTGCTTGATCACGAATTCCTCTATGACGACAGTGAGCCTGAAGCCGACGCCCGGGGCGTCGAGGATGATGTCGAGGAGGATGAAGAAACGCTGGATGACCTCGACGACGAGGAGCGCGATCACCCAGCCTGGTTCGACGACTGCGAAGAGGAATGACTCAACGCCGGTCCAGCGAGAAACGCCCGGGACCGCTCACGGCCAGCAACAACAGGCCGCCCATGATGCCGAGGTTTTTCAGGAACTGGGTCATGTTGGCACTGCGCTCCGGGTCGACCATGTTCCAGAACGGGTGGCCCAGCAACGCGGTGCCGAGCACGAACAGGGCGAACAGGAAGGCCAGCGGCCGGGTGTAGAAACCGAGGATCAGCAGAATGCCGACCACGAACTCCATGAGCACGGCGACGGCTGCGGCCAGCATCGGGGCAGGGGCGCCCAGTGACGTCATGTAGCCGACCGTGCCTTCGAAACCGGTCAGTTTGGCCCAGCCAGACACGATGAACAGCACCATCAGCAGTACGCGGGCGAGCAATAGCAGGGCGTCGCGTTGACCATCGAACAGTGAGTAGCGCATGGCAGCGTTCCAGTGGGCCTGTTTAAGCTCACTCTAGCAGTTGCGGCGCGGATTGCTGGCGGGCAATAAAAAGGCGCCCTGAAGGCGCCTTTTCAAAGAAGTTTGGTGCGAGTGGCGGGACTCGAACCCGCAAGGCTCACGCCGACAGATTTTAAGTCTGCTGTGTATACCAATTCCACCACACTCGCACGCTTGAAGGGGTCGTGCCGACCGGCTCGCTTCTAAGCAGAAGGGCTTCGCAATCAAGCGCGCTTTATAACCCATCGTTATAGTTGCGTCAACCGCAGCGCCTATCATCAACAGAGAAGGGGTCGATCGAAGGGGTAATTGACCCCTTGATGTCATTGCGCCACTTTCCCCTCTGGTTGCAACCAATGAGTGTGCAGCAATGACTCAGTCCACTGTTTCGCAGCCTAACGTATGCCCACGGCTTTTTTGGCGCCTGGTGTTCGCGCAGATGCTTGTCCTGGGCGCATTCCTGTATATTTCGCTGATCAGCCTTGGTGTTTACCTGCTGATGCTGGGGTTCGATGCCGAACAGGCCCAGCCGCAGCAATGGCTGGCCTTGGCCGGTGGTAGCTTCATATTGCTGGTCAGCCTGTGGCTACTCAAAGTGACGATGCCGTGGTGCATTGGCCCGGCATCGATTGATTCCGAGCGCTGAGCGTCACCCTTCACCTGGGCCAGCCACCTGGCTGCTGGCTGGTGGCCCCGCTCGGCCAAGCCGGTTTTCCATTTCCTGCCGTACCGGTGGAGTTTGCATGGTTTCAGCCGACTGCTTCGACCCCGTGATGCCTGACCACCGCTATGAGCAGTTGGTCCAGTCGGTGGTGGATTACGCCATCTATATGATCGACCTGTCCGGCCATGTGGTGTCATGGAATGCCGGTGCGCAACGCATCAAGGGCTACCGTGCCGATGAGGTGATCGGCCAGCATTTTTCGGTGTTCTTTACCCCCCAGGATTGTGCCGAAGGCCGCCCGGAACGCTTGCTGCGCCAGGCGCTGGAGCAGGGCGGGGCGCAGGACGAAGGCTGGCGCGTACGCAAGGATGGCACGCAATTCTGGGCCTTGGCCGTGCTGCATGTGATCCACGATGACCAAGGCCAGGTGGTCGGCGTGGCCAAGGTGATCCGGGATATCACCGACCGCCGCGAGGCGGCGCTGCAACTGGATGCGGTGCGTGCCCAGCTGTTCCAGGCACAGAAGCTGGAAGCGCTTGGCCAATTGACGGGTGGCCTGGCCCATGACTTCAACAACCTGCTGACCATCATCCTCAGCTCGGCGCACCTGGCCTTGTCCACCAAGGACCCGGCGCGCGCCCAACGCATGCTGCAGCACATTGTCGATGCCGGGCAGCGGGGCACTGAGCTGACCCAGCAATTGCTCAGCTTTGCCCGCCATCGCAAGCTCGATGTGACCCGTGTCGCCCCGGCCAACCTGATCGACTCCACCCGCGGTCTGCTGGAGCATGCGCTGCCAGGCTCGATCGAACTGACGGTGCTGGTGCAACCAGACCTGCCGCTGATCGAGGTCGATGCCGGGCAGTTGCAGATGGTGCTGCTCAACCTGCTGTTCAATGCCCGCGATGCCATTGCCGGGGCGGGCCGGATCGGCTTGACGGTCGATGTGGTCGAACTGGCCGGCGAGGTCGAAGGGCTGCGCGGTGGTTTCGTGCGTTTCGAGGTGGAAGACAGCGGCGAGGGTATTGCGCCAGCGGTACTGCCGCGCATCTTCGAGCCGTTTTTCACCACCAAGCCCTTTGGCAAGGGCACCGGCCTGGGCCTTTGCCAGGTGTACGGTTTTGCCAGGCAGAGCGGCGGTGCAATCTGCGTGAGAAGTGAACCCGGCCAGGGAACTTGCATGCAGCTTTACTTGCCAATCTATCAGGCTCCGGCAGACAGCCAACTCGACAGGTAGACACCATGGCGCAGGCACTCAGGCGGCTGATGACCAGCATCGAAGGGCTCGATGCGTTGCTCAAGGGTGGCCTGGTGGCCGGTGCGTCCTACATCATTCAGGGCCCGCCGGGGGCCGGCAAGACCATTCTCGCCAACCAGCTGGCCTGCGGGCATGTGCGCGGCGGCGGCCGGGTGCTGGTGGCGACCCTGCTGAGCGAGTCGCACGAGCGGCTGTTCCAGTACCTGGCAACCCTGGACTTCTTCGACCCGGCGCTGGTCGGCGACCCGATCCAGTTCGTCAGTGCCTTTGACACCCTGGAACAGGAAGGCCTCGACGCGGTGGTACGGCTACTGCGCCAGGAAATCGCCCGCCAGCAGGCCAGCCTGCTGATCGTCGATGGCGTGCTCAATGCCCGGGTCCGCGCGGAAACCACCCTGGACACCAAGAAGTTCGTCTCCGAACTGCAGGGCCATGCGGCCTTTGCCGGTTGTACCGTGCTGCTGCTGACCAGCGCCCGGCTGGAAGAGGGCAGCCCGGAGCACACCATGGTCGACGGCGTGATCGAACTGGGTGAGCAACTGTTCGGCAGCCGTGCCGTGCGCCATATCCAGCTGCGCAAGACGCGCGGCAGTGCGGCGCTGTCGGGGCGCCACGAGTGCCTTATCGATGAAGCCGGCATGCATGTCTACCCGCGCCTGGAGTCGCTGTTCAGTCACCCCAGCAAAGCGGGCAGCGCAACCCGGGAGCGTGTCAGCAGCGGGGTGGAAACCCTCGATGAAATGCTCGGTGGTGGCCTGGCCACAGGCTCGGTGAGCTTGCTGATCGGGCCCTCCGGCATTGGCAAGACCTCATTGGGCCTGGCCTTCCTCGGCGCCAGCAGCCCACAGGCACCGGGGCTGCATTTCGGCTTCTACGAAACGCCCGAGCGGCTGCGCATCAAGGCTGCGTCGCTCGGGCACGACTTTGTCGCGATGGAACAGTCCGGCAGCCTGCAATTGTGCTGGCAGCCTACTACCGAGGGCTTGCTCGACCAGGTCGGGGCACGCCTGCTGGAGCGTGTCGAGGCACAAGGCAGCAAACGCGTGCTGATCGACAGCCTGGGGGCGTTCAGCCGCCTGGCCACCGACCCGGCGCGGCTCAATGCATTTTTCCGCGCGCTGACGGGCGAGCTGCGCGCGCGCGACGTCAGCGTGATGCTGACCTGGGAAATGCGCGATATCTTCGGCGCGGAAATCAGTGCCCCGGCGCCGGACCTGTCGAGCATCGTCGACAACCTGATGCTGATGCGTTTCGTCGAACTGGAGTCGCAGCTGCGGCGGATGCTGTCGATCCTCAAGGTGCGCGACAGCCATCACGACCCTGCCTTGCACGAGCTGCAGATCGGCCCACAAGGCATCACCCTGCGCAAGGCGTTCGAAGGCGCCTGTGGTGTGCTTTCGGGAACGCCGGTGCCACAGGGGAGTGGCTGACGGGGCGGAGCCATGAACACCATCCTGATCGTCGATGACGAGTACCTGATTGCCGACATCCTTGGTTTCGCCCTGGAGGATGAAGGTTTTCTGGTGGAGAAGGCGAGCAACGGCTGCAAGGCGCTGGAAGCGCTTAAGGAAAAGCGTGTTCAGCTGGTGATCACCGACTACATGATGCCGCTGCTCAATGGCGAGGAGCTGGTGCGCTCGATGCGTGAAGACCCGGCCCTGAGCGACCTGCCGGTCATTCTCATGAGTGGCGCACAAGCCAACCAGGGCTGCCCGGACCTGTTCGCCGCAGTGTTCGACAAACCGTTCGACATGGACTGTATGATCGCCAAGGTGCGCGAGCTGCTGGGCAGCTGAAGCGCGCGGCGATCAAGCGCATCCGTGCGGCTTGAGGCAGGTCGTTCAGTGCGAGTCGTCGTGCTTCTCCGGGGCCGGGCTGCCGGCCTGGATACGCTTGAAGATCTCTTCGCGATGGACCTGGACATCTTTCGGTGCATCGATACCGATCCTCACCTGCATCCCCTTGACGCCCAGAATGGTGACTTTGATGTCATCATTGATGACGATGCTTTCGCCAACCTTACGGGTGAGTATCAGCATGTAGTTCTCCTTGGTGATTAAAAGTCCGTCGGGCTAGTTGCCACGGCGGCGGGAGCTGGTCCCTCTTCCTTCTCATTAAAGACGCTTTCGGCGGATAGTAATTCCCCGACAGACAAATTCTGTTGCGTGCTTTCACTCGCAGGTGCCGAAGCAAACCGCCAGGGGTTTGTCGGCCAAGGTGCTCGCTGGCAAGAATAGGGGGCTTGGTGGCCAATGGGAAATTTCTTCGCATCATTGACTGAATAGACCGAGTCAATGGTCCTGCTGTTCCGCAAGTGCCTGAAGAAATAACAATAATGCCACTTCTTCACGGTCCAGGCCTTTGCGCAGGCGGCTTTTTGGCAAGTTGGCCAGGCGTCCCGCAGCAAAGTGTTCAAGTACCGCCGGATGGATGTAGCAGCGCCTGCACACGGCCGGTGTGTTGCCCAGGCGCGTGGCGACCTGGCGGACGATGGCGCTGACCTGGCGCCTGGCTTCGCTTTCGGGTTCCCAGGCCAGGGGGCGCAGCAGCTCCAGGGCCAGGCGGCTGCCGGCCCAGGTGCGGTAGTCCTTGGCGGTGAAATCGGCGCCGGTCAACTGTTGCAGGAACTGGTTGACCTCGCTGGAGCCGACGCTGTGCCGTTGGCCGTTTTCATCCAGGTACTGGAACAGCGCCTGGCCAGGCAGCTCCATGCAGCGCTTGAGCAGGTTGGCCAGGCGCCGGTCGTTGAGGGTGACGTTGTGTTCGACGCCACGCTTGCCACGGAACTGGAAACGAATGGTACTGCCCCTGACCTGCACGTGGCGGTTGCGCAGGGTGGTCAGCCCGTAAGACTTGTTGTCACGCAGGTAGCGTTGGTTGCCGATGCGGATCAGGGTGTGGTCCAGCAGGCTGACCACCAGGGCCATGACCTTTTCCCGATCCAGGCCTGGGCGGGCAAGGTGCGCCTCCAGCTGTTTGCGCAGCTTGGGCAAGGCCTGGGCGAAGGCCAGCATGCGCCCGTACTTGTGCTGGTCGCGGGTTTCCCGCCACTGCGCATGGTAGCGGTACTGCTTGCGGCCACGGGCATCGCGCCCCGTCGCTTGCAGGTGGCCCTGCGGGTCGGCACAGATCCACACGTCGGTGTAGGCCGGAGGTATCACCAGGGCGGCGATGCGTGCCAAGGTGTCCGGGTCACGTACCCGGCGGCCTTCGGCGTCCAGGTAGATGAAGCGGTCGCGCCAGCGTCGGCGGGTCAGGCCGGGCTGGCTGTCATCGACGTAGTGCAGTGTGGCGGGAAGCGGGCAGTCGAGCATCGGCAGCAGGCCTCGATCAGGTGACTGATCAATGGACAGCGGCCATGCGGCGGATGCTCAGCCCAGCAAGGCCACCGACTTGATCTGGGCAAACAGCAGCTGGCCCGGGTGCAGGCCGAGCTGGTCTGCCGAGAAGCGGGTGATCCGCGCCAGCAGGGCATTGCCGTCGGCATCCAGGCTGACCAGCACATGGGCCGGGTTGGCTGCCGCCCGGCTTGCGCACACGCGCACCGGCAGGCGGTTGAGGATGCTCGATGTGCCATCAGCCGCCAGCGCCAGGCTGATGTCACGCGCCTGCACCTTGACCCGCAAGGTGCTGCCGATCACCTGGGCCGGGTGGGCGATGCGCAGCAGCGGCCCGTTGTTGCCAGGCAGGCGCAGGGTGAGCAGGTCGTAGTGTGGATCGTGGCCCACCACCAGGCCGTCGAACACCACGCCGGCGTCCTCGCCCTGGGCCAGCGACAGGTCGAGGCGGGCCAGGGTCTCGCCGACCGGGCCGCAGGCCACCGCCTGACCTTGCTCCAGCAATACCAGGTGGTCGGCCAACCGCGCCACTTCGTCCTGGGCATGGCTGACATACACCAGGGGGATGTCCAGCTCGCCGTGCAG
This sequence comes from Pseudomonas sp. SMV7, assembly GCF_052041995.1. Classification (NCBI taxonomy): domain Bacteria; kingdom Pseudomonadati; phylum Pseudomonadota; class Gammaproteobacteria; order Pseudomonadales; family Pseudomonadaceae; genus Pseudomonas; species Pseudomonas sp. SMV7. The sequence goes on along the minus strand of NZ_JBKGGT010000006.1, from coordinate 233,813 downwards.
GCGTTCCAGGTAGGGCAGGATCTCGCGCTTGCGGGGCCCATCCAGCGCCGCCAGCGGCTCGTCCATCAACAGCAGGCGCGGGCTGCTCAGCAGGGCGCGGGCGATGCCCACCCGCTGCGCCTCGCCACCGGACAAAGTCGCAGGCCGGCGTGCCAGCAAATGGCCTATGCCCAGCAATTGGCACGCCTGCTCGAGGTTGACCGTGCGTTCGGCACGGGCCACCCGGCGCCAGCCGAATTCCAGGTTGCCGCGCACCGACAGGTGCGGGAACAGGCTGGCCTCCTGAAACACATAGCCTACCGGGCGCAGGTGTGGCGGCCGAAAGTAGCCGCGCGCGCTGTCTTCCCAGACTTCGCCATTGACCTCGATATAGGCACTGGCGGCCCGTTCCAGCCCGGCCAGGCAACGCAGGCAGCTGGTCTTGCCGGAGCCCGAGTGGCCGAACAGTGCGCTGATGCCGCGCCCCGGCAGGTGCAGGCCGACATCCAGGGTGAAGTCGTCGCGAGCCAGTTTCAGGCGTGCCACAATTGAACCGCTCATTTCAGCTCCAGCCAGCCTTGCCGCGGCGTCCAGCGTACAGCAGGAGCAGCACCAGGAAAGAGAACAGCAGCATGGCGCCAGCCAGCCAGTGCGCTTGCGCATAGGCCATGGCCTCGACATGGTCGAAGATCTGCACCGAGACCACGCGGGTCTTGTCCGGGATATTGCCACCAATCATCAACACCACGCCGAACTCGCCCACGGTATGGGCGAAGCCGAGGATGCTGGCGGTGATGAAGCCCGGGCGGGCCAGCGGCAGCACCACGTGGACAAAGCTGTCCCAGGGGCTGGCGCGCAGCGTGGCGGCCACTTCCAGCGGGCGCTGGCCGATCGCGGCAAAGGCGTTCTGCAGCGGCTGGACCACGAACGGCATGGAGTAGATCACCGAGCCGATCACCAGCCCGCTGAAGCTGAACACCACGCTGCCCAGGCCCAGTGCCTGGGTGGCCTGGCCCAGCCAGCCCTGCGGGCCGAGGGCGATCAGCAGGTAGAAGCCGATTACCGTGGGTGGCAACACCAGCGGCAAGGCCACCACGGCACCCACCGGGGCGCGCAGCCATGAACGCGTACGCGCCAGCCACCAGGCGACCGGCGTGCCGACGATCAGCAGGATCAAGGTGGTCAGGCTGGCCAGTTTCACGGTCAGCCAGATAGCCCCCAGGTCACTGGCGTCCAGCGGCATCAGATTTCATAACCGTAGGCTTTGATCACGGCCGCGGCTTTCGGGCCCTTCAGGTACTCGACGAACGCCTTGGCGGCGGGGTTGTCCTTGCCTTTTGCAAGGATCACCGCATCCTGGCGAATGGGGGCATGCAGGGACGATGGCACGATCCACGCCGAACCGCTGGCGACCTTGCCATCCTTGTAGATTTGCGACAGGGCAACGAAGCCTAGCTCGGCGTTGCCGGTGGAGACGAACTGGAACGCCTGGGTGATGTTCTGCCCCTCCACCAGCTTCGCCCGGGTGGCCTCGGTCAGCTTCAGTTTGTCCAGCACCTGCAGGGCAGCCAGGCCGTACGGTGCGGTTTTCGGGTTGGCGATCGACAGGTGCTGGTACTGGTTCTGCTGCAGCACCTGGCCTTGGCTGTCGACATAGCCTGGCTTGGCCGACCACAGGGCCAGGGTGCCGATGGCGTAGGTGAAGCGCGTGCCTGGAACGATGGCCTTTTCCGCCTCGAGCCTGGCCGGCGTGCTGTCGTCGGCGGCGAGGAATACGTCGAATGGTGCGCCATTGCTGATCTGCGCGTAGAACTGCCCGGTAGCGCCATAGGCAGCGACCAGCGTATGGCCGGTGTCCTTCTCGAAGTCCCGGGCGATGGCCTGGATGGGGGCTGTGAAGTTCGCTGCGACCGCGACCTGGACCTCATCGGCCCAGGCAGTGTTCAAGGCAAGCAGGCTGGCCAGGGTGGTGGCGGCCAGATGGGGAAGGCGGTTACGCATGAACGTAGCTCCTCGGGTTATCGTTATAGCCTTAACTATATAGCGATAGGCCGCGGATCTGAAAGAGGCAAATGGCGCAGGCCAGGCCTGCTTATGAAAATGCCGCTCGCCCGACCAGGGCCAGCGCTTTCTCGGCAATGTCGCGGGTCAACTCGCCCGCCGGCCGGTGCCGGCCCAGGCGCAATGCCTGCCCCGACCACAGGTTGCTGAAATCGCTGTTGCCCTGCGGGTCGGTGATCGCGCGCAACGGCATCAGCGCGCCACCGGCCAGCGGGAAGCGTGGTGCCAGCTCGCTCATCGGCCCCAGCTCGCGCATGATGCGGTTGTTGATACCGCGCGCGGGGCGGCCGGTGAACAGGTTGGTCAGCGCTGTATCGCTGGCGGATGCGTTGTCCAGGGCCTGGCGATGCGCCGGCGAAACCTTGGCCTCGGGGCAGAACAGGTACGCCGTTCCGATCTGCACCGCCGCGGCACCCAGGGCCAGTGCGGCGGCCAGGCCGCGGTGGTCGCCAATGCCGCCGGCGGCAATCACCGGCACGCGGACCGCGTCGGCCACCTGCGGCACCAGGGCGAAGGTGCCGATCTGGCTGGTGATGTCGTCGCTGAGGAACATGCCGCGATGGCCGCCCGCTTCATAGCCCATGGCGATGATCGCGTCACAGCCATGCTGCTCCAGCCACACGGCTTCTTCCACGGTGGTGGCACTGGACAGCACCTTGGCACCGCTGGCCTTGATCCGTTGCAGCAGGTCGGGCCGGGGCAGGCCGAAGTGGAAACTCACCACCTCCGGGCGCAGTTGTTCGACCAGCTGGCAACTCTGTTCGTCGAAAGGTGCGCGGTTGGACACCGGCGTGGGGGCCGCGAAATCCGCCCCGACTTCCCGGTAATACGGCTCGAGTGCCTGCTTCCAGCGGGCATCGCGTTCGGCATCGGGCGCCGGCGGCTGGTGGCAGAAGAAGTTCAGGTTCAGCGGGCGGCCCGGGCAGGCGGCCCGGAAGGCGGTGATTTCGTCGCGCACCTGGTCAGCCGTGAGCATGGCGCAGGGCAGGGCGCCCAGCCCGCCCGCCAGGCCCACCGCAATGGCCATGGGTGCACCGCTTGCCCCCGCCATCGGCGCCTGGAGGATGGGCAGTTCAACGCCCAGCAGGTCGAGGATGCGGCGGTCGGGCCAGTGGCTCATGCGGTTCTCCTTGCGTGGGCGGGCGATGCAATGGGGGCGGGGTTTACAAGGCTTTGCTGACCTGGATGTCGCTGATCTTCTCGGCGTCTTCCCCGTGGATCTTGCGCAGGGCTTCCAGGGCTTGTTCGAGGGAAGCGTCGGGCATCTGCGCGAAGTCCCAGCGGCGCTGGCCGTCGAGTTTGTATTTGATGACGTACTTGATGGTCTGGGTCATGGGGGCCTTACCTGAGTTTCGACGACGAACGACGGACAATCTTGATCTTGTGGGTCAAGGTCGGCTTGCGGGTGACCGAGATCGGACGGGTGGTCACGGTATCGATGGTGATGTTCCAGAAGCCGGTGCTGGGCACGGTGATCTTCGCCGGGAACTTGTCGAAATGGCCGCCGTGGTAGGTGTGACGGCCGCCGTTCTTGAAGCTGCGGAAGTTGGCGTCGTTCATCAGGCGGATGTTGCAGCGCTGGGAGCACTCGATGACGACGATGTCGTCCTCGTTCAGGTGCTCGCGCTGGTGTACGAATTTCATGTGATGCTCCGCAAGGATTGGTTCTGCAAAGGCAAACGATACCACGATGTCGGGTTACACTGCCGCGCTGTTCGGCCAGGCGCAGATAAATCTGCCAAAGCAGGGAGCAAAACCGCCTGGTCGTGGTCGAAGCGGATTCTTGATGGCAGAGGTGCTGCAAATGAAGTGGATGGTGGCGGCGTTGGCGCTGACGCTGGGTGGCTGCGTGAGTGTCGCGGAGCTGGAACAATCGCATGAAACGCTGGACGTTATTTCCGGCAAGTCGCCTCGCGCCTATGCCGATTGCGTCAAGCACAAGCTGGCCGAGACGCGCGACCCGCTGGTGGAAGAGCAGCGCGGCGATGGCCTGCGCCTGATCGTGCCGCAGAAGATCAGCTCCGGCGTGGGCCCGGCGGCGCTGGTTGACATCGACAAGCGTGGCAGCGGCAGCAGCATCAAGCTGCACGAGCGCTTGAACAACTTCCCGCTGCGCCTGGGCGACGTGCGCACCGCAGCCACCCAATGCATCTCCGGAAGTTGACCTAGGGCAACTGATCGCGCTCCTTTTGCTTATATGTTTTGGGCCTAAGCATATAACAATAGAAAAGGAGATTCGTGATGACACCCTTGAGACGTGTCGTGGTCGGCAGCCTGCTGATCCTGGCCTGGCCTGCGGCGCATGCCTCCGATGGCCAGAAGGTCTTCACCCAGGGCGGGGCCAACCCCGCCGCCATGGCTTGCCTGGGTTGCCATGGCGCGGACGGCAAGGGCATTGCCGCTGCCGGCTTTCCGCGCCTGGCCGGCTTGCCGGCCGGCTACCTGCGCAAGCAGTTGCATGACTGGCGCAGCGGCAGCCGCAAGCAGCCGGTGATGGAGCCATTGGCCAAGGCCTTGAGCGACGACGAGATCGACGCGGTCAGCAGCTACCTGGCCAGCCTGCCGGCCAGCCCCGCCGGCGAACTGCGCCGCCAGCAGATTGCCCATGACCCCACCACCCGCATGGCCCTGTACGGCGACTGGAGCCGGCAGATACCCGGCTGCGTGCAGTGCCATGGCCCGGGCGGCAGCGGCGTTGGCGAACACTTCCCGCCTTTGGCTGGGCAGCCCGCCAGTTACCTGGTGGCGCAGCTCAACGCCTGGCGTGACGGCAGCCGCAGCAATGACCCCAACCAGCTGATGGTCGGTGTGGCCAAGGCCATGACCGATGCCGAGATCAAGGCCATCGCCGAATTCTTCGCCCGCCCCGCCAGCCAGGAGGTCATGCCATGAAACCGCTGTTTCCAACCCTGTTGCTGCTGGCCATGGGCAGCGCCGAGGCCGCGCAGATCGCCATGGAAGACCAGTCCCAGCTGAAAGTGCCTGGCGTGCAGGCGGCGCCGCAGTTCGTGCCGCCAGCCGAAAGCGACTTGCCCGACAATGCCTTCGGCAAGATGGTACGGGAAGGGCATGCATTGTTCGTCGACACCCGTCGGCTGATGCCTGAGGCGGTGGGCAACGGCATGAACTGCAGCAACTGCCACCTGGACCAGGGCCGGCTGGCGCATTCCGCGCCGTTATGGGGGGCTTACCCGATGTACCCCGCGTACCGCAAGAAAAACGACAAGGTCAACACCTACGCCGAGCGTATCCAGGGATGTTTCCAGTTCAGCATGAACGGCAAGCCGCCGGCTGCCGACAGCCCGCAGATGACGGCGTTGGCAGTGTACTCGTACTGGTTGGCGACCCAGGCGCCGACCGGCGTGGAGATGGCCGGGCGCGGTTACCCGGAGGTGGCGCAGCCCAAGGGCGGCTACGACTTCAAGCGTGGCCAGCAGGTGTACCGCGAGCAATGCGCGATCTGCCATGGCGACAACGGCGAAGGGCAGCAGGTGGCCGGTGAGTACGTGATGCCGCCGCTGTGGGGCAAGGACTCGTACAACTGGGGGGCCGGGATGCACCGCATCAACACGGCGGCGTCGTTCATCAAGTACAACATGCCGCTGGGCAAGCCGGGCAGCCTCAGCGACCAGCAGGCGTGGGACGTGGCCGCCTGGATCAACCGCCATGAACGGCCGCAGGACCCGCGGCTGGTCGAAGGCTCCATCGAGAAGACACGGCTGAAGTTCCACGCCAATGACGGGGTGAACCTGTATGGGCAGAAGGTCGATGGCGTGCTGATCGGGCAGGGCACCGGTAGCTGATCGCCTGTACCGCACTCTTCGCCGGGAGATGCTGTTGCAGTCCCCTGTGGGAGCGGGTTTCCCGCGAAGAGGCCGGTACAGGCAAACGCCACCGCGGCCACCCTGAAAGCAATATTTACCTTCCATTGGAACTATCTACACTGGGGTTATCTCTATGTTCCCAACGGTCGGCCAGCGGCAGGGCATTGTAAGGTGACTGCCGCCTGATTAGACTGCGCCGAATTCCACAGGCCTAGCCTTTTGTAAGGACGTATATGATCAAAAAATGCTTGTTCCCGGCAGCCGGTTACGGCACTCGCTTCCTGCCCGCTACCAAAGCCATGCCCAAGGAAATGCTGCCGGTGGTCAACAAGCCACTGATCCAGTATGGCGTTGAAGAGGCACTGGATGCCGGTCTGAACGAGATTTCCATCGTCACCGGGCGCGGCAAGCGTGCCCTGGAAGACCACTTCGACATCAGCTACGAGCTGGAAAACCAGATCAAGGGCACCGACAAGGAAAAATACCTGGTCGGTATCCGTCGCCTGCTCGACGAGTGCTCGTTCTCCTACACCCGCCAGACCGAAATGAAAGGCCTGGGCCACGCCATCCTGACCGGCCGCCCGCTGATCGGCGACGAGCCGTTCGCCGTGGTGCTGGCGGACGACCTGTGCGTCAACCCGGAAGGTGACGGCGTGCTGACCCAGATGGTCAAGCTGTACAACCAGTTCCGCTGCTCGATCGTTGCCATCCAGGAAGTCGACCCGCAGGAAACCAACAAGTACGGCGTGATCGCCGGCGACATGATCCGCGACGACATCTTCCGTGTTACCAACATGGTCGAGAAGCCAAAGCCGGAAGACGCCCCGTCCAACCTGGCAATCATCGGCCGTTACATCCTGACCCCGGATATCTTCGATATCATTGCCAACACCGAGCCGGGCAAAGGTGGTGAGATCCAGATCACCGACGCGCTGATGCATCAGGCGCAGAACGGCTGCGTGATTGCCTACAAGTTCAAGGGCAAGCGTTTCGACTGCGGGGGTGCCGAAGGCTACATCGACGCGACCAACTTCTGCTTCGAGAACTACTACAAGACTGGCAAGGCTTACTGATCAGCCTGCTGGCCGCAAAGCCACCCTTCGGGGTGGCTTTTTTGTTTGCGGCAGCCAACGGCGTTATGCTGGGCGTCTGCCTAGGAGACTGAATGCATGGCCTACGATTTTGATCTGTTCGTGATAGGCGCCGGGTCCGGCGGTGTGCGTGCGGCGCGCTTTGCCGCTGGCTTCGGCGCGAAGGTGGCGGTGGCCGAAAGCCGCTACCTGGGCGGTACCTGCGTCAACGTCGGCTGCGTGCCGAAAAAGCTGCTGGTGTACGGCGCGCACGTTGCCGACGAGCTGGAGCAGGCGGCAGGTTTCGGCTGGACCCTCGAAGAAGGGCACTTCGACTGGGGTACGCTGATTGCCAACAAGAACCGCGAAATCGAGCGCCTCAATGGCATCTACCGCAACCTGCTGCTCAACAGTGGGGTGACCCTGCTGCGGGGCCATGCGCGGCTGACCGGTGCCAATGAAGTGGAAGTGGAAGGCCAGCGCTACACTGCCGAGCACATTCTCATTGCCACCGGTGGCTGGCCACAGGTGCCGGACATTCCCGGCAAGGAACTGGCCATCACCTCCAACGAAGCCTTCTACCTCAAGGACCTGCCGCGCCGGGTGCTGGTGGTCGGTGGCGGTTATATCGCGGTGGAGTTCGCCGGCATCTTCCATGGGTTGGGCGCCAACACCACCTTGCTGTATCGCGGTGACCTGTTCCTGCGCGGCTTTGACGGCTCGGTGCGCACCCACCTCAAGGAAGAGCTGGAAAAGCGCGGCCTGGACCTGCAGTTCAACGCCGACATCCAGCGCATCGACAAGCTCGACGACGGCAGCCTCAAAGCCACCCTCAACGACGGCCGCGAGCTGCTCACCGATTGCGTGTTCTACGCCACCGGCCGCCGCCCGATGCTCGACAACCTGGGCCTGGAAAACACCGGCGTGGAACTGGACGCACGCGGCTTCATCCATGTCGACGATCAATACCAGACAACCGCGCCGTCGATCCTGGCCATCGGTGACGTGATTGGTCGTGTGCAACTCACCCCGGTCGCGCTGGCCGAAGGCATGGCCGTGGCGCGGCGCCTGTTCAAGCCCGAGCAGTACCGCCCGGTGGACTACCGCAACATCCCGACTGCGGTGTTCAGCCAGCCGCCGATCGGCACCGTGGGCCTGAGCGAAGAGCAGGCTCTGGAAGCCGGGCACAAGGTGCAGATCTTCGAAAGCCGCTTCCGTGCCATGAAGCTGACCCTCACCGATATCCAGGAGAAGACCTTGATGAAGCTGGTGGTGGATGCCGAGACCGACAAGGTGCTGGGCTGCCATATGGTCGGCCCGGACGCCGGAGAGATCATCCAGGGGCTGGGGATTGCCCTCAAGGCCGGCGCCACCAAACAGCAGTTCGACGAGACCATCGGCGTTCACCCGACTGCCGCCGAAGAGTTCGTTACCCTGCGCAGCATCACCCGCTGATGGCACCCGGCGGGAAGCATGATCTCGTCTACACCAGGTCATGCTTCCTACCTCGAGGGGGTTATTTTCAACTGCTCGGCTGCTGAGTCAGCCTACATTTTTCCCGCGTCACCTTACTGATACTGCACCGCGCCGCATCCAGCGGCAGGGGGCCGGCAACCAATGCCTGGCTATTTCCACGAGTAAAGAAGGTGACTATGAACGCGAAGTCGTTGCTTGCAGGCTGCTGCATGCTGTTCTTCTGTGTGCAGGCGGCCCAGGCCGATTATGGCCAGATCAGCCTGGACGGCCTTGTAGAGGCGCCAACCTGTCAGATCAATGGTGGTAACGGCAACCTGCCGGTGTCGTTGCCCCCGGTGAACGCAGCACTGCTTGCCAACCCCGGCCAAACCGCCGGAAACACGCCCTTTCAGCTGATTCTCAGCAATTGCTCCCCAGGTGTTACCCAGGTGTCGACCTATTTCGAACCTGGCCCGACCATCAGCCCGGAAGGGCGCCTCATCGTCGATGCCGGCGGTAGCGAGAACGTCCAGGTGGAACTGCTCAACGACAAGCAGGCAGCGATGAACCTGGCGGCGCCAAAGGGCTCGCAGAATTCGCAGGTAGTACCGATCGTCGGCGGCAATGCGACATTGCGTTACACCGCACGCTACTACTCGACCGGTGGCACCACGCCAGGCCTGGTGGCAACCCGCGTGCAGTACTCGCTGGACTACCCATGACATCTCTTTGAGGGCGGCCCGTTCCAGGGCTGCCTTTTCAACGTTCCTGAGCATCTTCATCATGCGTTTCTTCTCCAACGCCGTGCGGCGCGGCTTGTTGCTGGCTGTCTGCCTGGCATCGCCGCCGCTTGCCGCCAATGTGATCATCGCCAGCACGCGGGTTGTGTTTCCTGCCGATCAGGCCGAAGTCACGGTCAAACTGAGCAACGTCGGCAGCGCGCCCTCGCTGGTTCAGGCCTGGGTCGACGATGGCCGGCCCCAGGCCCAGGTGCAGGAGCTGCAGGTGCCGTTCGACGTGATGCCCGCCATGTTTCGCCTCGATGCAGGCCAAGGCCAGAGCCTGAGGCTGTTTCATGGCGGCGATGCACTGCCCGCCGACCGCGAAAGCCTGTATTGGCTGAATGTGCTTGAAGTGCCCCCCAAGGGTTCGGGGAACGCCCTGCAGGTGGCGCTGCGTTCGCGCATCAAATTGCTCTATCGGCCGGCAGGGCTGCCGGGGAAAGCCGTGGATGCCCACCGCCGGATCACCTGGCAGTTGCTGCGTGAAGGCCCGCACTGGGTGCTGACGGCCAGCAATGCCAGCCCTTATGTGGTCAACCTGGCCAGGGTGACCGTGGAGCAGGCCAGCCAGGCCCCACTGCAACTGGGCCCCAACCACGTGCTGCCGTTCGCCAGTACCCGCTTCAGCGTCAAGCGCCTGGCTGGCCAGTCAACCGCTCGGCTGCACTATGCCTTCATCGATGACTACGGGGCGGTGCGTGACGCGCCGCAAGCGGTGACCGTGCACCTGGCAAACTGAGGCACGGTGTACGATGCGTCAGCCAGTGCGATTCAACCTTCGCTGTCATTCAACCGCGGGTGTGTTGATGGGGTTGCTCGCAGCCCCGGCAAGCGCCGTCGAGTTCGATGCCGGGCTGCTCCGCCAGGGTACCTCGACCGACCTGCGCCGCTACCAGCAAGACACGACAGTGCCCGAGGGCAGCTACTCTCTTGACGTGATGCTGAATCAGCAGTGGCTCGGGCGTCATCGGGTGCTGCTGCGGGCACAGGGGCAAAGTGACCAGGCGACACCTTGCTACAGCGAGACCTTGCTGCAGGCGCTGGGTGTGGACCTGCGCCGCCTTGGCCGCGAGAGCGCCCAGCTGCTTGCCCAGGAGGGCGCCTGCGCAGGGCTCGGTAGCCTCGTTGCGCAAAGCCGCGAAACGCTGGATTTCGCCAACCTGAGGCTCGACCTGAGCATCCCGCAGCAAGCCTTGCAGCGCTTGCCCGGCGGGTACCTGCCAGCGGAAAACTGGGACAGTGGCATCACTGCTGGCTTCTTCGATTATCGCCTGAACCTGTATGAGCAGCAGGACCTGGAGCAGGGCACTGCCACCCGCCAGGCCTATCTGGGCGTGCGCTCCGGCTTCAATATTGGTGACTGGTACTGGCGGCACGAAGGCAGTTGGCAGGCGTCCTCCGGCATCCCTTCGCGTTATCAAGCCACTGCGACCTCGTTGCAGCGGGATATTCCCGCCTGGGCTGCGCAGTTGACCATCGGCGATAGCTATAGCCGCTCGGACGTATTCGAGAGCAGCGCCCTGCGCGGCGTACTGCTGGGCAGCGACCAGCGCATGTTGCCGGAGCAGCAACGCGGCTTTGCCCCCGTGGTGAGAGGTGTCGCCAACAGCGTCGCGTTGCTCAGCATTCGCCAGCGCGGTGTGCTGATCCATGAGTCCACCGTCGCGCCGGGCCCGTTCGAGATCGACGACCTGCATGCCAACGACTTGCAGGATGACCTCGAGGTGACGCTGCGCGAGGCCGATGGCAGCGTACGCACCTTCATCCAGCCCTACGCTGCCGCGCCGCTGGCACTGCGCCCTGGCGCAAGGCGTTTCGAACTGGCCAGTGGCGTTTGGCGTGAAGCGTACGGGCGCTCGGGGCCGGGCTTTGTGCAAGGCACATGGCAGCAAGGCCTGGATAATTACTTGAGCGTACACGGCGGTACCTGGTTGGCCGAGGACTACCTGGCGGGTGCCATGGGGGTGGCCATGAATACCGGGCTGGGGGCCCTGGGCCTGACCGGGTACCACGCCAGCGCCGAGCCTGCCCGCAGCCGGCAAGTACGTGGCCAGGCTTGGCGCTTGAGCTGGCGCCAGCGCTTGAGCACGACTGGTACCGACCTGAGCGCGACGTTGACCCGCAGCGAGGGGCCAGGCTACTACAGCTTCAACGACTATGCCCGCGCCGTGGCTGGTGTGCGCATCGACCCGCTGCGTTGGCGCGCGGGCCTGGGTGTGGATCAGCCCGTGGGTGAGCGGGGCGGTCGTTTCACCTTGCGCGCCAGCCTGCGACAGCATTGGGCCGGCGGTGGCCGTAGCGAGAGCTACAGCGTCGGCTACAACAACCACATCGGGACGCTCAGCTATGGCATCAGCCTGAGCCGCGAGCAGGCTGTGACCGGCCATGCCGTCGACGCCATCATGTTCAATGCCAGCATGCCGCTTGGCGAGCGCCGTCGCTCCTCGCTCAGTACGGCGCTGAACAGCGACGCTCGCGGCCAGGGTAGCGCCAGCGTTCGTTGGCAAGGCGTGAGCGGTGAGTATGGCCAATGGGGCCATGGGCTGGCGCTGGTGCGCCAGCAAGGCGAGCGGGCCGACAGTGGCTTCGACGCCAACCTGCAGCACCGCGGGGCGAGTGGCGATATCCAGGGGTCGTTGTCGAGTCGGCGTGGCTATCGCCAGGCGACACTGGGCGCGCAAGGCGCCGTGGTGGCCCATGCGGGCGGCGTGCTCAGCGCACCGCCGCTGGGCGAGAGCTTTGCCATCGTGCATGCGCCCGGCGCCGATGCTGCGCGCCTGCGCCAGCACCCACAGATCAGTCTCGATCGGCGCGGTTTTGCGGTCATGCCATCGCTGCTGCCTTACCAGGTCAATACGGTCGAACTCGACCCCAAAGGCATGTCCCGCGATACCGAGTTGCAACTGACCGCCCAAGCGGTGGTGCCACGCGCCGGGGCTGCCTCGTTGCTGCGTTACCCGACGCGCAGCGGTCGCCAGTTCACCCTGCGGGCGCGTTTCGAGGATGGCCGCGCGCTGCCGTTCGGCGCGCTGGTGTTTGCCGGGCAGGCCAGTGAGCAGGCCGGTGAGTTGGGCATGGTCGGGCAGGGAAGCCGGCTGCATGTGCGTACCGCCAGGGATGCCGGCACGCTGCTGGTCAAGTGGGGTGACGCGCCGGATGAGCAATGTTCATTGGCGTATCAGCTGGACGACAGCTCGCTGCAGCGGGTGCACACCTGCAGGCGCGGCGGGGCTTAGAAAGCAAAGTAGCTATCAAGACAGAGGCTTTATAGCCAAAACCAATGATGCGCATGAGGTTTGCCAATGAGCCTAATCGGCGACCAGCGGTTAGGATTCTCTCCGTCAACTGATTCCAACCCCATGAAGGAGCGTCTCTCATGCCTATCATCAACAGCCAGGTCAAACCGTTCAACGCCACCGCCTACCACAAGGGCGAGTTCGTCCAGGTCAGCGAAGCCGACCTGAAAGGCAAGTGGTCTGTCGTGTTCTTCTACCCGGCCGACTTCACCTTCGTCTGCCCGACCGAACTGGGTGACCTCGCTGACAACTACGCCGAGTTCCAGAAGCTGGGCGTGGAAATCTACGGTGTGTCCACCGACACCCACTTCACCCACAAAGCCTGGCACGACACTTCGGAAACCATCGGCAAGATCCAGTACCCGCTGATCGGTGACCCGACCCACGTCATCTCGCGCAACTTCGACGTGCTGATCGAAGAAGCCGGCCTGGCCGATCGCGGTACCTTCGTGATCAACCCGGAAGGCCAGATCAAGATCGTCGAACTGAACGACGGTGGTGTAGGCCGCGATGCTGCCGAACTGCTGCGCAAGGTGAAAGCTGCCCAGTACGTTGCCGCCCACCCGGGCGAAGTGTGCCCGGCCAAGTGGAAAGAAGGCGAAGCCACCCTGGCGCCGTCGCTGGACCTGGTCGGCAAGATCTAAGTCCGTGAGCAAGCCGTGGGCGGCGAGCAGCCGCCAAAGCTGAATGCTCTACCGCCCCGTATAAACGCCCGGGCGCTATCGCCTGGGCGTTTTTGTATCCGAGTTTTGAAAAAGGAATCGCCCCGTATGTTGGACGCCACGCTTAAATCGCAACTGAAAACCTACCTGGAGCGGGTCACCCAGCCGATCGAGATCGTTGCTTCCCTCGACGACGGCGCGAAGTCCCGCGAATTGCACGACCTGCTGGTGGAGATCGCCGGCCTGTCGAACCTGATTACCCTGCGCGTGGATGGTGATGACGCCCGTCGTCCATCGTTCTCGCTCAACCGCCCGAATGGCCAGATCAGCCTGCGCTTCGCCGGCATCCCGATGGGCCACGAATTTACCTCGCTGGTGCTGGCCCTGCTGCAAGTCGGCGGCCACCCGTCCAAGGCCAGTGCCGAAGTGATCGAGCAGATCCAGGCGCTGGAGGGCGAATTCACCTTCGAAACCTACTTCTCGCTGTCGTGCCAGAACTGCCCGGACGTGGTCCAGGCGCTGAACCTGATGGCCGTGCTCAACCCCAACGTGCGCCACGTTGCGATCGACGGGGCGCTGTTCCAGGCCGAAGTGGAATCGCGCAAGATCATGGCGGTGCCGAGCATCTACCTGAACGGCGAAGTGTTCGGCCAGGGCCGCATGGGCCTGGAAGAAATCCTCGGCAAGATCGACACCAACGCCGGCGCTCGTCAGGCCGAGAAGATCAACGCCAAGGACGCCTTCGACGTGCTGGTAGTTGGCGGTGGCCCCGCCGGCGCCTCGGCGGCCATCTATGCCGCACGCAAGGGCATCCGCACCGGTATCGCCGCCGAGCGGTTCGGCGGCCAGGTGCTCGATACCCTGGCCATCGAGAACTTCATCTCGGTGCAGGAAACCGAAGGGCCGAAACTGGCCACCGCCCTGGAAGAACACGTCAAGCAGTACGACGTCGACATCATGAACCTGCAGCGCGGTGAAGCGCTGATCCCGGCCACCGATGGCGGCTTGCATGAAGTCCGCCTGGCCGGCGGCGCCTCGCTCAAGGCCAAGACCGTGATCCTGGCCACCGGTGCGCGCTGGCGCGAAATGAACGTGCCCGGCGAGCAGGAATACCGCGCCCGTGGCGTGGCCTACTGCCCGCATTGCGATGGCCCGCTGTTCAAGGGCAAGCGTGTGGCGGTGATCGGTGGTGGCAACTCGGGCGTGGAAGCGGCCATCGACCTGGCCGGCATCGTCGCCCAGGTGACCCTGATCGAATTCGACAGCCAGCTGCGCGCCGATGCGGTGCTGCAACGCAAGCTGCACAGCCTGCCGAACGTCAAGGTGATCACCCGCGCGCTGACCACCGAAGTGTTGGGCGATGGTGAGAAAGTGACCGGCCTGCGCTACAAGGACCGTACCACGGAGCAGCAGCACGAGGTGGCGCTGGAAGGCATCTTCGTGCAGATCGGCCTGCTGCCGAACACCGACTGGCTGAAGGGCACAGTCGAGCTGTCGCCGCGTGGCGAGATCATCGTCGACGCCAAGGGCCAGACCAGCATCCCGGGGGTGTTCGCTGCCGGTGACGTGACCACGGTGCCGTACAAGCAGATCGTGATTGCCGTGGGCGAGGGCGCCAAGGCTTCGCTGGCCGCGTTCGATCACCTGATCCGCACTTCGGCACCGGCGTAAGCCTGGGCCGGCCTCTTCGCGGGCAAGCCCGCTCCCACAGGTACTCCACACTTGTTCAATGCCAGTGGAGAACCTGGTGGGAGCGGGCTTGCCCGCGAATGCGTCAGAACTGGCAAAGCTCCTCTTGAGGGTGTCTATGCTTACTGCAGACACCTTCAGGAACCCGACCCATGAGCCTGATCAGCCGCGAACCCTGGTGGCTAGTCCCGCCCAAGCCCGGACAGCAAGAGCAGGACCTGCACTGGGGCTACCTGGAAATCTATACCGACGGCCGCACCGTGTTCGTCGACCAGCGCCCCAGTGACCGGGAGCTGGCCGAGCGCAAGAGCTGCCGTAACTTCCCCGACCCGGAGCCGTGACGGTTCAGCCTTCCAGCTCGGCCAGGCGCGCCTCCAGCGCGGCAATGCGGGCTTCGAGGGCTTCGATACGTTCTTCCGACACGCTCCCGGCACTGCTGCGCGGGCTGCCTTCCTGCTGCCGTGCGGCGAGGATCGCCTCGATTTCCGCCGGGTCGCCCAGCGCGTGGGTATAACGGTCTTCACGCTGCCCGGCCTGGCGTGGCAGGTGCAAGGCCAGGCCGCGGGCGATCAGGCGCTCCAGCTGGTGCTGGACCTGTTCGATGTCGTCGAAGTCATGCAGGCGGTTGCTGCGGGTCAGCAGTTCGTTGAGTGTTTGCGGCCCGCGCAGGAACATCAGGCCCATCAGCACCAGTTGTGCCGGCACCAGCTCCAGCGCCTTGTCCACCCGATGTTCCCAGCGGTCGGCGCGGCTGCCCATTTGCAGCCGCGCCATGTCTTGCCCTTCGAGGGCGCGCAGGGCCTGGCCGACCTGGCCTTGGCTGAGGTTCATCACCGGTTCGCGGCTGGTCTTCTGGTTGCAGGCCAGCACCAGGGCATTGAGGGTCAGCGGGTAGCTTTCCGGGCTGGTGGCCTGCTTTTCGATCAGCGCGCCGAGAATGCGGATCTCGATGCTGTTGAAGCGGCCTTCGCCTGCGGTTTGGTGTTCTGACATGGCCCTGCCTCGTTGCTGGGGAAAGGCCACTAGGGTAGGTAATGCCACCGTACAAGGCAATTGGGGCCGCAACGCGGCCCCGGCCATCTCAAGCGTTGCGCCGCGCTTCGGCCTGGCACGCCGCCGCGGTGAACAGCACATCGGTCGAGGAATTCAGCGCCGTCTCGGCCGAGTCCTGCAGCACGCCGATGATGAAGCCCACCGCCACCACCTGCATGGCAATCTCGCTGGGAATGCCGAACAGGCTGGCCGCCAGCGGAATCAGCAGCAGCGAGCCGCCGGCCACGCCCGATGCACCGCAGGCACAGATCGCCGCCACCACGCTGAGCAGCACGGCGGTCGGCAGGTCCACCGCGATACCCAGGGTATGCACCGCCGCCAGGGTCAGCACGGTAATGGTGATGGCTGCACCGGCCATGTTGATGGTCGCACCCAGCGGGATCGACACCGAATAGGTGTCTTCATGCAGGCCAAGGCGTTCGGACAGGGCCAGGTTGACCGGAATGTTGGCTGCCGAGCTGCGGGTGAAGAACGCAGTGATGCCGCTTTCGCGCAGGCACAACAGGGTCAGCGGGAAGGGGTTGCGGCGAATTTTCCAGAACACGATCAACGGGTTCATCACCAGCGCCACGAACAGCATGCAGCCGATCAGCACGGCCAGCAGGTGCAGGTAGCCGAGCAGGGCGTCCAGGCCGGACTGGGCGAGGGTAGCGCTGACCAGGCCAAAGATGCCCAGCGGGGCGAAGCGGATCACCACGCGGACGATCAAGGTGACGCCAGTGGACAGGTCCTCGACCACTGTGCGGGTGGTTTCGCCGGCATGGCGCAAAGCCACGCCCAGGCCGATGGCCCAGGTCAGCACGCCGATGAAGTTGGCGTTGAGCAGGGCGTTGATCGGGTTGTCGACTGCGCTCAGCAGCAGGTTCTGCAGCACTTCGCCGATACCGCCCGGGGCACTCAGCGTGGCCCCGCCGGTGCTCAGTGCCAGGGTCGAGGGGAACAGCATGCTGGCCACCACGGCCACGACCGCGGCACCGAAGGTACCCAGTAGGTACAGCCAGAGGATCGGCCGAATGTGGGTTTCCTGGCCGTGGCGGTGGTTGGCGATCGAGGCCATGACCAGGATGAACACCAGCACTGGTGCCACCGCCTTGAGGGCGCTGACGAACACCTTGCCGAGGAAGGCCAGGTCACGGGCGATGGCAGGCGCAAGCAGGGCCAGGACGATACCGGCGATCAGGCCGATGACGATCTGGGTCACCAGGCTGGTGCGGTTGAGGAAGCGGAGGACTGGGGTCATGTGCAGCGGTATCCGGGCATGTTCGAAAAGGGCGCGACTTTACCATAGACCTTCGTCGCGCAGTGTCGGCCCTTTCGCGGGTTTGGCCGCGAGAGAGCCTCATGGCTACCAGTGAAACAACTCCCGCCGCGCCCCCTCGGTAATGGCCACGATGCCCGGGTGCTTGACCTTGCGCTCCACGGAAATGGCATAGAACGATTCGTGTACGGCCTCGGTCTGCCCGACCAGTTCCACTCCGTACTGGCGGCACACCTCCTCGGCGATCACGCTGGGGGCGACGAAGATGCCGCTGCCCGATTGCCCGAATGCCTGCATCAGCGCGCTGTCATCGAACTCACCGACGATGCGCGGCTGCACCTGCTGCTCGCCCAGCCAGCGCAGCAAACGGCTGCGTACCACGGTCTCCGGGCCGGGGATCAGCAAGGGCGCATCCTGCAGGCAGCCGGGGAAGGGCCCGGCATGCCGGCGGGCCAAGGCTGGGGTAGCGAAAAAGCTCAGCCCGCACTCACCCAGTTTCTGGCTGTAGCCCTTGATGTCCAGGTGGCTGGGCATGGGGCTGTCGGAGATGACCAGGTCCAGGCGCTGGATCGCCAGGTCGGCCAGCAACCGTTCCAGTTTGTCTTCACGGCAATTGATGCGCAGCACATCGTCCAGCTCCATGGTCGGCGCCAGCAAGCGGTAGACGATCGACTTGGGCACCACGTCCGCCACGCCGACGCGGAACAAGATCTGCTCCTGCGGGCCGGCGCGCAGCATGGCCTCCAGTTCGCCACCCAGCTGGAACATCTGCTCGGCATAGACCAGCGTCTGGCGCCCGGTTTCGGTCAGCTCCAGCTGGCGCCCGACGCGCTGGAACAGCTCCAGGCCATAGGTCTGCTCGAACAGGCTGATCTGCCCGCTGATGGTTTGCGGGGTCAGGTTCAGCTGTTCGCTGGCGCGGGCGATGCTGCCGGTCTTGGCCACGGCCCAGAAGTAATGCAATTGCCGGTAGTTGAGCATCGGTGCGTTCCGGATTCGTAAAAACCGAAGTATAACCGCTGAAAAAACGAATTTTCCTGATGTATTGCACTCTTTAGAATGCGCTCCATCAGGCGCCCTGTGCGCCACCGGAACACACAAGCGAGGAACCCATGCTGCACTTCAAATCCATCGGCACGCCGCTGGTGCTAGCCTTGGCCCTGTTCGCCCTGGCGGGTTGCGAGCAGGCCGAGAAGTCCGCCCAGCAGATGCTCGACCAGGCCGCGCAGTCGGCCAAGCAGGCGATCGACGACACCAACAAGGCTGCCCAGCAGGCGTTGAGCGAGGCCATCGGCAGTGAAGGGCGTGCAGCCGAGGACGCCGACAAGCACAAAGACACCCAGGAAATTTGACCCTTAACCTGCTGCAGGATGTGAACAATGGAATACTTGCTGGAACTCGTCGCTAGCCCTACCGCCTGGGTTGCCTTGGCTACGCTGGTGGCCATGGAAGTCGTACTGGGCATCGACAACCTGATCTTCATCTCCATCCTGACCAACAAGCTGCCGCTGGAGTACCGCTCCAAGGCGCGCCGTATCGGTATCAGCATGGCCCTGGTGATGCGCCTGGCCTTGCTCAGCACGGTGGCCTGGATCGTCCAGTTGACCGACCCGGTGTTCGAAGTGTTCGGCAACGCCTTCTCCTGGAAGGACGTGATCCTGATCGCTGGTGGCCTGTTCCTGTTGTGGAAGGCGACCAAGGAAATCCACGAGAACGTCGACCCGCATGGTGCCAAGGAAGAAGCCAAGGTTTCCTCGACGGTCACCCTGGGCTTTGCCGCGGCGATCTTCCAGATCCTGTTGCTGGACATCGTCTTCTCGGTCGACAGCATCATCACCGCCGTGGGCATGACCGAGCACTTGCCGATCATGATCATTGCCGTGATCAGCGCAGTAATCGTCATGATGGTGGCCGCCGACCCGCTGGCCAACTTCATCAACGACAACCCGACCGTGGTGATGCTGGCGCTGGGCTTCCTGATCATGATCGGCATGACGCTGATTGCCGAAGGCTTCGGCGCCCATGTACCGAAGGGTTATGTGTACGCGGCCATGGCGTTCTCGACGGCGATCGAGATCCTCAACATCCTGGCCCGCCGGGCGCGGATGAAGCGCGAAGCGGCGCAGGGCTGATGTAGCAGAGGCGCTTGGCGCCACCCATTCGCGGGCAAGCCCGCTCCCACAAAGACAGCACAGGCCTTGAAAGCGGTGCTGTCCGTGTGGGAGCGGGCTTGCCCGCGAATGGCTATGAGAAAATTGTTGCTCAGTGCACCCCGGCATGCCGCCGGGCACGGTGTGCAGGCTGCGCTCTGGCAGGGGCCTGCGGCGGCAGGTGGTGGTGGGAATGGCGCCGCACGATACGCATTACACCCCACAGCATGGCGGCTGCGACGCTCAGCCACATGCCCACCAGCATGAGAATTGCCACGGTCAGGCTCATTTGTGCCTCCCTCTCCAGGGCCGCGCTCGGCCAGCCAGCGCTTGCCTTCCAGACACTGCTTTAGTCTAGCCTTTCGCCTGTGACGTTCCATTGACCGAAGGTCTATTGCTTGGTCCGTTTTGCTCCTAGCCGGTGCCGGGCTATACCCGCGCCGCCGTCCGCCCTATGATCGCTGGCAGAGCCGGGCGCTGCCTGCCTGGCGTTGGAACAAGCGAGTGTCCATGGAGCAAGATTCCTTCAAGTCGGCGACCATCCGCCCGCGCCGGTTGCTGCTGGCCTGCCTGGTGGCAGCCAGCCTGGCCGGCTGTGCCGGCACGCCGTCCGCCAGCCTCAATGGCCTGCCGCAGCGGGTCGAAATCAGCAGCGTGCCGTTCTACCGTGGCAACGCCAACCACAGCGGGGCCATGGCCCTGGCGGCAGTACTGTCGCAACAGGGGGCGCCGATCACCCCGGGGCTGCTGGACAAGCCGTTGAACCTGCCCCAGGGCGCCGACGCACTGGACAGCAGCATCCCGCGGGTGGCGCGTGACTACGGCATGGTGGTGTATCCGCTGGACAAGCAGCTGGACGCATTGCTGACCCAGGTGGCGGCGGGCAACCCGGTATTGTTGCGATATGAGGACGGCGCGGCCTGGTGGGGTGAGCCACGTTACGCCGTGCTGATCGGTTATGACCGCTACAAGCAGCGCGTGCTGTTGCGCTCGGGCATGCACCGGCGGCAGCTGATGGCGTTCGATGACTTTGCCTCGGCGTGGGCCAGCCAGGGGAGCTGGGCGGTGCTGGTGCAGCCACCGCGGCAGTTGCCGGCCCAGGTCGACCGCCAGCGCTGGTTGCAGGCTGCCGATGAACTGGCCCGGGCAGGGCAGGAAATTGCGGCGAAACAGGCTGTGAGCAGCCTGAACAAATAGTGTTTATCTGTACCGGCCCTTTCGCGGGTGAACCCGCTCCCACAGGAAACCCGCTGCCCTCAGGTCCAGTGCTGTCCCTGTGGGAGCGGGTTTACCCGCGAAGAGGCCAGGCCTGGCTACATCAGAAGCCCAGGCGATCGCGCAGGCTATAGTACCAGGCACCCAGGGCGCTGAACGGCACACGCAGCATCTGGCCACCCGGGAACGGGTAGTGCGGCAAGCCGGCGAAGGCATCGAAGCGCTCGGCCTGGCCACGCATGGCCTCGGCCAGGACCTTGCCGGCCAGGTGGGTGTAGGTCACGCCGTGGCCCGAGCAGCCCTGCGAGTAGTAGATATTGTCGCCGATACGGCCAACCTGTGGCAGGCGCGACAGGGTCAGCAGGAAGTTGCCGGTCCAGGCGTAGTCGATCTTGACGTTCTTCAGCTGCGGGAAGGCCTTGAGCATCTTCGGACGGATGATCGCCTCGATGTTGGCCGGGTCACGCGCGCCGTATACCACGCCGCCGCCGAAGATCAGGCGCTTGTCACTGGTCAGGCGGTAGTAGTCGAGCAGGTAGTTGCAGTCCTCGACGCAGTAGTCCTGCGGCAGCAGGGTACGCGCCAGTTCCTCGCCCAGCGGCTCGGTGGTGATCACCTGGGTACCGCATGGCATCGACTTGCTGGCCAGCTCCGGTACCAGGTTGCCCAGGTAGGCGTTGCCGGCGACGATGATGAATTTGGCGCGGACCTTGCCCTGCGGGGTGTGCACCACCGGGTTGGCGCCACGCTCGATGCGTACGGCCGGGGTTTGCTCATAGATGATGCCGCCCAGCGACTCGACCGCCGCCGCCTCGCCCAGGGCCAGGTTCAGCGGGTGAATGTGGCCACCGCTCATGTCCAGCATGCCGCCCACGTAGTTGTCGCAGGCAACCACTTCGCGGATACGCTTCTGGTCCATCAGCTCCAGCTGGTTGTGGCCAAAGCGCTCCCACAGGCGTTTTTGCGACTCCAGGTGGCCCATCTGCTTGCTGGTGAGGGCCGCGAACACGCCGCCGTCCTTCAGGTCGCACTGGATGTTGTACTTGGCCACGCGCTCGCGAATGATGCGCCCGCCTTCGAAGGCCATCTGGCCCAGCAGTTGTGCCTGCTTGGGGCCGACCGTGCGTTCGATCACGTCGATGTCACGGCTGTAGCTGTTGACGATCTGGCCGCCGTTACGGCCCGACGCGCCGAAGCCGACCTTGGCCGCTTCGACGATGCTGACCTTGAAGCCGTTCTCCAGCAGGAACAGGGCGCTGGACAGGCCGGTATAGCCGGCGCCGATGATGCACACATCGGTTTCCACCTCACCCTGCAGCGCCGGACGTGGCGGCACCGGGTTGGCCGAGGCGGCGTAGTAGGACTGGGGGTAGGGGGTGTTAGCCATGTTGCAGGAACCTCGTGTTTTATATTTTTAACGAATGTACCGATGCTATCAATAATAATAAACACCCGCTAGTCGTCCGTTGAAAATCCTTTACTCGGCCCTTGCGCGTGCACCTTTCTATAAAGAGGTTATGATTCAGTAGCTTAGCGCGAAAAAAACTGTTGACAGGGTTTTTGGAATGAGTAGAATGCGCACCACACGACAGGCACATAGCTCAGTTGGTTAGAGCACCACCTTGACATGGTGGGGGTCGTTGGTTCGAGTCCAATTGTGCCTACCAAATCGAAGAAGGGGTGATCCGCAAGGGTCACCCCTTTTTTCATTGGGATTCTCCGTGGCGCCGGGCTGTCGTGCTGGCGGTTGCGGCGCGAGGCCGCCTTGGCTTGGGCGGTTCTCGAAAGTTTTTGATTTTTCTCAAAAAAAACGCTTTACAGTCGTGCGTTCGCTGTCTAATATGCGCACCACACGACAGGCACATAGCTCAGTTGGTTAGAGCACCACCTTGACATGGTGGGGGTCGTTGGTTCGAGTCCAATTGTGCCTACCAAATCCGAAAAGGGCGATCAGCAATGATCGCCCTTTTTGCTATGCGCGCGAAGCAGGCTGTAACGTTTGGTCGCGCTTCGGGGCAGTGCCCGGCGTGCTAGAATCCGCCTCTTCGAATCTGGAGGTAAACGCGTGCGCAAACTGGCTGTGGTAATGGCAGTGCTCGCCCTGGCGGGCTGTGAGAACGAAGTCGAAGGCGTGCACAAGCAAGTGGCCGAACACCTGCATAACCCCAAGACGGCCAAGTTCGGTAACGTGCGGATCGACACCCAGGGCACCATCTGTGGCCAGGTGCGTGGCAAGGACGATGCCGGGCAGTACGAGCCCTACCGCAGCTATGTGGCGATCAAGCGTGATGGCCAGTACGAAATCATTGTCGATGACGGCGGCAACAACCTGCGCATCCGCGAGATGTGCGGCGGCGCCGACCTGCAGCGCCGCGCCGAGGCCCTGGCTGGCCAGCCGGCCCCGCAAGGCTGGGATGTGGAAGTGATCCAGGGTGCCAACATGGGCGCGCTCAGCGACATGACCGCGCGCCTGATCGAAAAGGGCATTCCGTCCTCGGTGGAGTACCGCGACGGCAAGCCGGTGGTGCTGATGGGGCCTTTCCCGACCCGTGAGGAAGCCGAAGCCCGCCAGGCCGAGGTCATGGCCAAGCTGGGCACCGATTCGGTTGTCATCCAGCACGGCGCAGCTCGCTGACTGCACAGCGTTGCCCTCTGTGGGAGCGGCCTTGTGTCGCGATGGGCTGCAAAGCAGCCCTACAGAATCTGCCGTGACGCCGAACCCCTGGGGCTGCTACGCAGCCCATCGCGACACAAGGCCGCTCCCACGCAGACCGCGGCGGCTCAAGTTTGGCTATGCTTGGCAGGAAGAAGCCGAACAGGGAGGGCCTCATGTCTACACTGGAGCGGGCCATTGCCGTGGCCGCCAGCGCGCATGAAGGGCAATATGACAAGGGTGGGGCAGCGTATATCCTCCACCCGCTACGCGTGATGATGCGGGTTTCCACCCCTGAACAACGGATTGTCGCGGTGCTTCATGACGTGATCGAAGATACCCCGCTGACGCTCTCCGACCTGGCACGTGAGGGTTTCGCACTGAAAATCCTTGCCGCCTTGCTGGCACTCAGTCGTCGCGAAGGCGAGGCCTACCAGGACTTCGTGGTGCGCCTGGGCGGTGACCCGCTGGCGCGCACGGTCAAACTGGCCGACCTGGCCGACAATAGCGACCTTTCGCGCATTCCTTGCCCCGGCCCTGCCGACCTGGCGCGGTTGGCCCGTTACCGCGAGGCCAGCGCCTATCTGCAGGCACTGGCCTGAAGGCGGCGGGCGCCTGTGCGGTCAGTCTTCCTTGGGCACGGTCCAGAAAATCTGCACGCCGCCATCGTCGCGATGGGCGAGGGTGACGTTGTCGTTTTCGGCGATTTCCTCAAGCAAGGTTTCCCAGTCTTCGGGGGTTTCCTGTTCCAGGCGGAAGATCAACGCCGCCCGGCTGCGCTGGGCGGTTGGGCTGTTGATGATCTTCTGGATACGCATACCCAGTTGTGCGTAGCTGTTGCTGGTGGCGGAGGCAGTGTTGGACACAAGTGTTTCCTTGTTTTTGCTGTATGCGCATACAGTATTTCACTGTAGGTTATTTCGCAACAGCTTGGCCGGAAACCTCTGTGGCATGGGGGCTGGTGCGGTTTTGCACTCCAGCCTCCTTTGGGTGGCAATCAGTACTCCCAGAAGATCCGCTGCAGTTCTTTGCTGTCCTGGGTCCTGGTCAGCGCCACCATTGTCAGGATCCGCGCTTTTTGCGGGTTCAGGTCATGGGCCACTACCCAGTCGTTCTGGTCATCCGGCTGCTCGGCGTTGCGCAGCACGAAGCCGCCCTGGTTGACATGCGACGAGCGGATGATCTGCACGCCAGTCTTGCGCAGCTGCTGCAGCGTCGGGACTACCCGCGATGACACCGAGCCATTGCCGGTACCGGCATGAATCAGCGCCTTGGCGCCGTTCTGTGCCAGCGCCTTGTAGGCAGTGTCGGTGACATTGCCATAGCCATAGGCAATATCCACCTGCGGCAGGCTGCTGATCTGCTTGATGTCGAATTCGGAATCGATTGTGTGACGCTTGGCAGGCAGGCGGAACCAGTAGGATTTGCCTTCCACCACCATGCCCATCGGGCCCCAGGCGCTCTTGAAGGCTTCGGTCTTGAAGTTGATCGTCTTGCTCACATCGCGGCCAGACTGGATCTCGTCATTCAGCGTCACCAGCACGCCTTTGCCGCGCGACTGCTTGTCGCTGGCCACGGCCACGGCGTTGTACAGGTTGAGCATGCCGTCGGCGGACATGGCGGTGCCCGGGCGCATCGAGCCGACCACCACGATCGGCTTGTCGGTCCTTTCCACCAGGTTGAGGAAGTAGGCGGTTTCTTCCAGGGTGTCGGTGCCGTGGGTGATGACGATACCGTCGACGTCCTTGCTGTCGGCAAGCTCGGCAACGCGTTTGCCGAGCTTGAGCAGGTCGTTGTTGGTGATGCTTTCAGAGGCAATCTGCAGCACCTGCTCGCCCCGTATATTGGCCAGCTCGGCCAGTTCCGGCACGCCGGCGATCAACTTGTCCACACCCAGCTTGGCGGCCTGGTAGGTGGCGCTGTTGGCAGCACTGGCACCCGCGCCGGCGATGGTACCGCCAGTGGCCAGGATGACCACATTGGCGCGTTGCTGCCGGGGCTCGGCTGCGGTGGCCGAGGCCATGCTTGGCAGCATCAGCAGCAAGGCGAGTGCACAGGGGGCGAAGGTCTTGAATGCGACGTTCATCGTTATTGTTCTCTCTGCCTGATGAGATAAGTGGGGTGTATCGCGCAGTGAGGGGCAAGTATCCAGTTCGCAACTTGGCGCAAAAAAGAGGAAAACGCGTTCGATTTTGTGAGAGTTTTCTGGATAATCTGGCCGGCAGCCCTATGACCTCCGACAGCCAAACGGATTTGACAAACCTCGGTAGTATTTCCATAGTGAGGTATCGCAAACGTTTGCATCCGACAAAAACCACAAGATTCGGAGTCATCGTCCATGAAACTGCCGTTCCCCGGTCGTCTGTTGGCCCTCGCTGTCGTTACCTCGCTGTCCTTCGCCACTCCGTTCTCCGCTGCCCACGCCGAAGACAAGCCCAAGGTTGCCCTGGTGATGAAATCCCTGGCGAACGAGTTCTTCCGCACCATGGAAGACGGCGCCAAGGACTACCAGAAAGCCCACCCCGACGACTTCGAGCTGATCGCCAACGGCATCAAGAACGAAACCGATACCGGCGAACAGATCCGCATCGTCGAACAGATGGTCAACGCCGGCGCCAAGGCGCTGGTGATCGCCCCGGCCGATTCCAAGGCGCTGGTGTCTGCGGTGAAAAAAGCCATGGACAAGGGGGTGGTGGTGATCAACATCGACAACCGTCTGGACCCCGAACTGCTCAGGAGCAAAGGCATCAGCGTGCCGTTCGTTGGCCCCGACAACCGCAAGGGCGCGCGCCTGGTCGGCGACTACCTGGCCAAGGAGAAGCTCAAGGCCGGCGACCAGGTCGGCATCATCGAAGGCGTGCCGACCACCACCAACGCGCAGCAGCGCACCGCCGGCTTCAAGGACGCGATGGACGCCGCGCAGATCAAGATCGTTTCGGTGCAGAGCGGCAATTGGGAAATCGACAAGGGCAACGCCGTCGCCGCCTCCATGCTCAACGAATACCCGGACCTGAAAGCCCTGCTGGCCGGCAACGACAGCATGGCCCTGGGCGCCGTGTCGGCCGTGCGCGCCGCTGGCAAGACCGGCCAGGTGCAGGTGGTGGGCTACGACAACATCAATGCCATCAAGCCCATGCTCAAGGATGGCCGGGTGCTCGCCACCCTCGACCAGGCGGCCAGCCAGCAGGCGGTGTACGGCATCCAGGCGGCGCTGAAGATGGTCAACGGCGAGCAACCCGAGGTGGATGCCGACAACGTCATCCAGACCCCGGTCCAACTTATCACCCAACCCTGATTGCTGGCAGGAGAAACGGCCATGCCTGCATCGGCCAACGAAGTGGTGCTCGCCGCCAGCGGCTTGGGCAAGACCTACGCCCAGCCGGTGCTGGCCGAGGTCAGCCTGAGCCTGCGCGCCGGCGAAGTACTGGCCCTGACCGGCGAGAACGGCGCGGGCAAGAGCACGCTGTCCAAGCTCATCAGCGGCCTGGAAACCCCCACCACCGGGCACATGAACTACCGTGGCCAGGCCTATGCGCCCGGCAGCCGTAGCGAAGCCGAGCGCCTCGGCGTGCGCATGGTCATGCAGGAGCTGAACCTGCTGCCCACGTTGACCGTGGCGGAGAACCTGTTCCTCGACAACCTGCCCAGCCGCTTCGGCTGGATCAGCCACAAGCGCCTGCGCCAGCTGGCCATGGCCGCCATGGCCCAGGTCGGCCTCGACGCCATCGACCCGGATACCCCGGTCGGCGAGCTGGGCATCGGCCACCAGCAGATGGTCGAGATCGCTCGCAACCTGATCGGTGACTGCCATGTGCTGATCTTCGACGAGCCCACCGCCATGCTCACCGCGCGTGAGGTGGAGCTGCTGTTCACCCAGATCGAACGCCTGCGCCGACGTGGCGTGGCCATCGTCTACATTTCCCACCGCCTGGAAGAGCTGCAGCGCGTGGCCCAGCGCATCGTCGTGCTGCGCGACGGCAGGCTGGTGTGTGACGAGCCGATCCAGCGCTACAGCAGTGCCGAACTGGTCAACCTGATGGTCGGCCGCGAACTGGGCGAGCACATCGACCTGGGCCGTCGGCAGATCGGTGCACCGCTGCTCAGGGTCGACAAGCTCAGCCGCGCTGACAAGGTGCGTGAGGTGTCGTTTGACGTCCGGGCAGGGGAGATCTTTGGCATCTCCGGCCTGATCGGCGCCGGCCGGACCGAGTTGTTGCGCCTGATCTACGGCGCCGACCGGGCCGACAGCGGCAGCATCGCGCTCGGCCAGCCATTGCAGGCGGTCACCATCGACTCGCCCAAGGCCGCCGTGCAGGCCGGCATCGCCCTGATCACCGAAGACCGTAAAGGCGAGGGCTTGCTGCTGACCCAGTCGATCAGCGCCAATATCGCCCTGGGCAACCTGGGTGCGGTGTCCCACGCTGGGGTGCTCGATGCCCAGGCCGAACAGGCCCTGGCCGCCCGGCAGATCCAGGCCATGCGCATCCGCAGTGCCGGCCCGCAGCAGGTGGTCGGCGAGTTGTCGGGTGGCAACCAGCAGAAGGTGGTGATCGGCCGCTGGCTGGAGCGTGACTGCCAGGTGCTGCTGTTCGATGAGCCTACCCGTGGCATCGATGTCGGTGCCAAGTTCGATATCTATGGCCTGCTGGCCGAACTGGCGCGCCAGGGCAAGGCCCTGGTGGTGGTGTCCAGCGACCTGCGCGAGCTGATGCTGATCTGCGACCGCATTGCCGTGCTCTCGGCCGGCCGCCTGATCGACACCTTCGAGCGTGACCATTGGAGCCAGGACCAGCTGCTGGCCGCCGCCTTTGCCGGTTATCAGAAACGTGACGCACTGCTGCACGATGCAGCCCCCAGGATGGACGCATGAAAACCACCCCGCTCGACAGCCAGGGCGCCGCACCGCTGCGCCGCAGTGGCACCTACTTTGGCCTGGGTACCTACCTGGGCCTGGCCGGCGCGTTGCTGGCCATGATCGTGCTGTTCTCGTTCCTCAGCAGCCACTTCTGGTCCTACAACACCTTCAGCACCCTGGCCAACCAGATCCCCGACCTGATGGTACTGGCAGTGGGCATGACCTTCGTGCTGATCATCGGTGGCATCGACCTGTCGGTGGGCTCGGTGCTGGCGCTGGCCGCCTCGACCGTCAGTGTGGCGATCCTCGGCTGGGGCTGGGGCATGCTGCCTGCGGCCTTGCTGGGCATGGCCGTGGCGGCGTTGGCCGGCAGCATCACCGGCGGCGTTACCGTGGCCTGGCGTATCCCGTCGTTCATCGTCTCGCTTGGCGTGCTGGAAATGGCCCGTGGCCTCGCCTACCAGTTCACCGACTCGCGTACTGCCTATATCGGCGATGCCTATGCCTGGTTCTCCAACCCCATCGCCTTTGGCATCTCGCCGGCGTTCATCATCGCCTTGCTGGTGATCGTGCTGGCCCAGCTGGTGCTGACGCGGACGGTGTTCGGCCGCTACCTGATCGGCATCGGCACCAACGAAGAGGCAGTGCGCCTGGCCGGCATCGATCCGCGCCCGTACAAGGTGCTGGTGTTCGCCCTGATGGGCCTGCTCGCCGGGCTGGCTGCGCTGTTCCAGATCTCCCGCCTGGAGGCAGCCGACCCCAACGCCGGCGCCGGCCTCGAGCTGCAGGTGATCGCCGCCGTGGTGATTGGTGGCACCAGCCTGATGGGTGGGCGTGGCTCGGTGATCAGCACCTTTTTCGGCGTGCTGATCATCTCGGTGCTGGCCGCCGGCCTGGCGCAGATCGGCGCCAGCGAACCGACCAAGCGCATCATCACCGGGGCGGTGATCGTCATCGCCGTGGTGCTCGACACTTACCGTAGCCGGCGCGCGGCCCGGCGGAACTGACAACATGGCAACCATCAAAGACGTCGCGGCACTGGCGGGCATTTCCTACACCACCGTGTCCCATGTGCTGAACAAGACCCGCCCGGTCAGCGAGCAGGTGCGGCTGAAGGTCGAAGCCGCCATCGTTGAACTCGACTACGTGCCCAGCGCCGTGGCGCGTTCGTTGAAGGCGCGCAGCACCGCCACCATCGGCCTGCTGGTGCCCAACAGCGTCAACCCGTACTTCGCCGAGCTGGCGCGGGGTATCGAGGATGCCTGTGAGCGCAACGGCTACTGCGTGATCCTGTGCAACTCCGATGACAACCCGCAAAAGCAGCGCAGCTACCTGCGCGTGCTGCTGGAGAAACGCATCGACGGCCTGGTGGTGGCCTCGGTGGGCCAGGACAGCGACCTGCTGCAAAGCCTGGCCGGGGTGCGCACGCCGATGGTCATCGTCGACCGCGAACTGGAAGGCGTGGACGCCGACCTGGTGCGCATCGACCACGAACTGGGCGCCTACCTGGCCACCCGCCACCTGCTGGAGCTTGGCCATCGCGATATCGCCTACATCGGCGGCCCCGCCGAAACCGGGGTATCCCAGCTGCGCCTGGGCGGCTTCCGGCGCGCCATGGCCGAGGCCGGCGCTGCTGCCGATGACAACCGCGTGCTGCACTGCGACTTCACCAGCCTGGGCGGTTACGCTGCGGCGGCGCAGGTGCTGCAGGGCCAGCGGCCGACGGCGATTTTCGCCGGCAACGACATGATCGGTGTCGGTGTGCTGCGCGCCGCCGCCGAACGCCAGATCAACGTACCCGCCGAGCTGTCGGTGATCGGCTTCGACGACATCGAGCTCAGCCGTTATGTGTACCCGCCATTGACCACCGTCGGCCAGTCGATTCGCGAGCTGGGCGAAAGCGCCGCCTCGTTGTTGCTGGCGCGCATCGGCAAGCCCCGGCAGGGGGCGCCCGAGCAACGTATCGTCGCCCCGCGCCTGGTGCTGCGCGAGTCCACCGGGCCGCGCCCGGACCTGTTCAACGATTACCGCTAACGCTAAGGAAATGTCATGAGTGCCAAGGTCGTGGTGGTCGGGAGCCTCAACATGGACCTGGTGGCCCGCGCCCAGCGCCTGCCCCGGGCCGGCGAAACGCTCCCCGGCGACAGCTTTTTCACCGTGCCCGGCGGCAAGGGTGCCAACCAGGCGGTGGCCGTGGCGCGCCTGGGCGGCAGCGTGGCGATGATCGGCAACGTCGGTGACGATGCCTACGGCCAGCAACTGCGCCAGGCCTTGCATGTCGAGGGCGTCGACTGCCGGGCCATCGAAACCTGCCCGGGCGTGTCCAGCGGTGTGGCGCTGATCACCGTGGATGCGGCCAGCCAGAACTGCATCGTCATCATTCCGGGCGGCAATGGCCTGCTGACAGCGCAGTCGGTACAGCGCTTCGATGCGCTGCTGCAGGCGGCCGAGATTATCATCTGTCAGCTGGAAGTGCCGCCCGAGACCGTCGCCTGGACCTTGGCCAGGGGGCATGAGCTGGGCAAGCAGGTGATCCTCAACCCGGCGCCCGCCACCGGCCCGCTGCCCGCGGAGTGGTTCGCGCATATCGACTACCTCACCCCCAACGAAAGCGAGGCCGAAGCCCTGAGTGGCGTGGCGGTGAGCGACCTGGACAGTGCCCGACGCGCCGGCGAGCGCTTGCTGCAACTGGGCGCGGGCAAGGTGATCATTACCCTGGGTGCGCAAGGCGCGCTGCTGGTCACCGCCCAGGGCCACCGGCACTTCCCCGCGCCGCAGGTGCAGCCGCTGGATACCACCGCTGCTGGCGACACCTTCATTGGTGGCTTCGCCGCCGGCCTGGTGCGCGGCCTGGAGGAGGGCGAAGCCATCGCCTTTGGCCAGCGCGCCGCAGCGTTGTCGGTTACCCGCGCCGGGGCCCAGCCGTCGATTCCCTACCTGGCGGAGCTTGCACCATGAAGAAAACCCCGCTGCTGAACGTCGCCTTGTCACGCACCATTGCCGGCATGGGGCATGGCGACATCCTGGTGATTGGCGATGCCGGCTTGCCGGTACCGCCGGGTGTCGAACTGATCGACCTGGCCGTGACGCCCGGCCTGCCGGATTTCGCCAGTGTGCTGCGCGTGGTGCTCAGCGAGCTGCAGGTAGAGCGCCACGTGCTGGCCGAAGAGATGCAGAACGTGGTGCCGCCGGCGCTGGTCGAGATCGAGCGGCTGAAAGGCAAGCTGGGCAAGCGGGAATGGCTGAGCCATGAGGAGTTCAAGGTGCTGTCGCGCAATGCCCGTGCGCTGGTGCGCACCGGCGAGTGCCAGCCCTACAGCAACATCGCGCTGATTTCCGGCGTCACTTTCTAGCTCGTCGTCTTGCCAACGCAGATCCCCTGTGGGAGCGGGCGTGCCCGCGAACACCGGCAACGCCGGTGCCATTCACCGTGTTGGATTCTTCACGGGCATGCCCGCTCCCAAGGGGTTTGCGGTTTGCCTGAATAATTTTGTTTTGGCAACAGGAGTGCCACCCATGCTCAAGCCCCTGCTACAAGGAATCGCCTTCATGGTCACCGCCAGCACCGCCCAGGCCGCCCCGATCGACCTGATCATCGACACCGACCCCGGCGCCGACGACGTGGTCGCGCTGTTCCTGGCCATGGCCTCGCCCGATGAACTGAACATCCGCGCCATCACCACCGTGGCAGGCAACGTGCGCCTGGAAAAAACCTCGCGCAACGCCCGCCTGGCCCGGGAATGGGCTGGCCGCGAGGATATTCCGGTGTACGCCGGTGCCGGGCGCCCGTTGGTGCGCAAGCCGATCTACGCCGCCGAGGTGCATGGCGAGGAAGGCCTTACCGGCGTCGAGGTCAAGGAACCGAAAGCGCCCCTGGCCCAGGGCAATGCCGTGCAATACCTGGTCGACACCCTCAGCGCCGCCAAGCCGCACAGCATCACCATCGCCATGCTTGGCCCGCAGACCAACCTGGCCCTGGCGCTGATCCAGCGCCCGGACATCGCCAAGGGCATCAAGCAGGTGGTGGTCATGGGCGGTGCCCACTTCAACGGTGGCAACATTACCCCGGCGGCGGAATTCAACCTGTATGCCGACCCGCATGCTGCCGAAGTGGTGCTGGCCAGCGGCGTGCAACTGACCTACCTGCCGCTGGACGTCACCCACAAACTGCTGACCAGTGACGCCCGCCTCAAGCAGCTGGCGGCAGTGAACAACCAGGCCAGCAAGCGCGTGGTGGACATCCTCAACGCCTACATCACCCACGACATGGACCTGTACGGCATGCCCGGCGGCCCGGTGCACGACGCCAGCGTCATCGCCTACCTGCTCAAGCCCGAGCTGTTCAGCGGCCGGCGCATCCACATGAGCATCGACAGCCGCGAAGGGCCTACCTTCGGCCAGACCATTGCCGACTGGTACGGCGTGCTCAAGCAGCCTGCCAATGTGCTATGGGTGGAGCAGGGCGATGCCCAGGGCCTGTTCGACCTGCTCAGCGCGCGTTTGGCTCGATTGGAATAGCCGCATGCGGCGCGTAGCGTTCGAACACCTGGTCGATGAAGCTGCGCGCCGCCTCGCCGCCGCGGTCGCGCACCAGCAGGTCGATGGCAATCAGTAACAACTCTTCCGGTGTGCCGGGGCTGTACGCGCTCTGGCCTTCGGCCCATTTGACCTTGATATCGGCAACAATGCTGTGGCTGCTCATTAACGCTCTCGTTGGGGGCCCGGACGAAGGACGAACACTGACCCTGGTGTTCGATGGAGGCGGGGTGCGCTCCACTTCCTGCACTAAATCATGACTTTGCGTCATTGACCTTGCGACTTAAGCATATGGCATGCGTGGCGGGTTGTGCAAAATCCGGTCACGATTGCGTTTTCGCCTGTGCCGCTTGGTTGAGGCAAACTTGACCGGTTTTGCAACAAAAGAACAGTGGGACTGTCCGATCAGACAGTTCCCGGACCGATTTAGGAGGCTTCATGTTCCGTACCCGTGCTTACCTGGCAACCTTGGCGGTGGCTGTTGTCCTGGCTGGTTGCAGCACTGGTGGCAATGCCGAGGGTGGCGCTACGCCGGCTGGCAACGATGGCCGCTGCGAAGCCAGCGGCGCCGATTTCACCATTGGCAAACCGGCCAGCGCCGAACTGCTGGAGCAGGCGCGCAAGGCCAGTGGCTCGCAGATGGCGCGCATTCTCAAGCCGCACGATGTGGTCACCCTGGAGTACCGCTCCGAGCGCTTGAACCTGAATGTGGACGAGCAGGGCAAGGTGACCCGGGTCAACTGCGGCTGACCCAGCCCTGAAGACCGGCGCGACCCCTGTGGGAGCGGCCTTGTGTCGCGAAAGGGCCGCAGAGCGGCCCCGCCATTCAAGCGGCTGAGCTGAACCCTGGGGCCGCTTCGCGCCCCTCTCGCGACACAAGGCCGCTCCCACAAAAAAACGCACCCATAAAAAAACCCGCCACAAGAGCGGGTTTTTTTACAGCTATCCGAATTACTCCGGACGAACCTGTGCAGCCTGCATGCCCTTCTGGCCGCGCTCGGCGACGAAGGAAACAGTCTGGCCTTCTTTCAGGCTCTTGAAGCCGTCGGATTCGATGGCCTTGAAGTGAACGAACAGGTCGTCGCCGCCGCCTGCTGGGGTGATGAAGCCGTAGCCTTTCTCATCATTGAACCATTTGACGGTGCCTTGTTGGCGATTGGACATGGGTGAATCTCCAGAACATTTAGTTTTTTCAGTGGTGCAATGCGGCCGAGGCTACGGAGCACGGAACACATCATAGTCTAATTCTGCGCATCTAGCGCCTTTTACCTTCGCAGGATATTGATCCAGCGCAAAGAATGGCTGGCCTGCTCTGGCTGCAAGGTTTCAGCGCTTCGGTGCGCAGGCTTGTTTCACCACGGTCTGCGCCTTCTGCATCAGCTTGGCATCGACACCATCCTTGCTGTCCAGGTCGGCGATTTCCGCGTCGGTGAAATTCTTTTTGATGGCCTGGGCACCGCAATCGCAGTGCTTTTTCGCGGTTGCGGCGTCAACGCCCTGGCCGCTGGCCACCTGGGTACACTGGGTCATGTAGGCGGCCTCCTTCCCGGCTGGGAAGTTGCCGGCGTTCGCAGCCACGGGCAGCAGCAAAGCGCCAGCGGCCGCCAGGGCCAGAAGAGACGGAACTCGCATAACCAGTTACTCCTTGGGTTAAGGTCTCATCAAGAGTAGGTTGCTTCCCAAAGTCTGATAGGAAATTTTCCGTGTTAGTTCACCCAAACGGCGTAATTTCCAAATATTTCTGCGTGGCCCATAAGCCGCGTGCTAGCATGCCCGGCTTGTGGTCGCGCCGTTGCGCACCGCAGCTATGTTTTTTTCTTTCCAGTCACTCTGGTTCGTCCCCCGCAAGCCGAAAGGCTTCTGCCACTGTGAGGCAGGCTTCCTGTGCAGGAAGGCAGGTCGGATCTTGTACTGGCTCATCCCAACCCACGTGACCTTTGGTAGGGGTCACCACTAGGAGAGGAGGCGCCATGCCCGTTATTACTCTTCCCGATGGCAGTCAACGTTCGTTCGATCATGCCGTATCCGTAGCCGAAGTCGCCGCTTCCATCGGCGCCGGCCTGGCCAAGGCCACCGTGGCCGGCAAGGTCGACGGCAAGCTGGTCGATGCCTGCGACCTGATCCACAACGACGCCACCCTGCAGATCATCACCCCTAAAGATGAAGAGGGACTGGAGATCATTCGCCACTCGTGCGCCCACCTGGTCGGCCACGCGGTGAAGCAGTTGTACCCGAGCGCCAAGATGGTCATCGGCCCGGTCATCGACGAAGGCTTCTACTACGACATCGCTTACGAGCGCCCCTTCACCCCTGAAGACATGGCCGCCATCGAAAAGCGCATGATGGAGCTGATCGACAAGGACTACGACGTGGTCAAGAAGATGACCCCGCGTGCCGAGGTCATCGACGTGTTCAAGGCCCGTGGCGAAGACTACAAGCTGCGCCTGGTCGAAGACATGCCGGACGAGCAGGCCATGGGCCTGTACTACCACGAAGAATACGTCGACATGTGCCGCGGCCCGCACGTGCCGAACACCCGCTTCCTCAAGGCGTTCAAGCTGACCAAGCTGTCCGGCGCCTACTGGCGCGGCGATGCCAAGAACGAGCAGCTGCAACGCGTGTACGGCACCGCCTGGGCCGACAAGAAGCAGCTGGCCGCGTACATCCAGCGCATCGAAGAGGCCGAGAAACGCGACCACCGCAAGATCGGCAAGCAGCTCGACCTGTTCCACCTGCAGGAAGAAGCCCCGGGCATGGTGTTCTGGCATGCCAACGGCTGGACCGTGTACCAGGTGCTCGAGCAGTACATGCGCCAGGTGCAGCGCGCCAACGGCTACCAGGAAATCAAGACCCCGCAGGTGGTCGACCGCATTCTCTGGGAGCGTTCCGGCCACTGGTCCAACTACGCCGAGAACATGTTCACTACTTCGTCGGAAAGCCGTGACTACGCGGTAAAACCGATGAACTGCCCGTGCCACGTGCAGGTGTTCAACCAGGGCCTGAAGAGCTACCGCGACCTGCCGCTGCGCCTGGCCGAGTTTGGTGCCTGCCACCGTAACGAGCCGTCCGGCGCCCTGCACGGCATCATGCGCGTGCGTGGCTTCGTGCAGGACGACGCGCACATCTTCTGCACCGAAGAACAGGTGAAGAAAGAAGCCGCCGACTTCATCAAGCTGACCCTGGACGTGTACAAGGACTTCGGCTTCACCGACATCGCCATGAAGCTGTCGACCCGCCCCGCCAAGCGCGTCGGTTCCGAAGAGCTGTGGGACCGTGCCGAAGGTGCACTGGCCGACGCCCTGAACGAATCGGGCCTGGAGTGGGAATACCAGCCGGGCGAGGGCGCCTTCTACGGGCCGAAGATCGAGTTCACCCTGCGCGACTGCCTCGGCCGTAGCTGGCAGTGCGGTACCCTGCAGTACGACCCGAACCTGCCCGAGCGCCTGGATGCCAGCTACATCGCCGAAGACAACAGCCGGGTGCGCCCGGTCATGCTGCACCGCGCCATCCTCGGTTCGTTCGAGCGCTTCATCGGCATGCTGATCGAGCACTACGCCGGTGTGTTCCCGGCCTGGCTGGCGCCAACCCAGGCGGTGATCATGAACATCACCGACAAACAGGCCGATTTCGCCCTCGAGGTGGAAAATACCCTGAACGGTAGCGGTTTCCGTGCCAAGTCGGACTTGAGAAATGAGAAGATCGGCTTTAAAATCCGCGAGCATACTTTGCTCAAGGTCCCGTACCTTTTGGTTATAGGGGATCGCGAAGTCGAAACGCAGACCGTCGCCGTACGCACCCGTGAAGGCAAAGACCTCGGCTCCATGCCGGTGGCTGAATTCACGCAGCTGCTCAACAGCGCTGTTGCCCAGCGCGGTCGCCTAGAATCGGAGTAATGACTATTAAGCGTGAAATGAGAAACGATAAACGAACTGCACCGAAAGCCCCGATCAACGAGAATATCTCGGCACGCGAGGTTCGGTTAATTGGCGCTGACGGCGAGCAGATTGGCATCGTCTCGATTGATGAAGCGCTTCGTATCGCTGATGAAGCGAAGCTGGATCTGGTGGAAATTTCTGCCGACGCGCAGCCGCCCGTCTGCAAGGTGATGGACTACGGCAAGCACCTCTTCGAGAAGAAGAAGCAGGCCAACGAAGCCAAGAAGAACCAGAAGCAGATCCAGATTAAAGAAATCAAGTTTCGTCCAGGGACGGAAGAAGGGGATTACCAGGTAAAACTACGCAACCTGGTACGTTTCCTTACCGATGGGGACAAGGCCAAGATCTCTCTGAGATTCCGCGGCCGTGAGATGGCCCACCAGGAGCTGGGCATGGAGCTGTTGAAGCGGGTCGAAGCCGACCTCGCCGAATACGGCTCCGTTGAGCAGCATGCGAAGATGGAAGGACGCCAGCTTATGATGGTCATCGCCCCCAAAAAGAAGAAGTAATCTCCCGGGCACGGCAGGCCTGATGATTATTGTGTAATTTTATCGAATGCGGAGTTCCAACATGCCAAAAATGAAAACCAAGAGCGGTGCTGCGAAGCGCTTCCTGAAGACCGCTTCCGGCTTCAAGCACAAGCACGCTTTCAAGAGCCACATCCTGACCAAAATGTCGACCAAGCGTAAGCGTCAAC
Source organism: Pseudomonas sp. SMV7 (assembly GCF_052041995.1). NCBI lineage: Bacteria > Pseudomonadati > Pseudomonadota > Gammaproteobacteria > Pseudomonadales > Pseudomonadaceae > Pseudomonas > Pseudomonas sp. SMV7. The sequence goes on along the minus strand of NZ_JBKGGT010000006.1, from coordinate 196,643 downwards.
TGCGCGGTGCCAGCCTGCTGCACCCGTCTGACGTGGCAAAAGTCGAGCGCATGCTGCGCGTACGTTAATTCTGGTTTAGATAGAGGAAGTTACTCATGGCTCGTGTTAAGCGTGGCGTCATCGCTCGTAAGCGTCACAAGAAAATTCTGAAACTGGCTAAAGGCTACTACGGTGCACGCTCGCGCGTATTCCGCGTTGCCAAGCAGGCGGTCATCAAGGCTGGTCAATATGCCTACCGTGACCGTCGTCAGAAGAAGCGTCAGTTCCGCGCACTGTGGATCGCTCGTATCAACGCCGGTGCCCGCACCAACGGTCTGTCCTACAGCCGTCTGATTGCTGGCCTGAAAAAGGCTTCGATCGAAATCGACCGTAAGGTTCTGGCCGATCTGGCAGTGAACGAAAAAGCGGCGTTTGCTGCGATTGTCGAGAAAGCTAAAGCCGTTCTGGCTTAAGTACCCGCGACAATCACCCGGCGGCGCCAGCGCCGTCGGGCATTGAACGTCATCGATAGGGGAAGAGCCTTCAAAGCTCTTCCCCTATTTTCGTATCTGGAGTCTGTACATGGAAAACCTGGATGCGCTGGTCTCCCAAGCCCTGGAAGCTGTGGAGCGCGCTGAAGACATCAATGCCCTGGAACAGATCCGGGTTAATTATCTCGGCAAGAAGGGCGAACTGACCCAGGTGATGAAGACCCTGGGCAACCTGCCAGCCGAAGAGCGGCCGAAAGTCGGCGCGCTGATCAACGACGCCAAAGAGCGCGTTACCGTGGTGCTCAATGCCCGCAAGGCGGCCTTCGAAGAAGCCGAGCTCAGCGCTCGCCTGGCGGCCGAATGCATTGACGTCACCCTGCCAGGCCGCGGCCAGGCCACCGGTGGCCTGCACCCGATCACCCGTACACTCGAGCGCATCGAGCAGTTCTTCACCCACATCGGCTACGGCATCGCCGAAGGCCCCGAGGTGGAAGACGACTACCACAACTTCGAAGCGCTCAACATCCCCGGCCACCACCCGGCGCGGGCGATGCACGACACCTTCTACTTCAACGCCAACATGCTGCTGCGCACCCACACCTCGCCGGTGCAGGTGCGCACCATGGAGTCCACCCAGCCGCCGATCCGCATTGTCTGCCCGGGCCGCGTGTACCGTTGCGACTCGGATATCACCCACTCGCCGATGTTCCACCAGGTCGAAGGCCTGCTGATCGATCGCGACATCAACTTCGCCGACCTCAAGGGCACCATCGAGGAATTCCTGCGGGTGTTCTTCGAGAAAGAACTGGCGGTGCGTTTCCGCCCATCGTTCTTCCCGTTCACCGAGCCGTCCGCCGAAGTCGACATCCAGTGCGTGATGTGTTCCGGCAAAGGCTGCCGCGTGTGCAAACAAACCGGCTGGCTGGAAGTAATGGGTTGCGGCATGGTGCACCCGAACGTACTGCGCATGTCCGGCATCGACCCGGAAGAGTTCCAGGGCTTCGCCTTCGGCATGGGCGCCGAGCGCCTGGCCATGCTGCGCTATGGCGTCAACGATTTGCGTCTGTTCTTCGACAACGACCTGCGCTTCCTCGCGCAATTCCGCTAGGTCAATGCCCGACGCAACTTTCAGGAGAACAGCATGAAATTCAGTGAACAGTGGCTGCGCGGTTGGGTAAACCCGCAAGTCTCCCGTGACGAACTGGTCGCCCGCCTGTCCATGGCCGGCCTCGAAGTCGACAGCGTCACCCCCGCTGCCGGCCAGTTCAGCGGCATCGTCGTGGGCGAGATTCTCGCCACCGAACAACACCCGGACGCCGACAAGCTGCGCGTGTGCCAGGTCAGCAACGGCCAGGAAACCTTCCAGGTGGTATGCGGCGCCCCTAACGCCCGCCCAGGCATCAAGATCCCGTTCGCCATGATCGGCGCCGAACTGCCCGGCGACTTCAAGATCAAGAAGGCCAAGCTGCGCGGCGTCGAGTCGTTCGGCATGCTGTGCTCGGCTGCCGAGCTGCAGATCAGCGAAGAGAACGACGGCCTGCTGGAACTGGCCGCCGACGCTCCGGTGGGTGAAGACATTCGCCAATACCTGAGCCTGGACGACGCCAGCATCGAGATCGGCCTGACCCCGAACCGCGGCGACTGCCTGTCCATCGCCGGCCTGGCCCGCGACGTCAGCGCCCTGTACGACACCCCGGTTACCCGCCCGGTAGTGCCAGCCGTAGCGGCTGCCCACGACGAAGTGCGCCCGGTCGAAGTCAGCGCCCCGGCGGCCTGCCCACGCTACCTGGGCCGCGTCATCCGCAACGTCGACCTGAGCAAGCCGACCCCGCTGTGGATGGTCGAGCGCCTGCGCCGTAGCGACGTGCGCAGCATCGACGCTGCCGTCGACATCACCAACTACGTGATGCTCGAACTCGGCCAGCCGATGCACGCCTTCGACCTGGCGGAAATCAACGGCGGCATCCGCGTACGCATGGCCGAAGAAGGCGAGAAACTCGTCCTGCTCGACGGCCAGGAAGTGGCCCTGCGCGCCGACACCCTGGTCATCGCCGACCACACCCGCGCCCTGGCCATCGCCGGCGTCATGGGTGGCGAGCACAGCGGTGTGAACACCGAAAAAACCCGCGACCTGTTCCTGGAAAGCGCCTTCTTCGAGCCGATTTCCGTCGCCGGTAAAGCCCGTTCCTACGGCCTGCACACCGATGCCTCGCACCGCTACGAGCGCGGCGTCGACTCGCAGCTGGCCCGCGAAGCCATGGAGCGCGCCACCCAGCTGCTGCTCGACATCGTCGGCGGCGAAGCCGGCCCGGTGGTCGAAGCCGTCAGCGAACAGCACCTGCCGCACGTCGCCCCGGTGACCCTGCGCGCCGAACGCATCACCCAGATGCTCGGCATGGAAATGGACCCCGCCCAGGTCGAGCAACTGCTCAATGCCCTGGAACTGACCACGACTCCTAACGGGGAAGGGCAGTGGACCGTCAACGTCCCAAGCCACCGCTTCGACATCAGCCTGGAAGTAGACCTGATCGAAGAGCTGGCCCGCCTGTACGGCTACAACAACCTGCCGGTGCGCTACCCGCAAGCCCGCCTGGCGCCGCAAGGCAAGCCAGAAACCCGCGGTGACCTGCCGACCCTGCGCCGCCTGCTGGTTGCCCGCGGCTACCAGGAAGCCATCACCTACAGCTTCATCGACCCGAAACTGTTCGAACTGTTCAGCCCGGGCGTAGAGCCGCTGCTGCTGGCCAACCCGATCTCCAGCGACATGGCCGCCATGCGCGCCTCGCTGTGGCCGGGCCTGGTCAAGGCCCTGCAGCACAACCTGAACCGCCAGCAAGACCGCGTGCGCCTGTTCGAAAGCGGCCTGCGCTTCGTCGGCCAGCTCGGCGACCTGCAGCAGCAACCGATGATCGCCGGCGTGGTCACCGGCAGCCGCCTGCCGGAAGGCTGGGCCAACGGCCGCGACGGCGTCGACTTCTTCGACGTGAAGGCCGACGTGGAAGCCCTGCTAGGCTACTCCGGCGCGCTGGGCGACTTCACCTTCAGCGCCGGCAAGCACCCCGCCCTGCACCCGGGCCAAACCGCCGCCATCGAGCGTGACGGCAAGCTGGTCGGCTACCTCGGCGCCATCCACCCAGAGCTGGCCAAGGCCCTGGACCTGGACCGCCCGGTGTTCCTCTTCGAGCTGGTGCTGGGTGACGTGGTCGAAGGCCGCCTGCCGAAGTTCAGCGAGCTGTCCAAGTTCCCGGAAACCCGTCGTGACCTGGCTTTGATCGCAGGACGTGATGTCGCTTCTAGCGCGGTGCTTGAAGTAATTCGTGACAATGCAGGCGAATGGCTCACAGACCTCAGGCTGTTTGATGTCTACCAGGGTAAAGGCATTGATCCTGATAGAAAAAGCCTGGCCGTCGGCTTGACCTGGCAGCATCCATCGCGCACTCTTAACGACGATGAGGTGAACGCCGCACTGCAAAACATCCTCACCTCGCTCGAACAAAGGTTGAACACCACGTTAAGGAAATAACGGCATGGGTGCTCTGACGAAAGCTGAGATGGCCGAAAGGCTGTACGAGGAGCTAGGGCTTAACAAGCGTGAGGCCAAGGAGCTGGTCGAGCTGTTTTTCGAAGAAATTCGGCACGCACTTGAAGAGAACGAGCAGGTCAAGCTGTCCGGTTTCGGCAACTTCGACCTTCGCGACAAACGCCAGCGGCCGGGCCGCAACCCCAAGACTGGGGAAGAAATCCCGATCACTGCACGGCGCGTCGTCACCTTTCGTCCAGGGCAGAAGTTGAAGGCCCGGGTTGAGGCCTATGCTGGAACCAAGCCATAACGACGAACTGCCCCCTATACCGGGCAAAAGGTACTTCACCATCGGTGAGGTGAGTGAGCTTTGTGCGGTAAAACCGCACGTGCTGCGGTATTGGGAGCAGGAGTTCGACCAGCTCAATCCCGTGAAGCGGCGGGGGAACCGGCGGTATTATCAGCGCCAGGACGTGCTGATGATTCGCCAGATTCGTGCGCTGCTTTATGATCAGGGCTTCACCATTGGTGGGGCGCGGTTGAGGCTTTCCAGTGAGGAGGCCAAGGATGAGTCTAGCCAGTACAAGCAGCTGATTCGGCAGATGATTGTTGAATTGGAGGATGTGTTGGTGGTGTTGAAGAAGTGACCTGGTTGGTGATGAGTGAAAATTTTTTGAGAAAAAGCTTTCATTTATCAGGAGGTTAGGGTACATTCTTCAACGTTCTCGGTAGCATTGAGAACATGCTTCAAAGCCCAGTCGGGGCGTAGCGCAGCCCGGTAGCGCACTTGCATGGGGTGCAAGGGGTCGAGTGTTCGAATCACTCCGTCCCGACCATTATTTAAACAATTAAGCCACCTTTGGGTGGCTTTTTTGTTTGCACAGTCCGTCCTGAATAAGCTTTACATCTCCCATCACTAATTCTCGAAGATCCATTTAGACGCAATCAAAGTTGGCGCTGTGCGAACCTTCGCTGCTTTTGGCATTGGTTGATCAAATCTTTATTCTGCTTGCTTCAAATGGTGTTGCAAAAAAAGCCCGATGTCGTTCATCGGGCGTTCTGAAGTCTTCCGGCATACATCATTGGATTAAGCTATTTTAGTGCCAGACGGACGTATGGTGCCGGCGGAGGAGCAAAATGATTGAAACGGGGAGTAGCCACGATTCCAGGTCAATCTGCGTGCAGCGAGGCGAGAGGTTGCCACAGACTTTCCCCATTTGAAGCATCTCGTCGAGTCGTCACAACTGGGCAAGAATTGCGTCCCGGTAGACATTTTCATTCGGCAGGTTGCTAGGAGAGGTAAATGCATTCGCGACTTGGTCAACGGTGGTGGTGAACACCCCCTCTGCCTTCAGCTCTCGAATCTGCCCCTCAGGCACTTCCTCGCCAATGTCGTACCACATTAATGAAAGTGACCCAGGCTGGAGTTGATACTCATACAAAGTGCCGCCGAGCCTCTCGCGAATTTTGTCGTTGACTGGTTTAGGACAGACAAAGAATAAGCCGCTGCGACAAAGCCGCTCCCTTCTGAGGACATGGCCTTTATAAATTAGCTGAGGAAGGATGCGCTTATTGACATTTTCCCAGTTGAATCCCGCAGTGCTAGCCTTCGTTGGTTCCTCGTTGTTCAGATACGCACGCCGCTCTTCTTGGTAGTTACCAGTGGTGTCAATAGACTGGACTTCGATGGCCACGAAGTCTTTCAAATCGCCCTTGTCGTCGAGTCGCGCCAAAACCCAATCGACAAAGTAACCGCCGGACTTACCGCGATTTGGAAGCCTGAGCTCCTTTCCCCATCTTTTGCCAAAAACAGCAACTTTTATCTTGCCAGGCGACACTGTAGCTGCTCGGGCCTCATTGCCGCGGAAAAGCTCCACATCGCCCTCAAATGCTACCTTCGCAACATCCAATAAAATGCGATAGTCATCAGCATAAAGGCGGTACGGGCAGCAAATCACAGGGCCTGTAGTCATAGGCTTGAGGGTGCAAACGCCACTAATATCACCGTTGCTCAGCGTTTTTACGCACTTCGAGGCTACAAATGGGCACTCTGAGTTGGCCCGCGCTTGGCGGGCCTTCTGTGATTGATCAGTAGGTGCATATCCGAAAAGCTCAATGATTCGGCTAGCCAAACGCAAGTTCCTTTTGATGTTGTCTAGGAACAACCCTAGTTTTGTTGGATGCCCAGTGGGCTAAAAGCTTCTCTGCTATCGCTTTTGCCATCAATACCGGAACCGCATTCCCGACTTGTTCATATTGGCTGACACGCGAACCTAAAAACTTATACGTATCAGGGAACGACTGGAAGCGTGCAGCTTCACGCACTGTGAGGGTGCGGTTTTGGTACGGAAGGAAAACTGTTCCCCAGTGTGGATCACATTTCGTCAAAACTGTGCCTGGTAGTCGATCAGGATGCAATCTCCCATAACGCTTAGTGTGGTCTGATCGTCGAGCGCGTTGCATCCCTTTCGGTAGTAATTCGAACGGAATATCTCTCCAGGATCCTCCTGGTTGTACGTGCATCATCCGCTCTGCATTTTGCTTCGACAATTTAGCCGCGAAATGATTATAGGTTTCACCACTTGGGTTGCGAATACTTTTTGCAAAACTGCTTTCAGCGGGGCTGAGATATTCAATTGTCTCCGCGCCTTCGCCCATTTCAAGTGGAGGTAGGTCTGAAATTGCTTCACTTACCGTCACGGCGGGTTTGAGGCTCTCACGATCTAGCTCACCGAGCTGGAACGTCATGGTGTTGCCACCTCGGAAGTTAGCTCGGCCTACAGCGTAATGCGAGGGGGCAGGATGCTCAATAGGGCCCGTCAGAGACCCCAGAAGGATCAATCGCCAGCGCTCTTGGGGTACGCCATAGTGTGCAGCAAAAAGAATCTTGGCGGTGACGTGGTAGCCGAGGTTCGTGAAGATTTCGATAATGTGCCGGTAAACCTTACCATCACCAATCGACAAAAGGCCTGGCACGTTTTCAAACACAAAGGCTTGAGGCATGAATTCCTCAAGAAATCGCTCATAGTGCCTGAAAAGCTTGTTACGAGGGTCCTCAAGGAAGCGTTCGGGCGCGTTAATTGAAAAGCCTTGGCAAGGAGGCCCGCCGACTAGCACATCGAGTTCACCCCTATCCAGGCCGAGTTGGGCGCGGATTGCGGCGGGATCAACTTCCTCGATGGGGCGACAATCCGCAATGGCTTCAGGGTGGTTGAGGCGGAAGGTCTCTATCGCTTCGGGCATGATGTCATTACCATACAAGCTGGTGTAACCAGCCTGGCGAAAGCCCTCGGTGATACCTCCTGCGCCACAAAAAAGATCGATAGTTCGGCGCGGAGCCATGCCCGTTCCTCCGTGGGTAAGTGGACCAGACATCGTTTTAGGGTTGCCAAGGCGGGGCAATGCTCCCTCCGGAACATTTTTACCGCTAACGTCAATCGTCATATCATGCTCAATAGCCATTTCTCTACTTCTGTCAGTAGGGGTGGTTAGATAGGGGTAGCGGTTGCCGCCGCTGCCCCTATCGTTTTCCGACTCTCTCGAGAGGGATCAGTCAGTTCAGTCTTGGCTCGCTTGGCTCAGGGAACAACGCCCCTTGACCGCGTTCGTGTCTTTCGACGTAGCACTGCATAAATTCGCGAAGCACCTCGGATGCTTTCCGTTCCTCTGCTGTACATGCTGACTGAAATGCCTCGCGCAGATCTTTTTCAATGCGTATGCGCAAGCCAACGTCTTTGCTGCTCATAACTATGGGAATCCTGGATACACATATGTGTATCCATATCATGGCCGACTAGCGCAGCGTAGGCAAGCGAACAGCGATCGAAGGCTTTAGGAGCTGTCTGGCGGCGGTGACGGGCCAAGGTGTCCTTAGGTCTCCGCTCCGAAAGCATCCACTCAGCTCAGCTTGCATAATCAGATCGACATTCACTGAGGCGAGGTCAGGCACTCGATGCTACTGGCCCGCTGCGTCAGCAGCCTCGCTAGCACAGAAAGCATTTGAATAGTGCTTATACATGCGCGTTGACTGGACAAGATCATGCCAGCATTCGCATTTTTTCTCTGCGTAGCGAATCGGCACACAACTAGCCGCGAGCGTCTGAGCCTGAAATTCCGAGAGCTGAAAGCCGATAGCGGTAGCTGAATCTGGTTTTTGGCTGGTTGTTGCCGATGGGCACAGCCCATCGTCGACACAGAGCGTTAAGGCGCATACACATGCGTTCGAGCTATAGGCACGGCAGCTTGCAGATGTAAAAGTGCGATTTACCTTCACCACGAAACCGCCCGTTAGGTTTGACCAGCTTTCAGCCTGTTCTCATTGTATCCGACGATGGTTTGCTCAGCACCGCCTGCAGGTACAAGCCCGCCTGATCCTGCTGGCCCCGTGGCCGCAGCCCACCATGGTAGTCTCGGCCATTTCTTGTCGAATGTGTGATTTCTCCCGCTTGACCTTCGTCAAGAATACTACCCCTAAGCCGTCGTCTGGGGATTGATACAGGGCCCTCCATGCAAACGCTGTTGAACGAGATTCTCGAAGAAGTACGTCCCTTGATCGGCAAGGGCAAAGTGGCTGACTACATCCCTGCGCTGGCCGACGTGCCGGCGAACCAGTTGGGCATCGCCGTCTACGGCAACGATGGCAGTTATCACTGCGCAGGCGACGCCCTGGTGCCGTTTTCGGTGCAGAGTATTTCCAAGGTGTTCAGCCTGGTCCAGGCGATTGGCCACTCGGGCGAGGCCATCTGGGAGCGGCTTGGCCATGAGCCCTCCGGCCAGCCGTTCAACTCGCTGGTACAGCTGGAGTTCGAACGCGGGCGCCCGCGCAATCCGTTCATCAACGCGGGTGCGTTGGTGATTTGCGATATCAACCAGTCACGCTTTGCAGCACCTACCTTGTCGATGCGCGATTTCGTGCGGCGGCTGTCGGGTAACCCGCATATCTCGATCGATGCGCGCGTTGCTGATTCGGAGTACCAGTTCCGCGCGCGTAACGCCGCCATGGCGTACCTGATGCAGTCGTTCGGCAACTTCCATAACGAAGTCGAAACGGTACTGCGTAGCTATTTCAGCTACTGTGCGCTGCAAATGAACTGCCTGGACCTGGCCCGGGCGTTCTGCTTCCTTGCTAACGATGGTTTCTGCAAGCACAGCGGCTCGCAAATTCTCACCCCGCGCCAGACCCAGCAGGTGAACTCGATCATGGCCACCAGCGGGCTGTATGACGAGGCGGGCAATTTCGCCTACCGTGTGGGGTTGCCGGGCAAGAGTGGGGTGGGCGGTGGCATCGTGGCGATCGTGCCAGGTCAATTCACTGTGTGCGTGTGGTCACCAGAGCTGAACGCTGCGGGCAACTCTCTGGCCGGGATGGCAGCGCTTGAGCTGTTGAGTTCGCGGATCGGATGGTCGGTGTTCTGATCAGCAGCAATGCTGGCTAGCCATGTGGCAGGGCGTACGAATTGCCTTCAAGTCTGTGCTGCGCTCCAGATCTTGAAGGCAATTCATTGGGGGACGTTCAGCGCATCATGCCCAGCTCGGCATCATCCATCAGCGCCTTGGCTAACGCGCACAGGTAGTGCGAAGCCCATATCAGCTGTGGCTTGTCTTCCATCAAGCCGTCCAGGGTGAGGTCCCGTGCGTAGCCCATCAATTCCGAGGCCTGTTCGCGGGCGCTCTGGCAAGGGATGCCGGCTTCGATGCGGAAGAGGGGATGGGTCTGGTTTTCACCTTGGTAGAAAGTGGTCTTGCCAACGGTGCATTTGGTTTCTTCAGTGGGCATTGTTCAATCTCCCCGAAAATCTCTAGTGCCTGCGCTGGCCCTATCGCCGGCAATAAGGCAGCCCAGGCGACACAACGTTAAGGCCTTAGTGCAAGGGCCGTGGCTCAAAGGGCATTTGCACCTGGATCAGCACTTGCTCAAGCAGGGCTCGCAGCGTCTCCAACTCATGCATCGAGGCCATCATTAGAATGGATGCCGATGACTTGGGATGCAGGAGCATTGCCTGATGGACGACAGTCGACGCGCACAATGCGTAATCCGTCGCCTGGATCAGAGTGTTTTCAAGGGATGGGAGGTTATGAGGCGGATCTGGAACAATTTTTAGCATTTCACTGTGTTCTCGGTGGGCCCACCGCCAGCCCGCTGTCAAACGGAAAGGTGGCAGCTGTACATGGGTTGACAGACCGGCGAACACAGAAACCGGCGCACGCGAGCGTGCCCCATGCACAACCGCCATGAACGGGTATGCACTGTGTATCGTCGCGGCCTGTCAAAGCCGGTCGTTGATATGCAACGACGGACCGAGACTAGAACGCTGTAAAAATGACCGCAACGAAAAACAGGGAAGGGGAGTATCTTTGGGAAATGGCCTACAAGGAAGGGGTTAATTCTGATTTTTTCGCGAATCAGCTTCTCGCCATGCAGGACTCTGAAACCGACGGCTACACCCGAAATGGAACGCACCAGCAATGACCAGCGAAGCTTTCGCCCCTTTCCAACACCTCGCCGCTCAACTGCTGAAACATCTCCCACCAGACCACCACGATGGTTCCCACGACCTGGCCCACATCCACCGCGTATGGGTAAACGCGCAGCGAATCCAGCGGGCAGAGGGCGGCGACCTTGAAGTCCTGCTGGCCGCGACGGTACTGCACGACTGTGTGCCAGTCGAAAAGAACTCACCTTTGCGCAAGCAGGCGTCGAGCTTAGCGGCCGACAAGGCCAGCGCCATCCTCACCGCGCTTGGCTGGCCGTTGCCGCGTGTCGAGCAGGTGGCCCATGCGATCAAAACGCACAGCTATTCCGCAGGTTTCGAGCCAGCGAGCCTCGAAGCCCGAATTCTGCAGGACAGTGATCGCCTGGACGCCATCGGTGCGGTGGGTATTGCCCGCTGTTTCTACGTTTCCGGGCGGATGGGCTCGGCGCTGTACGATTTCGAGAATCCCGCTGCTCATGGGCGGGCGTATCAGGATTCGGCCTACGCCATCGAGCACTTTCATACCAAGCTGCTCAAGCTGGCATCGGGCTTCAAGACGGCCGAAGGGGCGCGCCTGGCTGCCGAACGCCATGCGCGGCTGGAAGCCTATCTAGCGGATTTCATGGAGGAGGTCGGGGCTAACGGCGTTGGCTGACCCAAGTGGAACCTGGCTAAACGTCTACGCCCCCGTTCAAGCGCCGCCTCAGCTGGCCGGGTCCTGGCCCAGCACCTTGGCCAGGGCCACGCGGGCATCCTCCAGTTGCACCAGTGAAGCATGCCGCGCGCCCAGCGCGTCGCCGTTCTGGATGGCGGTGAGGATTGCCTTGTGCCGGGGCAGGGCGAGTTCGTCGAAATTCGCCCGCTGGTTGGAATAGCGCACCGACTCGCGCAGCGCCATCGACAGCATGTTGCACAGGTAGGCCAGCAGGTCGTTGTGGGTGGCGTCGGCGATGCGGGCGTGGAAGTCCAGGTCGGGTTGCAGGCGCTCTTCATGGTTGCGTGCGGCTTCCATGCGCTGGTAGGCCTCGGCGATCGACGCGACGTCCTCGGCGCTGGCGTTGGTGGCGGCCAGCGCGGCGGCGGCGGGCTCGATGACCCAGCGCACGCTGGACAGCATGTTGAAGAACTCCTGCTGCGGCGTGGCCTGCATCAGCCAGTGCAGCACATCCGGGTCGAGCATGTGCCAGTCGTGCCGGGGCCGCACCAGGGTGCCGGTACGCGGGCGGGCTTCGATCAGGCCCTTGGCGGTGAGGGCGCGCATGGCCTCGCGGAATACCGGCCGGCTGATCGCGTAGGTTTCGCACAGGCTGGCCTCGGAGGGCAGCTTCTGCCCAGGTGCGAGTTGGCCGGATACGATCTGTACGCCAAGGTCCTGGACCAGGGTGGCGTGCATGCTCTTGCGCGTGGTGGGCTGGCGGTAGTTCATGTGCGGCGGAGGCGATCCTTCGGGCGGGGGCAGCATCATAGCATTAGCGCGTCAACGCGGTGCATGGCACCGGCTGCGCCGGTGTTCGCGGCCGCGGCCGCTCCCACAGGTGTGGCGTCAACGCGAAGCCAGCGCAGTACCTGTGGGAGCGGGCATGCCCGCGAAGCAGGCGGCGCGGAGGATGGCACCGGCTGCGCCGGTGTTCGCGGCCACGGCCGCTCCCACAGGTGTAGCGTCGACGCGAAGCCAGCGCAGTACCTGTGGGAGCGGGCATGCCCGCGAAGCAGGCGGCGCGGAGGATGGCACCGGCTTTGCCGGTGTTCGCGGCCACGGCCGCTCCCACAGCTGTAGCGTGAACGTGAAGCCAGCGCAGTACCTGTGGGAGCGGGTTTACCCGCGAAGAATCCGGCGCGATGGGCTGCGCAGCAGCTCCAATGACGCTAACCGACAGGCTTCAGGCATCAGTGCGAGTGCTTGGGCACCGCCGCGCCGCGGCAACCGACCAAAAAGTCGAAATCGCAACCTTCGTCGGCCTGCATCACGTGGTCCAGGTACAGCCTGGCGTAGCCACCGCTGATCAGCTGCGGCGGGGCTTGCAGGTCGGCCAGGCGGCCGGCCAGTTCCTGGTCGGAAATGTCCAGGTGCAGGCGGCCTGCCTTGCAATCCAGTTCGATCCAGTCGCCTTCACGCACGGCCGCCAGTGGCCCACCCGCCGCAGCCTCCGGCGCCACGTGCAGCACCACGGTGCCATACGCTGTGCCGCTCATGCGCGCGTCGGAAATGCGCACCATGTCGGTCACGCCCTGGGCCAGCAGCTTGGCCGGCAGGCCCATGTTGCCGACCTCGGCCATGCCCGGGTAGCCCTTCGGCCCGCAGTGCTTCATCACCAGCACCGAATTGGCGTCCACCTCCAGCGCGGGGTCGTTGATGCGCGCCTTGTAGTCCTCGAAGTTCTCGAACACCACTGCCCGGCCGCGGTGCTGCATCAGCGCCGGGGTGGCCGCCGACGGCTTGAGCACGGCCCCCTTGGGCGCCAGGTTGCCGCGCAGGATGCAGATGCCGCCGTCGGCCACCAGTGGCTTGTCGATCGGGCGGATGACTTCTTCGTCATACAGCGGCGCAGCCTGGCAGTTGTCCCACAGGCTCTTGCCGTTGGCGGTCAGCGCGCCCGGGTTGGGCAGCAGGCCATGTTCGCCCAGGCGGCGGATGACCGCGGGCAGGCCACCGGCGTAGTAGAACTCTTCCATCAAAAAGCGCCCCGAAGGTTGCAGGTCGACCAGGGTCGGCGTGCCGCGGCCGATGCGGGTCCAGTCTTCCAGTTGCAGGTCCACGCCGATGCGCCCGGCGATGGCCTTGAGGTGGATCACTGCGTTGGTCGAGCCACCAATGGCGGCGTTGACGCGGATGGCGTTTTCAAACGCTTCGCGGGTGAGCAGCTTCGACAGGCGCAGGTCTTCGCGCACCATGTCGACAATGCGCATCCCCGACAGGTGGGCGAGCACGTAGCGGCGTGCATCCACCGCCGGGATAGCGGCGTTGTGCGGCAGCGAGGTGCCCAGCGCCTCGGCCATGCAGGCCATGGTCGAGGCGGTGCCCATGGTGTTGCAGGTACCCGCCGAGCGCGACATGCCGGCCTCGGCCGAGAGGAATTCGTTGAGGTCGATCTGCCCGGCCTTGTAGGCCTCGTGCATCTGCCAGACGATGGTGCCGGCGCCAATGTCCTTGCCTTTGTGCTTGCCGTTGAGCATCGGCCCGCCGGTGACCACGATCGCCGGCACGTCGCAGCTCGCCGCCCCCATCAGCAGCGCCGGGGTGGTCTTGTCACAGCCGGTCAGCAGCACCACGGCATCCACCGGGTTGCCGCGGATCGCCTCTTCCACATCCATGCTGGCCAGGTTGCGGGTGAGCATGGCGGTGGGGCGCAGGTTGGATTCGCCACTGGAAAACACCGGGAACTCCACCGGGAAGCCGCCCGCTTCCAGCACGCCTTTCTTGACGTGCTCGGCAATCTTGCGGAAGTGCGCGTTGCACGGGGTCAGCTCCGACCAGGTGTTGCAGATGCCGATGATCGGCTTGCCCTGGAACTCGTGGTCCGGGATGCCCTGGTTCTTCATCCAGCTGCGGTACATGAAACCGTTCTTGTCAGCGGTACCGAACCATTGGGCGGAGCGCAGCGGGCGTTTGTGATCAGACATGGGGACACCTAATTAGTATTACTATTTGTCGTTGTGCGACTGACTGTATCGACAAAAATGCGCTATGTGAAGGCTTGTTGTTTTAAATAGTAATACTATAAGATCGATTTTCCGGTCGATGGCCTGCCAAAAAGCCCGACCAGGTGCTGTGCCCATTACAAGAACAATCGGAGACATCGCCATGATTCAGGAGCAGCGGCTCGTCCGCCTGATCACACTGAAACTCATCCCTTTTCTGGTCCTGCTGTACCTGGTGGCCTATGTCGACCGTTCTGCGGTGGGCTTTGCCAAGCTGCACATGGGCGCCGACATCGGCCTGGGTGACGCGGCCTATGGCCTGGGCGCCGGGCTGTTCTTCATCGGTTACTTCCTGTTCGAGGTGCCCAGCAACCTGTTGCTCGACCGCTTCGGCGCGCGCCGCTGGTTCGCCCGCATCCTGGTCACCTGGGGCGCGATCACCGTCGGCATGGCGTTCGTCAGCGGGCCCAACGGCTTCTACCTGATGCGCTTTCTGTTGGGGGCGGCCGAGGCGGGCTTCTTCCCGGGGGTGCTGTACTACATCACCCAGTGGTACCCGGTGCGCCATCGCGGCAAGATCCTCGGCTTCTTCATCCTTTCCCAGCCGCTGGCGATGCTGGTTACCGGGCCGCTTTCCGGCGCGCTGCTGGGGCTTGATGGCAACTTCGGCCTGCATGGCTGGCAATGGCTGTTCATCTGCATCGGCACCCCGGCGGTGCTGCTGGCCTGGCCAACCCTGCGCCTGCTGCCGGACGGCCCGGCCAAGGTGCGCTGGCTCAGCGACGAGCAACGCAGCTGGCTGCAGGAACAGCTGGCCAACGACCTGCGCGAGTTCGGCCAGACCCGCCACGGCAACCCCCTGCATGCGTTGAAGGACGGGCGGGTGCTGTTGCTGGCGCTGTTCTACTTGCCGGTCACCCTGAGCATCTACGGCCTGGGCCTGTGGCTGCCGACGCTGATCCACCAGTTTGGCGGCAGCGACCTGGTCACTGGCTTCGTTTCGGCGGTGCCGTACCTGTTCGGCATCATCGGCCTGCTGATCGTGCCGCGCAGTTCCGACCGCCTGAATGACCGCTATGGCCACCTCGGCCTGCTGTACGCCCTGGGGGCGCTCGGCCTGTTCCTCAGTGCCTGGCTGAGCGTGCCCGGCCTGCAGCTGGCGGCGCTGTGCCTGGTGGCCTTCGCGCTGTTCTCCTGCACGGCCATTTTCTGGACCTTGCCGGGGCGGTTCTTCTCCGGTGCCAGTGCCGCTGCCGGCATCGCGCTGATCAACTCCATCGGCAACCTCGGCGGCTACCTCGGCCCGTTCGGCATCGGCGCGCTCAAGGAGCACACCGGGCAGCTGTCGTCGGGCCTGTATTTCCTGGCCGTGGTGATGCTGTTCGGCTTGCTGCTGACCGGGGTGGTCTACAACCGCCTCGAGCGCCGCCAGCGCCTGGCTTCCACGCGGGTAGCCCCGGCCTCCCGCTAACTTTCGCAACCGAAGAGCGAGCACAAGCATGCGATTGATTCAATTCGAAACCGCCACCGGCGCGCGCCGGGTGGGCGTGGTGGAAGGCGAGTACGCCCTGGAAGTACGTGGCGCCGGCAGCACCCGTGAGTTGGCCCTGCAAGCCATTGCTGCCGGCCGTGACCTGGCCGCCGAAGTGCAGGCCGCCGGCCTCGGCGAGCGCCACGACTACCTGGCCCTGCTGGCCGAAGGCCGGGTATTGCCGCCGCTGGACCATCCCGACCCGGCGCACTGCCTGGTCACCGGCACCGGCCTGACCCACCTGGGCAGCGCCGCCACCCGCGACAAGATGCACCAGCAGCAGGCCGAAGGCAGCGTGACCGACAGCATGCGCATGTTCCAGTGGGGCCTGGACGGCGGTCGACCGCCGGCAGGCGAGGAGGGGGCGCAGCCGGAATGGTTCTACAAGGGCGACGGCGGCATCGTCGTGCGCCCGGGCGCCGACCTGCCGCTGCCGGCGTTTGCCGAGGATGCCGGCGAGGAGCCGGAGCTGGTCGGGCTGTACCTGATCGCTGCCGACGGCACGCCGTATCGTCTCGGTTATGCGCTGGGCAACGAGTTTTCCGACCATGTGATGGAGCGGCGCAACTACCTGTACCTGGCCCACTCCAAGCTGCGCGCCTGCAGCTTCGGCCCCGAGCTGCGCCTGGGCGCGCTGCCGGCCCACCTGGAAGGTACCAGCCGCATCCTGCGCGACGGCCAGGAGCTGTGGCGCAAGCCGTTCCTGTCGGGCGAGCAGAACATGTGCCACAGCTTCGAGAACCTGGAATACCACCATTTCAAGTACCCGCAGTTTTTGCGCGCTGGCGATATCCACGTGCATTACTTCGGCACCGCCACGCTGTCGTTCGCCGACGGCATCCAGGCGCGCCCGGGCGATACCTTCGAGGTCAGCCTCGATGCCTTTGGCCAGCCGCTGCGCAACGGCATTGCAGCAGCGCCCGCGCAGGTCCGCCCCGGGGTGGTGAAAAGCCTTTGAGCTCGCTGCCAGCCGATTGATGAATCGGGGCCGCTTTGCGGCCCTTCGCGGGCTCGCCCGCTCCCACAAATACGGCGCAAGCGGCCAGAACTGCGCGGTCCCTGTGGGAGCGGGCGAGCCCGCGAAGGGCTGCGCAGCACCCCCTTTCCGCTAACTGCCTGACACGCGCATCTGAACCTTCTTTCTCATTACAGGAGTCAACCATGACCGGAAGCAACTTCATTGGCGGCCAGCGCAGCGCCGCCGGCAGCGTGCGCCTGCACAGCCTCGATGCGCGTACCGGCGAAGCCTTGCCGCTGGCCTTTGCCCAGGCCACACCTGAAGAAGTGGACGCCGCCGCGCAGGCTGCCGAAGCGGCGTTTGCCGAATACAACGGCATGGCGCCGCAGCGCCGTGCGCAGTTCCTCGATGCCATTGCCGACCAGCTGGATGCGCTGGACGACAGCTTCATCGCCACCGTGTGCCGCGAAACCGCGCTGCCGGCCGGGCGCATCCAGGGCGAACGGGCGCGCACCAGCAACCAGATGCGCCTGTTCGCCAACGTGCTGCGCCGCGGCGATTTCCTCGGCGCGCGCATCGACCGCGCCCAGCCACAGCGCCAACCGCTGCCACGCCCGGACCTGCGCCAGTACCGCACCGGCGTCGGCCCGGTGGCGGTGTTCGGCGCCAGTAACTTCCCGCTGGCCTTCTCTACCGCTGGCGGTGACACCGCCGCAGCGCTGGCCGCCGGCTGCCCGGTGGTGGTCAAGGCGCACAGCGGCCACATGGCCACCGCCGAGCAGGTGGCCGAGGCGATCGAGCGCGCCGTGCTCGCCACCGGCATGCCCGCCGGCGTGTTCAACATGATCTACGGTGCCGGTGTCGGCGAAGCGCTGGTGCGCCACCCGGCGATCCAGGCGGTGGGCTTTACCGGTTCGCTCAAAGGCGGCCGTGCCCTGTGCGAGCTGGCGGCAGCACGCCCGCAGCCGATCCCGGTGTTCGCCGAAATGAGCAGCATCAACCCGGTGCTGGTCTTGCCGGCGGCCTTGCAGGCCCGGGGCGAGCAGGTGGCCAGGGAGCTGGCCGGCTCGGTGGTGCTGGGCTGCGGGCAGTTCTGCACCAACCCTGGGCTGGTGCTGGGTATCGCTGGCGAAGCGTTCAGCCGCTTCCTCACCGCGCTTGGCGCGCAACTGGCCGACCAGCCCGGGCAGACCATGCTCAATGCCGGCACCCTGCGCAGCTATATCCAAGGTGTACAACGCCTGCACCAGCACCCGGGCGTGCGCCATCTGGCCGGCGCCGAACAGGCGGGTGACCAGGCCCAGGCACAGCTGTTCCAGGCCGACGTGAGCCTGCTGCTGAACGGTGACGCCTTGCTCCAGGAAGAGGTCTTCGGCCCGGCCACGGTGGCCGTCGCCGTTGCCGACGAAGCCGAACTGCGCCGCGCCGTGCAAGCCCTGCATGGGCAACTGACCGCCACCCTGATTGCCGAGCCGCAAGACTTGCAGCGCTTCGCCGCGCTGGTGCCGGTGCTGCAGCGCAAGGCCGGGCGCCTGCTGGTCAACGGCTACCCGACCGGCGTGGAAGTGTGCGATGCGATGGTGCATGGCGGGCCGTACCCGGCCACGTCCGACGCGCGTGGCACCTCGGTCGGCACCTTGGCCATCGACCGTTTCCTGCGCCCGGTGTGCTACCAGGACTACCCCGATGCGCTGCTGCCCGACGCCCTGAAAAACGCCAACCCGCTGGGCCTGCAACGCCTGGTCGATGGTCAGCACAGCCGCGAGGCGCTGGCCTGATTCCTTGAGCTTCGACGTTGTCTCGCTGCCCCCGCCCGGCCAAGGCCCGGGCGGGCATTCGACCCATACCCCAAGAACAACAACAAGAGGTTGCAGCCATGCCCAGTCGCTCCTTACCCGCCGACCTGGTCGCGCGGGAATCGCTGGATAACCATCTGTTCCGCAAGATCAACTGGCGCATCGTGCCGCTGTTCATCGTGTGTTTCCTGTTCGCCTACCTGGACCGCGTCAACATCAGTTTTGCCAAGCTGCAGATGCAGAGCGCGCTGGGCTTCAGCGACGCGGTCTACGGGCTGGGCGCGAGCCTGTTCTTCGTCGGCTACTTCCTGTTCGAGGTGCCGAGCAACGTGTTGCTGCACCGCATCGGCGCGCGCATCTGGATCGCCCGCATCATGATCAGCTGGGGCCTGACCTCGGCGGCGATGATGTTCGTCACCAGCGAAACCTGGTTCTACGTGCTGCGTTTCCTCATCGGTGTGATGGAAGCCGGTTTCGTACCCGGGGTGCTGTACTTCTTCACCCAGTGGTACCCCAGCGACCGCCGTGCGCGCATCAATGCCTATTTCAAGAGCTCGATCTGCCTGTGCGGCATCGTCGGTGGCCCGTTGGCGGGGTTCATTCTCAGCCACTTCGACGGGGTCAACGGGCTGGCCGGCTGGCAGTGGCTGTTCCTGCTCGAGGGGCTGCCGTCGGTACTGCTGGGCCTGCTGGTGCTGTGGCTGGTCAGTGACCGCATCGAGGATGCCCGCTGGCTCGACGCGGAAGAAAAGCGCTACCTGCGCGAGCGCCTCGATGCCGAGCCCAGGCCCGAAGGAGGCAGCTCGGTTCGCGCCATCCTGCGCGAGCCGGCCTCGCTGGCGTTGTCGGCGATCTACCTGTGCCTGGTGATGGCACTGACCGGGCTGCTGTTCTGGATGCCGCAGTTGATTCGCAATGCTGGCGTGGCCGATGCCATGGACATCGGTTTGCTGACGATGATCCCGTACCTGCTGGCGGTAGTGGGCAACCTGCTGATCGGCCGCAGCTCCGACCTGCGCGGCGAGCGTCGCTGGCACATGGCGAGCTGTGCCGCCATGACCACCGCAGGCTATGCGCTATGCGCGGGTTTCAGCGGCCAGCTGTGGCTGCTGATGCTCGGCATGAGCCTGGTCATGACCGGGATCATCGCCTGGATGCCGATCTTCTGGACCCTGCCGCCGAAGTACCTGGCCGGCCTGGCGGCGGCGGCGGGTATTGCGCTGATCAACTCCATCGGCCAGCTCGGCGGCATTGTCGGCCCGTATCTGGTCGGCAGGGTACGCGACGTCAGCGGGTCGCCGACCCCGGCACTGTGGCTGCTGACGGCCGTCAGCCTGCTGGCGGTGGTATTGATCATCTGGGGCGTGCCGCGGCGGCTGTACGCGGCTCAACCTGAAACGCGCATCGACTGAGGAGGTTCCATGCAACATGTCGTTTCCTTCGGCCCGATTTCCAGTGCCGAGGTGCTGGCCGAGCTGGGCCGGCGTTACCACTTCCAGCGTTTCGACCAGCCGCTGGCCGACCGCGAACGCTTTCTTGCGGCGCTGGCCACTGCCGACGGGCTGATCGGCAGTACCTTGCCGCTGGGGGCGGAGCTGCTTGACCAGGCCCCGGCATTGAAGGCCATTGCCAGCGTGTCTGCGGGTTTCGACAACTATGACCTGGCGTACTTGCGCAAGCGCGGTATCCGCTTGACCAACACCCCGGATGCGGTGACCGAAGCCACCGCCGATACCGGGTTCATGTTGCTGATGATGGCTGCCCGACGCGCTGGCGAGCTGGCGCGGATGGTGCGTGATGGCGAGTGGACGCAGGCTATCGACGCCACGCGCTTCGGCCGCGATGTGCATGGCAAGACCTTGGGTATCGTCGGGCTTGGCCGCATCGGTGCGGCGGTGGCCAGGCGCGGGCATTTCGGTTTTGGCATGCAGGTGCTGTACAGCGGCAATAGTGCCAAGCCCGAGTATGAGGCGCAGTTCGCCGCAAGGCGGGTGACGCTGCAACAATTGTTGAGCGAGGCGCACTTCGTCTGCGTCTGCGTGCCGCTGAGTCCGGCCACGCATCACTTGTTCGGCCGCGAGCAGTTCGCAGCCATGCGGGCCGATGCAGTGTTCGTCAATATCGCCCGTGGTGCTGTGGTCGATGAGGCCGCGCTGGTGCAGGCGCTGGTCGAGGGGCAACTCGGCGCGGCCGGGTTGGACGTGTTCGAGCAAGAGCCGCTGCCGGCCGCCTCGCCGTTGCTGGCGTTGCCCCAGGTGGTGGCGCTGCCGCACATCGGTTCGGCCACCGTCGAGGCGCGGGCATTGATGGCGCGTACTGCGGCGGCCGAGTTGGCAGCGGTGCTCGAGGGCAGGGTACCGAACCATCCTGTTTTGTAGGGCTGCGCACAGCCAGCAAGCGGCAGCGTCCAGCAGGCGCCGGTATCGGCCTGGCTTACAAGGTGGTCGAGCGCCCCAACCGGTCAGCCTCGAACACCTTCGTTTGCCTTGCTTTATGTCGCGATACAGGAACCGGCGCTCGGTGACTTGGCCGATCCTCGTGTTGAACAGGGCCTTGACGGCCTCCGAACCCTAAAGGGGAACGGCTGTCCAGAGCGGCAAGCCATGATCGGTACCCCGGCCTTTTGCGCCACCTGTCGAACCCAAGGCACTGCTGCTGGCCGTTTCCCGTCCGATCTGTATGCGCGATCAATGCGCAAACCGAGGAGAACTTCCATGGCAAACGATCAGAAAGGCCCCGGGCTCGAGAAAACCGAGTCCGAGCCAAGGCAAGGCGTCGGCGAGGCGTGGTCCGAAAAGCGTCCCGTCGATTGGGACCCACCGCCTGGCAACCCCGGCTCGGACCAGGACGGGCAGCTGGATCGGGACAATGGCAGCGCAAGGACCAACGACGAGCAAGCCGGCAGCGGTGCTGGGGAAGTCCCGTTACCTACGGATGACGAGGGGCCTGTCGAGGAAGAGATGCAGGATGTGGAAGCCAACAATTCGGTTTCTGCCGAGCATCCGCAACCGCGCTGATAGGTGCCCCGAGATTCGTTTAACAGTTTTGTGAGAGGTATGCAGCGATGAGCCCCGATCCGAGTGCACAAGGCGGTACGAACCCTGACTTGCCCACTTCACCCGACCCGGCAGTTGACCCCGATCGGCCGACCATCCCCGACCCTGATGACGACCCGCTGATGAACGAAGAAGAGGGCGGCGATGGCCAGGCGGATGATGGCCTGGCTGATGATGGCAGGCAGAGCGTCGAGCGGCCTGCCGTAGGGCTGGACCAACGCAGGGAATGATTGGCTGGGCAGACGTACAGTAAGGCTGCCCAACCGCGGCACGATCATCGATCCTCCACCTCAGACGGGGCAGTACGGGATTCACGGTCTATGTCTTCCGGCCAGTGAACTTTTGGTGCCAGGCAATGCATGTGGCTCAGGCCATCGTCGTCGTTCCAGTCACGGGGTGGGTGGACGAACTTCGGCAGCGCTTCAGGGCCTTGCTGCATGAACAGCCTGGCGATGGCCCAGTAGGCTTCGCCGCGGCGGAGGTCGTGGGTGAAGAACACGCGGTCGATGACTTCGTTGGTTTCCGAATTGCGGATTGACAGCATGACGTTTTCGATCAGGCCACCGTGGCCGGGGGCGTAGACTCGGTAGACTTCGGCGGTTATGTCGTCCCAGTTGTAGGCGACCGGTTTTAAGCCCCAGTGTTTGCGGCTGAACAGATAGATGTAGTGGAATCTGAATTGATAGAGATAGATTTTGCGTCGTAGGCGATTGAAGCGGATAGGTTCGTCCCGTGGTAGCACCAAATCTATCTTTATGTATGTCGCGGTAGCCCATATGCCTATTAAAATCGTTAGCGAGGCTAGTAGGTCAATATGCCAGTCACCCGACCAATTAATATCAAAAAAAATGCCAGGCATGTAGATAAGGGCACCAATAGTAAAAGCCAGTATCGGCACTCCTGTTAATGTGATGATGCCACGCAAACTGACAGTAGA
Source organism: Pseudomonas sp. SMV7 (assembly GCF_052041995.1). Taxonomy (NCBI): domain Bacteria; kingdom Pseudomonadati; phylum Pseudomonadota; class Gammaproteobacteria; order Pseudomonadales; family Pseudomonadaceae; genus Pseudomonas; species Pseudomonas sp. SMV7. The sequence goes on along the minus strand of NZ_JBKGGT010000006.1, from coordinate 174,263 downwards.
ACGAGGAAGCTACAGGCATACCCCATCAAAAAAGTTTGGCGAGGGATGTACGTCTTCGAAGCTTATGCGTGGAACTGCACTCGAACTGACATCGGGCAGATCATGACTCCAGCATAAAGCCCGCTCCGAAAGTATTTTTGGTTTGGCTTTCATTCATTGGCTTCCTTTACGCAGATCTCGACATAGGCATCTGGGAGTCTCTTATCTGACCAGTAACATATCAGTAGTGTCGCCGCTCTTATGGAGTGCGACCCAATACTCGGAATTAGCTCCACCGTTCCAGTGAACTCTAGCCAAGACAGGTGCGGCTCATCTAGGTCATATGACCGTCGCTTTTTTTTCACTGAAATTTTATCTTTATAGTCAGGCCACTTTGGCTGCGAAAAGCCGTGAAATGTCTCCCTCTCGGCAAGGGCTTCAACTTGAATTGGTCGGCATTCATCAAGTGCGAGAGTTTCTCCGTCAATAAAATCGGGGAAGGTTCCATCACCATAACGATGTACTGACAGGGGGCAGCGAGAGGCCGAGCATTCATCATCGTATTTGGGCAATATGATGTGAAATTTTAGTTTGTGCTCTAGCTCCAGGCTGACCGGTCCACCAATTTTGGGAGCGGTCGGGTCGCTTAAGCGCTTGGATTCGAAATGAACCGCTGCATGCACGCCAATCGTGGCGGCATTCAGTTCTGCGAACGCTATGTCTGCATCATCAGGTATATCCCAAGAGATGACCGGGCTTCCGATCCGGCAGTTGACCCTGATCGATCGACCATCCCCGACCCTGATGACGACCCGCTGATGAACGAAGAGGAGGGCGACGATGGTCAGGCGGATGATGGCCTGGCTGATGATGGCAGGCAGAGCGTCGAGCAGCCTGCCGTAGGGCTGGACCAACGCAGGGAATGATTGGCTGGGCAGGCGTACAGTAAGGCTGCCCAACCGCGGCACGATCATCGAACCTCTACCTCAGACGGGGCAGTACGGGATTCACGGTCTATGTCTTCCGGCCAGTGAACTTTTGGTGCCAGGCAATGCATGCGGCTCAGGCCATCGTCGTCGTTCCAGTCACGGGGTGGGTGGACGAATGCCGGCAAGGCTTCGGGTCCTTGCTGCATGAACAATCGCGCAATGGCCCAGTAGGCTTCGCCTCGGTGAAGGTCGTCGGTGAAGAGCACGCGGTCGGTGACTTCGTCGGTTTCCGGGTTACGGACCGAAAGCATGACGTTTTCAATAAGCCCACCGTGACCGGGGGCGTAGACTCTGTAGACTTCTGCGGTTATGTCGTCCCAGTCGTAGGCGACCGGTTTAACGCCCCAGTGTTTACGGCTGAGCAGATACAGGTAGTGGTATCTGAACTGATATACATAGATTTTTCGGCGTAAGCGATTGAAACGTATTGGCTCGTCCCGCGGAAGTGTTAAATCTAGCCTGACAAATGCGCTGACGACCCATATGCAAATTAGAGGGCCGAATATTGAAATTATCACCATCATCCAATCGAAAGTATGGCCGTAATCAATGAGGCTCCAGTACACTCGTGCCGCTATACCAAACAAGAAAAACAGCATTGGAACACCAAGCAAAGCCAATACGCCGCGTAGAAGTACAGTGGAACGAGGTAACTCCATGTACACGCCATTGACATGATTGGGAGGCGGGTTGACGCTGTCCAGAATAAGGTCGGATACGGGGGCTTCGTTAATGCTCGGTAGATCGTAGCTCCAGCTTGGCGCTCGGCCCATTAACACGCTTGGCTTATGCGACATGTTTCCTCCGGATATGCACTTCAGTATACGCAGTTTCAATATTTAACCCGGCCAATACATTGTCAGCAGTGTTGCTGCGAAAAGGTATGAAACGCCCTGCCATGGTAGGCACTTCCAGAGCTACCGTTTCCTACTTGGTTGGGGCCGTACAACTCGATCCTGAAGGCCCAGACGGGGCAGTACGGGATTCACAGTCAATATCCTCTGGCCAATGAACTTTTGGCGCTAAGCAGTGCATGTGGCTCAAGCCATCGTCGTCGTTCCAGTCACGGGGTGGGTGGACGAACTTCGGCAGCGCTTCAGGGCCTTGCTGCATGAACAGCCGGGCGATGGCCCAGTAGGTTTCGCCGCGGTAGAGGTCGTGAGTGAAGAATACGCGGTCGATGACTTCTTTGGTCTCTGGGTTGCGGATCGACAGCATGACGTTTTCGATCAGGCCACCGTGGCCGGGAACGTATACTCGGTAGACTTCAGCTGTTACGTCTTCCCAGTTGTAAGCGACCGGTTTGACGCCCCAGTGTTTGCGGCTAAAGACGAAAAAGCGGTGAAATCGGTACTGATAAATATAGATCTTCCGACGCAGCCGATTGAAACGAATCGGTTCATCTCTGGGGAGCACCAGATCCAGCTTTACGTACGGTAATAGCGCCCACACTACAGCTGGGAGGCAGAGTAAAAGAAAAACCTTCGTTATCCAGTCGCCTTGCCAATCATTAAAAAACATCAGCCAAAATAGAAACAGTTTCATTACACCACCTAAAATCAGCGCGGCACCACCTAACAAAACGCCCAATCCTCGCAGGCTAATTGTGGCTCGTGATAGCTCTAGATATATTTCGTCATAATGATTTGGAGGCGGCGAAATTCTTTCTGCGCCAAACAGGGGAAGTGGCGCTTCCTCAACATGGGGTAAATCGTAGCTCCAACCCAGTGCTCTCTCGCATAATACCCTATGCTGATCTTTCACTCATTCACCTCCCGCGCAAACGTTTCAAGTCGTGCACCTGATATGCTTCTGTCCGGCCAATATGCAATCAGTAAAGTTGCCGGCCTTATCGTCTGTCTTCCCAAATAGGAAAAAGCTCTACCGCACCCGATATGCTCAATGCGATCCACTTATAGCGGTGTCGGAATAGGCTTGTTTGGTCTTGCTTAGATTAAAGTCAGGTTTGTAATCCGGAAACCTCGGCGGCGTAAAACTTGATACTAGTACAGCGCCACACGTGGTGCGGTTTCCCACTCTGGCAACCGGCTTGCCATTGAAGGTGTACGCGGAACTGCCGCTTTCTACCGGGTTGGTGCCATGCAGCGGGCAGACATGCCGATGGCCTACGAGGATTACGGGTTTCATCGCGTCTCTCCTTCAGACGGGGCAGTACGGGATTCACGGTCGATGTCTTCCGGCCAAAGAACCTTTGGCGCCAGGCAGTGCATGTGGCTCAGGCCATCGTCGTCGTTCCAGTCACGGGGTGGGTGGACGAACTTCGGCAAGGCTTCAGGGCCTTGTTGCATGAACAGCCGGGCGATGGCCCAGTAAGCTTCGCCACGGTAGAGGTCATGAGCGAAGAACACGCGGTCGATGACTTCGTTGGTTTCCGGGTTGCGGACCGACAGCATGACATTTTCGATCAGACCACCGTGGCCGGGGGCGTAGACTCGGTAGACTTCGGCGGTTACGTCGTCCCAGTTGTAGGCGACTGGTTTTACGCCCCAGCGTTTGCGACTGAAGATGAATATGCGGTCATGTTTGAACTCATAAATATATATTTTCTGGCGAAGCCTATTGAAGCGAATAGGTTCATCCCTAGGCATAACCAAATCAAGCCTGACATAGGGAGCCAAAGCCCACAAAAATGCCGGAGGAAATAACACTGATATATTTATCAGCCAATCGCGCTGCCAACCGTCATTCAGAAGATTCCAATAAAAATAAAGTGTTATTCCTAGAACAAAAAGCAAACCCGGAAGGCCAAGTAAAAATACAACACCTCGAAGAATGATGGTATTTCGTGGCAGTTCGAGGTACACATTATCGAAATAGTTGGGCGCTGGCTTGATGCTCGCCCACACTTTTCGCCACTCAGGCACTGAGTCCACCGCGGGGAGGTCATGACTCCATCCTAAGGCACGTTCCCACAAAATTTTACCCTCACGTTTCATTCGTGAATCTCCCTGGTACACACCTCAACGTATCCACTCGGCAGGCTCCGATCCGGCCAATACATTACCAAAAGCGTAGCTGCCAGAATTGTATGTTGCCCTATGGCCGGCATGAGCGATATCGAGCCTGAAATTTCTAACTGGCAAAGCCCAGAAGAATAAGGTTTTTGTGTTTCGATAATTGAATGTTTTCGGTCGTAATCAGGGATCCGTGGCGATGCAAAACTCGAAAACGAGGAGGACGGCGATAGAGACTCTTCAGAGCTTGCAAAAAAATCTCCCGAAGCAATAGTTTCTCCACCAACGTAATCGGGATGATTGCCGTCACCGTAACGATGAACAATCAATTTCCAGCGATATCCCGAATGCTGCTGATCATACCTAGGCAAAGCGATGAAAAACTTTAGATTGCTAACGCTTTCAACACTAACCAGACCACCAATTTTCGGAAGGCCCGGCTCAGTTGCTAAGCGCGACTCAAAATTCAACTTCGCTTGAACACCTAGCGTGGCGGCATTGAGTTCGGCAAAAGCGATATCTGCATATTGTGGAGCATTCCAATGAATAATCGTTTTTTCGTTTGCTTTTCCAAAGTAGCATCGCCTTATCCAACGCTCCAGATCAGTCGATTCATTTTTCTGGGCGTACTTGCTTAATTGATAAGCAGCAAGCGTAACGATTATCCCGATTCCCAGCGGGCCAAAAACCAGGGGAATGAATACTGCGACTCCGAATGCGACAGTGCCAGCGGCATACAAAACGACCGAAAATAAATATTGATAGTACGCGACATCATCACCCGCAGCGGCAGTGCGTCTCATGGCATTGATTGCTTGGGCCGTATCGAAGCCCCCTGCAATCGAGCTCACCAAAGCACCAAGCCTTATCAAGGCCTCCCCTGTGACTGCAACACCCTTTGCCCGCGCCAAATTCAGTGGGCCAGCGCTTGATCTCAAAATGAGCCCAACCAGTTCGATACTCCCTCCCAACACGCCCAACTGGGATCCCTGTAACGCCAACTTGGCCTCATGCGCCTTGGGCCCAATTTCCTCTTCCGCCTTTTCCTGATTCCGGCCCAGGCTGTCCTGCTGCAGATACAACCCGCCTATCGCCAACAGCACTTCCCAGCTCCCAGCCACCCCGCGCAACCCGGAAAAACCGGTCCTTACCAATCGCGCCGCCTGCTGCGAGGTGATCTTCATCCCTTGCAACAACCTGCGCGCATCGCTTTCCAAGGTCCCCGCCGCCACCGAGATATCCACCAGGGCAAGCTGCGCCAAGCTGCTCGCCTGGTTCACGCCCATGCTGGCTTCCTTGAACAACCGCCCATGCACGTCCTCGGCCTTGCCCTCGACCCACACCGTCACGCTGATCATCGTGTGGGTGAAGCGCGGGTCGAGCACGGCCAGGCTCATCAGCCCGTGCTGGATGATCGGCCGCACCTTACGCATCGACTTCATCGAGCCAAACTCGAAATCGTCAAGGTTGCGCTGCATCCGGTCCCGCGCCGCGGCGATGGAGGCATTGGCCTTGTGCTGCATTTCCCGCAGGTGCTGGCTCTGCAGGGCGTAGTACTCGCCCAGCTTCATCTTCACTTCCAGCTCGATCAGCTGCACGCCGTTGTAGAGATACTGCGTGGCGCTGTTCAGATGCCGCACGGCTTTCTGAATGCCAGGCGACAGGCAGGGCGCCAGCCGCTGACTGGCCGCGTTGAGCGCGCTTTGCGTTTCGGCGATGGCCTGCTTGAGGGTATTGCGCAGGCGCAAGCCGGCGTCGTCACTGGCGATGATCTTGCTCAGTATGCTGTAGAGCTTGTCACTGTCATTCCAGCTGATGCCTCCATCCGCGGCAAAGCTCGGCAGCAGCCCGGCCAGCAATGCCCGGTCGCGCATCAGCAAGGCGCGGTAGGGTGGGCTGTCAGGGTCCTGCAGCCATTTCTGCCAGAGGGCCTCGCTGGTTCCGGCGGCGGGAATACGCGGCTCGGTGGTCGGCACCATGGCTTCGGTAACGCCTCCGCCCAGGCACAGCGCCAGGGTCTTGGCATACGCCACGCCGGACTCACGGTCGTTACCGTCGTAGTCGTATGCCTCGATCACCTGGAACATGGGCGTATCGAACAAGGCAACGTACGCCTGCGCGTCCTGGTCGATGTAACGCTGAAACTCGCCTTCCTGCTGGTCGTAAGCCGCCTGGAACGCCGCGCGCTGCGGTTCGTGGTAGCGTTGTTCAAGCCGCTCGTCACTCTCCTGCTGCTTGCGCTCGACCAACTGTTGTCGCGCGACTGCCGGGTCGGTGAACACCGGCGGGGCATCACCGGTCAGCGGTTCCAGCGACGGCACTTCCTGCGCGGCCCGCTCCCGGTTGGTGGCACGAATGATCTGCAGGATCTGCGAGGTCTGCAACTGATAGGCCCGCATCGGCTCTTCGCGCCAGGCCTGGCGCTTCACGACCCAGTTCAGGCGTTGCTGGTTGTATTCCTGGATCAGCCCGACGGTGTCGTCGAGCACCACGGCCAGCACGCCGTTTTCCAGCTGGTGGCGGTTGATCGCATTGATCAGGTAGCCACGCAGGGCGAACCGGCGCAGCCAGCGGCTATGGAAACCGTGCGCACTGTCGAACGGTGAACACGCCTGCTGGGCGTACTCGAACACCTGCTTGTCGACCTGCAAGTTGTCCGGCGTCATGGCGATGCCCAGCAGCTCGGGATGCTTGCGCGCCTGGGTCAGGTCCAGCCCTTCGAAGCGCTGCGCCGGAGCCTGCCCCCGCTTGTAGGCGTTCAGCACACTGACCGGCCAGGCGTCGCTGGAAAAGGCCAGCCAGGCGCTGCTGTATCGCTCGGTGTCGAGGTTGAGGAAGGCCGAGGGAATGTCGTGGTCGTCATGCACGCACTTTTCCGGCAGTGGCCTTGGCGGGCCATCCGGTGGCTCGTACGGGTTGAAGCGGCGCAGGTGGCCCTGGGCGCTGACGGCATAGGCCTGCCAGACCTGCTGATCGAGCAGCACGTACAGGTAGCCCATGCGCAAGGTGCGCAAGCCGATCCTGGTCGAGATATGCAGGTTATCCGCCACGGTGACGAGACACTCGGGGCGGGTGTCTGGCACCAGCGCGCGGCGCAGCGGCAGGATTGGCAGGCCCTGGCGCTCACAGGACATGCACTGGTCGTGCGGCAGGCCGGCTTCGGCTGCGGCGATGGCGATGCGTTGACTGATGTTCACGGGCGATCCTCGTGTTGGCCAGGGCCTTGTCGGCCTCTGAACACTAACGGGGAATCGCTTTCCAGAGAGGCTTTGGCCTTCCTAAAAGCTTGTAGGAAACTTCTCTGAGTGATGGATGCCGCTCAGGCAGGCGTGGCTGATGGCTCAACGCCGTCGCAACGCAGCCGCCAACCCGATGGTCAGCCCCACGGCACAAACCATGGCCAGGCTGATGGCAATGGCAACACCCCAGGCCTCCAGCAGCCCCGCGATCACCAGATAGAATGCAATCACCCCCACCGCACCAATCGCATTGCCGCGCACCATCGCCGCCATCCCGGCGCGGCCATGCTGCACATGGGCAAACACCACCAGCGGCCAGGCAATGACCGGAATCGGCGCCAGCATCCCGCTGGTCGCCGGCCCCAGCCAGCTGGCCAGGCGGGTGGTGAGCATCAGCAGCGCGGTTGCCGACACCATGCGCAGGGGGATCTCCCAGTAGCGATGCCGGGTGCGGGCCAGGGTGTCCGGTTTCGGTTCGCGGCCGCTGGCGCGTATCAATACGCCGATCAGCAGCAGCGCCACGCCGATGGACAAGTACAGGCTGCCCCAGTGGGTAAATGCATAGGCAGCCAGACCGTAGAACAGGATTGCCAGCAACACGGCCGGGGCGATGCCGAGCCGGCGCGTGGCGAACAGGTAGAACGTGTAGGTGGCCTGCACCGCGGCCAGGCCGCCCAGCGCGCCGGGCACTGCGCCCAGGGCGAAGGCCGTGCCTTGTTCCAGGCACAGGAAAGTCATTACCAGTGCCGAGGTCACCGGCAGGCCGGACAGCAACCCGCCCAGCAGACCACCCCAGCGCCGCGAGGCGAGGGAAATGGCCCACATCAGCAGCGGGGTAACCATCAGTTTCAGGTAGAACAGGGTCATTGCAAGGGAATCCGCTTTTGCACGAGGTGCGCCCGCCGTCGGCATTGGGTGGGGCGCGGAAAGTCAACCGCGGCTGGCCTCCAGGGCCTGGGCCAGGTCGGCGATGATGTCGTCGCTGTGCTCGATGCCGATCGACAGGCGCACCATGTCGCGCGGCACGCCGGCTTTTTCCAGCTCTTCGTCGTTGAGCTGGCGGTGGGTGGTGGAGGCGGGGTGGCAGGCCAGTGACTTGGCATCGCCGATGTTCACCAGGCGCACCACCAGTTGCAGCGCATCGATGAAGCGCGCCCCGGCCGCCTGGCCGCCCTTGATGCCGAACGACAGGATCGCCGCCGGCTTGCCGTCGGTGTAGCGCTGCGCCAAGGCATGCTCGGGGTGGTCGGGCAGGCCGGCGTACTTCACCCAGGCGACCTGCTCGTGGGCCTGCAGGTAGCGGGCGACCTTGAGCGCGTTCTCGGTGTGGCGCTCCATGCGCAGGGCCAGGGTTTCCAGGCCTTGCAGGATCAGGAAGGCGTTGAACGGCGACAGCGCGGCGCCGGTGTTGCGCAGCGGCACCACGCGGCAGCGGCCAATGAATGCGGCCGGGCCGAAGGCTTCGGTGTAGGTGACGCCGTGGTAGGACGGGTCGGGCGTGTTGAGCAGGGCGAAACGCGCCTTGTGTTCGGCCCAGGGGAACTTGCCCGAGTCGATGACGATACCGCCGATGCTGGTGCCATGGCCGCCGATGTACTTGGTCAGCGAGTGCACGACAATGTCCGCCCCATGCTCGAACGGCCGGCACAGTACCGGGGTGGCCACGGTGTTGTCGACGATCAGCGGCACGCCATGACGGTGGGCGGCTTCGGCCAGCGCGGCGATGTCGACGATGTTGCCGGCCGGGTTGCCGATGGACTCGCAGAACACCGCCTTGGTGCGCTCATCGATCAGTGCTTCCAGGGCGGCGATGTCGTCATGCGCGGCGAAGCGGGTGTGGATGCCCATGCGCGGCAGGGTGTGCGCCAGCAGGTTGTAGGTGCCGCCGTACAGCTTGGCCACCGAGACGATATTGTCACCCGCCTCGGCGACGGTCTGGATGGCGTAGGTGATGGCCGCCATGCCCGAGGCCACCGCCAGCGCACCGACCCCGCCCTCGAGCGCCGCCATGCGCTGTTCGAGCACGTCGTTGGTAGGGTTCATGATGCGCGAGTAGATGTTGCCGGCCACCTTCAGGTCGAACAGGTCGGCGCCGTGCTGGGTATCGTCGAAGGCGAACGAGGTGGTCTGGTAGATCGGCACGGCCACGGCCCGGGTGGCCGGGTCGTGGCTGAAGCCTGCGTGGATGGCGAGGGTTTCCAGCTTCATGCAATCGTTCCTTGAGCGTGGGTGGAGCGAGCGAGCATGTGGCGCGGGGCGGGTGTGGGTCAAGGGTGAGTGGGTAATTGCCACGGCGCTTGGCCCAGGCAGTGGCGGATGGCGGAGCAGCCCCAGTGGGGCTGCTTCGATACTCGGTCAGATTTGAGCCTGGCCGCCATCGACGAACAGTTCGGCGCCGTTGACGAAGCTGGCATCACTGGAAGCCAGGAACAGCGCGGCCTTGGCGATTTCTTCCGGCTCGCCAACCCGGCCGAGGGGAATCTGCGAGGCCAGGTAATCGAGCAGGCCTTGCTGTTGCGCGGCATCAGGGCCGGCGAGCTCGACCAGGCCAGGGGTGCGGGTGGCGCCCGGGCTGATGGTGTTGACGCGCACATTGCGGTCCTTCAGGTCGAGGATCCAGTTGCGAGCGAAGGCACGCACGGCGGCCTTGGACGCCGCGTATACGCTGAAGGCGGCGGTGCCGGAGCTGGCAGCGGTGGAGCCGGTGAGAATCACCGAGGCCTGCGCTGCCAGCAGCGGCAGCGCCAGTTGCACGGTGAACAGGGTGCCTTTGACGTTGCGGTCGAACGTATCGTGGTAGTGCGCCTCGGTGATCTCGCCCAGGGGCAACATCGAGCCGCCACCGGCGTTGGCGAACAGGACGTCGATGCGGCCCTGTTCGCGTTGTACCTGCTGATAGAACGCAGCCAGTTGCTCCTGCTTCGCGGAGTCGACCTGCACGCCGGTGGCATTGCCGATCTGCGCCACGGCGGCATCCAGTTCTGCCTGACGGCGGCCGGTGATGTACAGGGTGGCGCCTTCGCTGGCGAACAGCTTGGCAGTGGCCAGGCCGATGCCGCTGGTGCCGCCGGTGACGATTGCGATTTTGCCTTCAAGTTTGCGCTTCATTTGCTTCTCCATAGGGGTGTGGGTTGCGATGGGAGAAGCGTATCGACGTCACGGGTAATTCAAAATAGAATTGTTTGAAACCTACCGTTGCAGAAATGAAATGAGCAAACTCCCCGATTTCGAAGGCTTGGCCATGTTCGCCAAGGTCGCCGAGGAAGGTTCCTTCGCCGCAGCGGCGCGTGTCATGGGCGTCTCCGTGCCGACGGTGTCGCGGGCGGTCGCGCGTCTTGAACAGCGCCTGGGCGGGCGCCTGTTCAACCGGACGTCGCGGCAATTGTCGCTCACCGAATTCGGTCACAGCGTGGCCGGCAGGGCGGGGGATATCTACCGTCAGGCCGAGGAAGCAGAAGGCCAGGCCATGGCTTTGTCGGTGCAGCCACGCGGCCAGGTGCGGCTGGCGGTCCCGATGTCGTTCGGGCTGCGCTGGGTGGCGCCATTGCTGCCGAAACTGATTCGCCAGTACCCCGAGCTGTCCATCGACCTGCACCTGTCCGATGCGTCGGTGGACCTGATTGCGGAGGGGTTCGACGCGGCCTTGCGTATCGCGGCGTTGCCTGACTCGTCGCTGGTCGCCAGACGCCTGTGCGCCGTTACCCAGCTGCTGGTGGCTTCGCCCGCTTACCTGGAACGACATGGCCGCCCGCAGCACCCGAGGGAGCTGGCGAATGCCGCCTGCCTCAGTTATGCCTACCGGGCGCGTACCCAGGTGTGGCGTTTCACCGACGCGTCAGGCGCGGAAGAAGATGTGTTGCCCAACGGACCGCTGCGGGTGACCAATGCCGATGCCATGCTCCCGGTGCTGCTCGAAGGGCTGGCCATTGCCGAGTTGCCTGAGTTCATTGCCAGCGAATACCTGGCCGATGGCCGACTGGAGAGAATACTCCCAGCGTGGAGCATGACCCGCGGCGGCCTGTATTTCGTGACCCCCTCGGCACGCCCGCGCCCGGCGAAAATCAGCGCGCTGTCTGATTTCTTCCATGAGCACCTGTCAGACCCGACGTGGCGTTGGCAGGGTTGCTTCGATTGAAAGAAGCAAAACCCCGATAGGCAGAGCAAGGTCGCCAAGGAGGCCCACGTCAAAAAGAGAGAAATTGGCACCGTCGAAAGCGGCAACCAATTCCTGACTTGGAGACGAGAAAATGACCGACTTCACCCCAACCCCAAACGAAGTGGCAGGCAAGGTAGTGCTGGTCACCGGTGCGGCCAGCGGCATCGGCAAAGCCACCGCCGAACTCCTTCATGCTCGCGGTGCGAAGGTGATCGCCGAGGACATCGACCCCGCAGTCAACGCACTCGAGCGTGCTGGCCTTGTTCCGTTTGTCGCTGACATCACGGCCGACGGTGCTGCCGAGCAGGCAGTGGCGCTGGCGGTCGACAGCTTTGGCAAGCTGGACGTGCTGGTCAACAACGCCGGTCGCATTCTGTACAAGCCGCTGCTCGAGATGACCCGCGAAGACTGGGAATGGCAGATGCAGACCAACGTGACGGGGGCGTTCCTGCATTCCCGGGAAGCGATGAAGGAAATGCTCAAGAACAAGAGTGGGGCGATCGTGAACATTGCCTCCTACGCCTCCTATTTCGCCTTCCCCGGTATTGCGGCCTACACCGCGTCCAAGGGCGCACTGGCGCAATTGACCCGCACCCAGGCGCTGGAGGCGATCGAACATGGCATCCGGGTCAACGCCATTGGCGTGGGTGACGTGGTGACCAATCTGTTGAATCATTTCATGGAAGACGGTCGCGGGTTCTTGCAGGAGCACGGCAAGTCTGCGCCTATCGGCCGGGCGGCAGCACCGCAGGAAATCGCCGAAATCGTCGCCTTCCTGGCATCGGAGCGCGCCAGCTTCATTGTCGGTTCGGTGGTCATGGCCGACGGCGGCATGAGCGTCGCGGTGGGGTGATGCGCGCCGGAACCTGCGAATGGTGTTGCCCACTCGCTACTGGCGGTATTGAGTGGGCGTAACGCCAACCTCTCGTTTGAACACCTGGGAAAAATGGCTGGGGCTGCTGTAGCCAACCTCAAGCCCTATATCAATGACGCTCCGGTCCGTTTCCACAAGCAGTTGCCGCGCCCTTGCCATCCTCAGCCGGATAAAGAACTGTGACGGCGAGTAGCCCGCCGCCTTCTTGAACAGCCGGCTGAAGTGGTACGCGCTCATTCCGGCTATCTCGGCCAGCTGCCCGAGCTGGAATTCCCCGGCCAGGTTGGCTTCCATTGCCGACAACACGCGGCGTAGCTTGTAAGCGGGGAGGGCATTGCGGCGCGCGATATCGTCCGCTGAGTTGTCCAGGTAGTTGCGCGCAAGGTGAACGGCGATGCACTGGGCCAACCCTTGCAGATAAAGCGGGCTGGGCCGTTGCCCGGTCAGTTCCCGCTGCACGTGTTGCAGCAGAACGGACAAGCCTTCATCGCGCCCGCCCGAGACTTCACGCAGGCGAAGCGCTTGCACAACGCCGCCCAACACCTCCTGAATGGCTTTCTCCAGCAGCGGAATGCCGAGGTAGATGTGCATCACTTCGAAGGGGTCTGCGCCGTCCACTTTCCAGCGCATTTCGTAAGGTTGTGCCGAGGTCGTCAGGAAGAAATCACCCCTGGCCACCCGGCTGCTTTGCCACTCGGCGCCAAGCTCGCGTTCCTCCACGGTAGCGTTGCCAGAGATGACCCATACCAGCAGGGGCTCGGCTACCGCAGGGACGATGAAGTCACCTTGTTCGCGCTCACGGTTGAAGATCTGCACCAGCATGTCGCGATCGGCCAGAACATCCGAGGCGGCAAGCCGCTGCCCACGGATATACGCCTCCAGACCATGGGCAGAAGTCCGCTCGATGACGTTCATGGGTAGCGTCGCCTCTCTTGCTGGCCGTTTGGAAAAACTATTCCAGGGACATCGACCCCAAAAAAGCCGGAATGTCTCCATTCCGGCCTGCTCTATCTGCTTTCCTCGCTGTCGTCCGGTTACTCAGAATGGACTTGCGGTCGGGCGCACGATCAGTTCGCTGACATCGACATCCGCAGGCTGTTCCACGGCGTAGGCGATCGCCCGGGCAATCGCCGAGGCGGGAATCGCGATCTTGCGGAACTCGCGCATCTCGGCACGCCCGCCCTCATCGGAAATGCTGTCGGCCAGTTCGGACTCGGTGACGCCCGGAGCAATGACGGTGACCCGGATGTCACCGCCCACCTCCTGGCGCAAGCCCTCGGAAATGGCCCGTACGGCATATTTGGTGGCGCAGTACACCGCAGCGGTAGGGCTGACGGCGTAGGCACCGATGGAGGCGATATTGATGATCTGTCCGGCCCGCTGTTGTTGCATGAGCGGCAGGGTCGCGGCAATGCCGTGCAGTACGCCGCGAATGTTGACATCGATCATCCGGTTCCACTCATCGACCTTGAGCGCTTCGAGCTTGGACAGCGGCATGACGCCGGCGTTGTTGATCAGCACATCGACGCGGCCATGCAGTTCGACGGCGAAGTCGATGAACGACTGCATGTCATCCAGGCGGGTGACATCCAGCGCCAGGGCATCAGCAATACCGCCCGCTGAACGAATCTCCCTGGCCAGTGCTTCCAGGCGGTCGGTGCGGCGGGCGCCCAGCACCACACGTGCGCCTTGGCTGGCGAGCAGGCGCGCAGTCGCTTCGCCGATACCACTGCTGGCGCCGGTAATCACGATGACTTTTTGTTCAATGCCGTGCATTTTTCTCACTCCTGTTCGTGGCTGAAGAAGCCCTTGTCGATAAGCAGGTGGTGAAACAAGAGTAAAAGCCTGGGCTGGGTCAGGATTAGGCCAATCCTGCGAATGGCATGCACGATCCTGCAGGGGTTGCCCAACCGGGATCTCATCTGCGGGCCTCGGCGCGTACCACCAGGCAGATACCGACCGCCGATAGCGCCATCCCCGCTGCCATCGGCCAGGACAACGGCTCATCGAACATCGCCCAGGCCCAGAGCAGGGTGATCGGTGGGCTGAGGTACAGCACGCTGGCGACGCGGGTGGCCGAGGACCTGCGCAGGCAGACCCAGTACAACCCATAGCCGCCCAGCGTCGACAGGACTGCGGTCCACGACACGCTCAATGCAAAGCCTGCGCTGGCAACCGGTGCCAGGCTGCGTTGGCTGCCTTCGATGGCGGCGAAGGCGAAACTGGAGACGAAACACTGCAGCCAGAGGTTCGGCAACAGGCCCATGGCCTGTACCGTGCTGCGTTGTTGCCACAACGTGGCGACCGCCAGCGAGCACATGCCGGCCACGGGCAGGCCATAGGCCCACAGCGGTGCCGTGCCCAGCATCAGCGCATCGTGGGTCACCCACAGCACCCCCAGCAGCCCGACAATCAGGCCGAGCCACACCTGCAGCGGCAGGCGCTCGCCCAGCACCAGCGCTGCGAGCAGCGCCATGCCCAGAGGCAACAGGTCGGCGCATAACGCGGCGAGGCCGGCGGGCACACCCAGGGCAATCCCCTGCGTCACGCCGGTCAGGTAGCCCGCCATGGCCAGCAGGCCGATGCCCGCGTGGCTCAGCAACACGGCAAACGGCGTATGGCGCAGGGCGCGCCAGACGAACGGGAACAACAGCAGGCTCACCACGAGGCAGCGCCAGAACACCACCAGCAGGGCGGGGGCATGATCGATGGAAAAGCGTGCGCCGATGAACCCGGAACTCCAGGTCAGCAGCAGCCCGGCTTCAAGCAAGGGCAGCGGCAAGGCCCGCTGCCAGGGGCGACGGGTCGGCGTGGGGGGCGGGGTCGGCAGGTGCTGGTTCATACCCCGACACTACGAAATCGGGCTAATCTGATAAATCAAAAATATGTGCAGCAGTTCTTTACGGATATTGAATCATGGCGACCACGCTCGATATCGACCTCCTGCGTACCTTCCATGCCGTGGTGCGCATCGGCAAGTTCAGCGCTGCGGCCGAGCAGCTGCATAAGAGCCCGGCGGCGGTCAGCGTTCACATTCAACGCCTGGAGACCGTCGCCGGCGGCAGGTTGCTCAATCGCGACAACCAGTCCATATCGTTGACGGCCCTGGGTCGGCGGCTGCTGAGCTCGACCGCCGAGCTGTTACGCACCCACGATCAGGTGCTGGCAGAGCTGCACGGGCCGGATCTGGCCGGGCGTATCACGCTCGGTGTCCCTGACGAATACGCGGCCCATGTGATTCGCGATATCTTGCCGATGTTCAGCGCGGCCTGGCCGAATGTGGTGCTCGAACTCAGGACCGGGCCGAGCCATGCCCTGAGGGAGCTGGTCCGGCGCGGCAAATTGCAGGCAGCGGTCATCGCCCAGGTCGAAGGCACGCTCGGGCCCGAGGCCGAGCGACTGCTGTCGACCACGCCGGTCTGGGTCGGGCCGATGAATGCGGCAGCGGTACTTCACGACCCGTTGCCGCTGGCTGCCCATGCCTTGCAATGCCCCTACCGTGAGGCCATGGTCGAATCACTCAAGGCCTCGGGACGCCGCTCGCGCATCATCCTTGAAAGCCACTCCAACCAGGCCGTCAAAGCCTGCGTGGAGGCCGGCTTGGCCATCAGCGTGATCGACCGGGCCAAGGTCACCGAGCGCATGCAGATCCTCGAGGGGCTGCCGGCCATTCCCGACCACGACATCCTGTTCGTGCGCAGCCCGGCATCAGGTGGGGACGCCGCCGTGACTTTGCTGGCGCGGGCGATGCGGCAATCGTTTCGGTTGTAGACAAGGGGGCGTGAGCAAGGCCGATGGATTGACCGATCGATCCTCAGGGCGCACTGGGTTTTTTCTCGAATGCGGCCTCCAGTGCCTGCTCGATCTCGGCAAGCCTGAATTCGGCGCCCCCCACGGCCGCAGTCTGGTTGGCGCAATTCACCAAGAGCTCCAGTGTCGCGGGAAGGTGATCGCCCGGAAATTTTCGAAGCACGAAATGAACCGTCGCATCACTGCGCCAGGTGGCCTGATCCATGGACCAATGCGGGTTGGTGAATGCAAAAATGAGCGCTTGGGTTTGCGTATCAAGGAGCGAGGGCACATACACCCATTGGCTGTTGCGCGCTTCCCAGGCGGCGACCCTGACTTCGAATCTGCCGCCTGGAGCGACGATTTTTTCCATTTCTTCCATTTACCACAGCTCCTGGGGCGGTTGTTCAGCGTCTGGAAGTAGGCTGCAGCAATTAGTCGGCCATGGATAGCGAAGCCGTAAAATCGCTGGCCTTTTCTTTGCGACTGTTCGCTTTCGACCCATAGCGGCCCTTCGCAGACGACAGCCCCAGGTCAGAAGTGAACGGAGCGAAGACTCCACTCATCTTCTCGGCTTGGAACGACGTGGGCGCAGCTATTGCCCTGCTGCCATATGCAGCTCCAGCGCATCGCTTGCACGCCGCGAAACGTCGGCGCTGACGTGTTCGCCCAGCAGTTGGCTCAGCTGGCGAAGTTGCTGAGGCGTAACCCCCGTGTTCATCGCGATGCGTATATGAGCCTGCAGTTGCGGCGTCACGCCTTCCAGCGCAGAAAGCATCGCGACGGTGGCGATTTCCCGGCTTTGCCAATCCAGATTGTCGCGTTCGAATATGTCGCCAAAGAGGTGAGCGCGCAGGTATTCATTGGCAACCGGAGCAAAGTCGAATAACGCACCTTCGACAGGTCCACCGGACAATCTGGTTTGGTTTGCAATGCCCGCCGCCAGCAACTCATCCCCTTTGGGAATCGATTTGCTGGGTTCGCGCCCCGGTTGGTCCACGATTCCTTGTTGTTTGCGAGCCTGCACCACCTTCATCAACTCGCCCAGGGCATTCAGACTGCGGGGGAAACCCGCGTAGGCGTACAACTGCACCAGTACCTCGCGTGCTTCGCTGATGGTCAGTCCGGCATCCAGTCCCCGATTAATCGCACCGTTCAGACCTGGGATATCGCCCGCTGCCGCGAGGGCTGCTATGGGGACAATGCTTTGCTGGCGATTGTCGAGCGTCTCGCCAGGGAGGGTTGGTTGGTCGTGTTCAGCCATGTGATGGTTCTCCTGTACTGCTAATGTCGGTGTCGTGGCGTCCAGGGCGGCAGCCAGGCCCAGAGCAATCCCAAGAATGCGGACAGTCCCGCGCAGATTAGTCAGCCTGCTCAGCGTCGTATTACTGCTCATCGTGACCTTCTCCATCCGTTCCAGATTCTTTCAACGCCTAGCTGCGATCAAACTGGCTTTCGGTGAACGGGTCGGCGCGGCCGCCATGCAGGGCGATCCGAGACAGACCCGCATCGATCTCCTGCAACTCGTCGGCGGTCAGTTGGACACTTGCTGCCCCGACGTTTTCGACCAGGTGCGGATATTGCGTGGTGCCAGGGATCGGTACGATCCACGGTCGCTGCGCCATGACCCAGGCGAGGGCGAACTGAGCGGAAGTAGTGTTCTTGCGCCGAGCCCAGTCCCGTGCGAAATGTAGAAGCGGCATGTTGGCTGCCAGGGCTTCGGGCTGGAAACGCGGCAGGTTATGGCGGCGATCGGTCTTGTCGTAACGCTGGCTTGGGTTGACTGCACCGGCAAGAAAGCTCCGAGCAGTTGGGCAGTAGGGAACAAAGCCAATTCCCAGCTCCTCCAGCGTCGGAAATATCCGGCTTTCCGGCTCCCGCCACCACATGGCGTATTCGCTCTGAACGGCAGTCACAGGGAGCACTGCGTGGGCTCGGCGGATGGTAGTGGCACTGGCCTCTGAAAGGCCCCAGTGCGTAACCTTGCCCGCCTGGATCAGCTCCTTCACTGTACCCGCTACCTCCTCGATCGGCACGCTGGGATCGGGGCGATGCTGGTATAGAAGATCGATTCGGTCCGTCTTCAGGCGTTTCAACGAACCGTCTACGGCCCGGCGGATATGGTCAGGGCGGCTATTGAGCGCTGTGGGTCGGCCTTCCTCGACGCCGAAGCCGAACTTGCTAGCGATCACCACCTGGTCGCGGATGGGGCCCAAGGCTTCGCCGACGAACTCTTCACTGAGGTAGGGGCCGTAGACCTCGGCGGTATCGAAGAACGTGACTCCCTGTTCGAAAGCGGCGCGGATGAGCGAAACCATCGCTTTGCGGTCGCGCGGACCTCCGCCGTAATAGCCCACCATCGGCAGGCATCCAAGCCCCATGCAGGAGACTTCCAGCGAGCCGAGTCTACGCATGCCCATGATCTGCTCCTCAACGGGAACTCCAGCGCTGCCGCCCCCGGTACTTATCGTTTGTGCCAAGGCATTTTCAGGCCTCCAGAGCGCGCTTGCCGCCAGCAGCAAGCTGGATCCGGTAACGATGAAATGGCGACGATCCATGGACACCGAATCGTCAGAGGAGTACGTGCCGGAAATGTTCTTACTCATAAGCTGAAGGGTCCCCGTGGCATGTGGGTGGAAGAAGGGCTACCAGGCGTAGGCCTGAGGCGCTTCTCCGCCGGGGCCCGGCCAAATTTCTTCCAGGCAACGCACGGTGTCTTCTGACAGCGTGATCGTCGTCGCACGCAGCGCGTCCTGGAGTTGCTCCACAGTGCGGGGGCCAATCAGCGGGGCGGTGACCACGGGGTTGCGCAGCAGCCAGGCCAGCGCGATATCCGCGGGAGCCTCGCCCAGGTCCTCACAGAGGCTTTCGAATGCTTCCAACTGCTCCCGATGTTGTTCGATGAGGCTCGTGAACGCGGGTCTTGCGCGCCGGCCGCTGGTGGCTTTTTTCAGAACACCGCCCAGCAGGCCGCCGGCTAGAGGACTCCACGGAATGAGACCGAGCCCGAAATGTCTGCAGGCGGGAATCACCTCCAGCTCCACCGTCCGGGCTGCCAGGTTGTAAAGGCTTTGCTCTGCCACCAGCCCAAGGAAGTTGCGGGCACTGGCCATCGACTGCGCTGTAGCAATATCCCAGCCAGCAAAATTGCTGCTGCCGATATAGAGGACCTTGCCCTGCTGGACGAGAATCTCCATGGCTTGCCAGATCTCTTCCCAGGGCGTGTGACGGTCGATGTGGTGCATCTGGTAAACATCGATGTGGTCCGTCTTCAGCCGACGCAGGCTGTCCTCGCATGCTTTGCGGATGTGGTAGGCCGACAACCGCCGATCGTTCGGACCCGGTCCCATGGGTTGATAAAGCTTGGTGGCCAGGACGATGCGATCACGGCGGCCTCCCTGTTCAAGCCACCGGCCGATGATTTTCTCGGACAGGCCAGAGCCTTGCGGGATGTTCGGCGATTGTTCCGTCCCATAGACGTCGGCCGTATCAATGAAGTTGATGCCTGCCTCGACCGCTTCGTCGAGGATGCGATGGCTCGTCGTCTCGTTGGAGACGTCGCCGAAATTCATGGTGCCCAGGCACAGGCGGCTGACCTTGAGACCTGTTCGGCCGAGATGCGTGTAGTCCATGCACATGCTCCGTGACGTGATGGCGCCTGTCGGGCGGATTGCTCCGGTCGGCGCAGGTGAGCAACGATAGCGCGCGTCAGGGGACTGAATTAGCGGGTTGTCCTTTCACGGACTTGTGAGGAATTCTCATGAGCAGAAGTTGAAATGAGGCGGTTTAATGGTTCACCGATTCACGGGCTTTGGCTTGCTGGACCGGTATCGCGTCGGTCTCCGGGAAATCGTCACAGCGATATCCTGATTGGAGCGCCAAGCTAGCCCCCTCGATTTGGAAGGCCTTTATGCAAAGCCATCGTGCTGATGTTGCCGATCTGATCTACTTTCGGGCCATTGCCCGCCATCGCAGCTTCAGCCGCGCGGCTACCGAGATTGGCGTTAGCGCATCGGCACTGAGCCACGCGCTGAAGGGGCTGGAAAGCAGGCTTGGGGTCCGACTGCTCAACCGGACGACCAAGAGCGTTACGCTGACAACGGCAGGGGAGGCGCTCATCGAAGCGATCGGTCAGCCGCTCGAAGCTATCGATGAGGCGTTGGAAACGCTCAACCGGTTTCGCGACACCCCTAGCGGACGGATTCGAGTCAATGCAGCTGTCGAGGCGGCCAATCTGCTCCTTGCGCCGATCCTGCCCGGCTTCATGGACCGCTATCCCGACGTCGAACTCGATATCGTGGCCAGCAACCGCCTGGTTGACGTGACCGACGCGGGTTTTGATGCCGGCATTCGTTATGGCGGCACGGTGCCTGAGGATATGGTAGCGCGGCGGCTGTCGGCCGATATCCGTTGGGTGATTGCGGCGTCTCCTGAATATCTGGAGCGCAATGGCACCCCTGAACACCCGGACGATCTGCTTAACCATCGTTGCATCAGCAACCGTCTGGGCGACGACCGGGTCTATCGATGGGAGTTGGAACGCGATGGAGAGGCGCTGCAGATCGCCGTGCCGACCTCCGTGACGGTCGATCACGCGGAGACCGGTTTGGTCGCCGTGCTGGGAGGGGCAGGCTTGATGTATTTCCCGGAGCCTTTGGTTGCGCCTTATGTGAACGCTGGGCGGCTTCGCCTGGTGCTGAATGAATGGGCCCCGCTAGAAGAAGGATTCCACATCTATTATTCAAGTCGCCGGCAACTGCCGATGGGGCTGAAGCTTCTGATTGAGTACATCCGAGAAATCAAACCGCTTGGTTACTAAACGCGTGTCTGCACGAGTCATTTCCGTTGTACAGAGATAGACGTCCGCTTGTGGCCGAGAGCAGTCGTCCAGCAACGTCTGCTTTGGGTCGAAAGCGGCTGTTCGCAGAGGCCAATCGAGCCGCCCAACAGGTGCAGCCCAGGCGTAGGTTCTGCTCAACGGTTTTCAATACCGTGGTACGAGCGCCCTATTCATGCCGCCCGCAACGCAAAATCGATTCCAAAACAACGGTGAAACGGCACGGCTACAGGCCGCATATTGCAAGGGTCGCCATTTTCAGTTTTGGAATCGTTTTTCGCTCCCCTCAGGCTTTCTGCCGACCAATTACCCTCAAAAAAAATAAACCTGCCCCGCTACCCTAGGTCCAGATGTTCAGCGGCCTGGTTTGACCAAGTCTCCTCAAAGGAACCTAGAAATGGCTGATGATCTTTTGAACCGCGGCACACATGATCGGGCTCGCATCAATCTCAGCGAAGACTGGGAGGTCCATTACTGGTTACAAAAATTCGGCGTCACCGAGCAACAGCTCCGGGAAGCGGTGAAGGCCGTAGGCAATAGCACAGAAAACGTTCGGAAAGAGCTTGGTAAATAACATGTCCAGGAGGCACCGTGTATGAGGTTGCGGTGGACGGTGAAGCCAGCGTGTTGCAGGGCAAGGTAACTGATCTGGTGGATGAGCAGCCTCGGCCTGGCGCCTGGTCGAGCGATTGGGACGCTCAAGGCTACCGGGAGCTGGAGTTTCGCGTGCTGTCCGGCCAGTGGCTGGATCCAGACGGTGGCCCACATGACTTGGGCCGGAATGGCTGCGCCGAAATGGCCGACCGTTATGCCGAATTCATCGAAGAGGAACTATGGCACCAGATCGACGCCGAGCGGGCCGCCTGAATGCTCATGCTCGTGCGCCCATAACCAGACCGCCTCCGCTAGTATCAGCATGTCCACCAGATCACCTTCGTCGATTTCCCGCCGTCGGCGCGCGGCATAGCCCAGCTCGCTCAGGCTGCTGCGCACCCATCAGGATCAGCCACTAGGGCAACCTGGTTGTTCAGCTCAGAGAAACAGACTCATGTGGCCAGGACATCATCCTATCTGCACCGTCCGCTTTCGACGCATTGCGGACTGTAAGCGACCGGCCCATCCCCCTCATGCAGAAGCATCATCTGGGCCGGCCTGTAGAGGCCGCGTCCGGTTATGTAAGGTCTTTTTCGAAGTAAACGCGATCGAAGCCATCCTCCGTGCGCTCCGCTACTTTCACATAACCAAGCCTGGAATATATCGAAAGGTTGTCTGTCATCTTTGCATTGGTATACAGACGAACGGCGCTCACACCATGATGTCGGGCGGCATTTTCACAGAAACTAATTAGCTTCTTTCCAACCCCGCATCCGGCTGCGCTCGGGAGGACTGCTACATTTTCCAACAGGAAATATCCATCCTTGTCATAAAACACAATAAAGCCCTGAAACCCGGTTTGGCCGTCCGTCGCAACATAGACCACTCCTGCCGCTATCTGCGCGACGTAATCGGCGATCATCGGGGCTGGCTTGCGCCCAATCACTGGCACATACCGAGCATAGGCTTGTTCAGCGCAATTTCTAACATCGGGCTCATCACTTACGTCGGCTAGCCGGATCACATTGCTTTCCTCAACGACTTCTATACTGCCAAGCTGCCGCCCACTGATGCGGCAGCAGCTGCTCAACTTCACTGGCCCGCTGAGTCGGCAGCCGCATCAGCACAACCTTGAAATAGGCATAAGGATCATGCCCGTTCATGCGGGCCGACTGGATCAAACTAATGATAGCCGCACCGGCCGGTTGCGCATGACCGCTTTCGACCCAAAGCGGCCTTTGCCAGAGGAAATTCAGGAACTTGTTAGCGCGGAATAATGGTAAGCGTCCGGGTAAGTCACTGCTAGCTCCTGATGGCTATATGAACCGTTTTACCGTTCCGCAGCAGGTCCCTACCGGACCACCAACACCTGTCATGCATGCCTCCACCAGCCCATCCGTAACTTTTTATTGACACCCCAAAAGCCTCTCAGTATCGTCCTTCCTCCCTCCTTTCCGGCCACCTCTGCCGTGAACCGCCCAGGCGTTAACTCGCGAAGCGGTCATACAAGTTGCCGACACTTATACGGTCGCTATCTACTCGCGCGCCTCATTTCCGATATCAAGTGTAAAGGATGATTCTATGATCATTCGTCCGGCTACTAATGCCGACCATCCGCAACTGCTTAACATCTGGCTGCGCTCCGTTCGCGCCACACATCACTTCCTGCAAGAATCCGATATTGAGGATTTGCTTCCTCAACTCCGCGATATTTACCTACCCGCTGTTGAACTATGGGTTGGCGTAGATGCCGAGGACTGCCCGCTAGGGTTCATCGGGCTCAATGAAAACCACGTAGAGATGCTCTTCATCGAACCAGATCTGCGAGGGAAAGGGATTGGCCGCGCACTGCTGGATCATGCCCGCAGTTCGCGCAGTCGGATCAGTGTTGATGTGAATGAGCAGAACCCCGACGCTGTAGGGTTCTACTTACATTACGGGTTTATTCAAACAGGTCGTTCTCCGCTGGATGGCGAGGGCCGCCCCTTCCCCTTGCTACACCTGAGCCTGCCCGGCTAGGGCTGTAGTCGTGAATCGCTCATAAGCTTTTGCTTCGGGGCGATTCAAAATCAGCTGAGACCGATGTTGAGATCTTTGCTTGGCCATGCCTTTTTCGGGGGGGGGGTGAATGTCCGTAATGGATCGATAGCGGTCACTCGCGACTGGCTGCTTTCGACCCATAGCGGACCTTCGATAAGGGCTGCTAACGGCGATAAGCCTATAGCCCAGTAAAAGTCGTAGCGCCAATAGGGCAGTAGTCAAGGTTGGAAATAGCAGTATGGACAGCCAGTCACTTGGTGAGTTATTTCTAGATCTCGGTTACAGCGCCGGGCGTCAGCAATGGCAGCTACAAATCTAAGCGCAGCAGGAGGAGTTAATGAAGTGGATTGATCGACTTTTCGGGCGTCACACTCAACCCTCAGAACCTGAGGCAAGTAGCCCACCGGCTGAAGAGTACGAAAACACTCTGGAGAGCAATCACTTTTTATCGGATGAGCCCATCGCATCTAAAGCCCACGACCGCTTTGGGCGAGCATTATTTTCCGCGCGGATTGCTGAGACGATAGCCAAGCGTCAAGATGAGTCTAGTATCGTCATCGGTCTATTTGGTCCGTGGGGGGACGGCAAGACGTCTGTACTTAAAATGATGGAGGAATCGCTTATTCAGTATGAGCACGTCGTCACGATACGGTTCAATCCCTGGTACTTCCCTTCTGAAGATGCGCTTTTGCGGGGTTTCTTCGCTACTTTGGCTGAGGCTTTGGGTAAAGAGCCGGCCTTTAAAGAAAAAGCAGCAAAGCTACTTGAGTCCTACGGCGGAATCTTATCCGTTGTCTCAGTTACGCTGCCAGGCGTAGAAATCAACCCCGGCGAAGCTGCAAAGAGTATCGGTGAATCGTTATCCAAGGTCAGTCTCGACCAACTTAAGGATCAGATCGATACTCTTCTAGGGCAGAGTGGGAAAAGGCTAGTTATTCTTATCGATGACATTGACAGGCTGGATAAAAATGAAACGAATGCTATATTCAAACTGGTAAAGCTCTCGGCAGGTTTCAAGTACACTAGCTATGTACTTGCGTTTGATGATGACGTAGTCGCTGCTGCCTTAGGAGAGCGGTACGGGTCCGGCGGACATGAGGCAGGACGTGCGTTTCTTGAAAAGATTATCCAGGTTCCTTTACATCTACCGCCCGCTGACAGAATAAGTCTTCGCGAAATAACTTTTGAAGGTGTGGACTATGCTCTGAATCAAGCAGGAATTGTTCTTGACCAGCGCCAAGTCGACGTATTTTCCCGCCACTTCGTGGATGGCCTTGAGCCAAAGCTGGAGACCCCAAGGCTTGCGAAGCTGTACACCAATGCGTTGATGTTCGCGTTACCCCTTGTGAAAGGCGAGGTGAATATAGCAGAGTTCATGCTTATTGAGGGGGCAAGAGTGCTTTACCCAAAACTATACGCAACTATTCGTGAAAATTCAGATCTATTCTTGAAAGGAGAGCCACGCACGGCTCTTAGAGGTCTGGAGCAGCCACCTTCTCCCATCAGCAAGTTGATTGAAAGCGCGATGCCCACCTCGGATTCGGAAGAGCGCGAGCGAGTGAGGCAGCGATTGCTGAAACCACTATTTCCTCGAATCGGAAACTCTACATACGGCGCAGAATGGGAGGAAAAGTGGGCGGGAGAAAAGAGCATCTGCTCGGCTCGATACTTTAAGCGATATTTCGCTTACGGTGTTCCCGAAGGAGACATAGCAGATAGCCGCCTGGAGACTTTGATAGAAACGCTTGTTACGGCGACCCCAGAAGAGCAGCGTGAACTTCTTGGTTCGTTCTCTATGCGGGCTATGCCGCAATTGATCCAAGCGTTGCGAGATCGTGTTGAGTCCTTGGAACCTGCATGTGCATTACCCGTTGCTCTCGCTGTTGCAAGAAATGGCGATCTTCTTCCCAATGAGCGAGGGTCATACGTTTTAGGAGGTACCAAGATGCAAGCTGGAATACTGATATCCCAGCTTATGAGATGCATTCCGCTATCAGAAAGGCAAGCGGCTGTTGAAACACTCGTCCAGTCATTTTCGCCTCTGTCAATGGGTAGTGAGTGCGTTCGCTGGCTCGTGCATTCATCTGATAGAGATGAGCAGTATCGGGTCCTTCCAAATGAGGCGAATGAGGTTATCTATCGATTGTTTGCTGACTGTATTTCCGAAGCGAACGGCGTCAAACCGTTATTCGAGCAAGCCGGAAGGGCTGCGCCGCATTTGTACTGGTACTGGGAGAAAGGTCGAGGTCAGGTAGAAATCGAAGCAAGCCTAAGAGCGCTATTTGATGCTGAGCCTGCCCGCATGGACGACTTCTTGGAAACCTACGTTGGGGAAGGGTGGGAGCTAGAGAGTGGTTTGCCGGTTCGATCAGACCTTCAGCGTGAAACCTATGACGCCATAAGTTTGCTGATTTCACCGGCTTACATCGCCGCAAACCTGCGTTCACGCTATGGAGCCGAACTTGACGATCCTCAGTATTATCAAGATGGCGCCTCTGCACGAGTTACGGCTCACCAGTTTTTATTCATTCACCAAAGTGTTTTAGCCGAACAACAAACCCAAGGTGCCACGAAGTCTGGATCAGAAAATTCGTCGGAAACCAATATATGAGGCTCGTGATGGAGGTAAGCTACTGGCCGATAGTTGCCTTCCGCAAGGGTCAGCTCACGGCCAAAAGAGGTCATTGCCCGCCGAAAATCCTTTGGCTTGGAAGACTCGGACTACCTGTTTGGTCGGATAAGGCCGGTTGTAGGCCAGGGTCATCGAAGTACGGTATCTAGCGGGGCTTTCGCTGGTGCAGGCAGGGCGGCCGGTATGGGACAGTCAAGCAGCGTCGATGTAGGAAACTCGTCGGGCAAGCGGTAAGCGCTCGACTCAATGGTTGTAATCTGCTTATGCGCAATCAGGCCGATTACCCACGTCAGGAACGGATAGATGAAACCAATATCGATCAACGCCCATCAGCTAGCGGCTGCTTTGCTTAAGGTACAGGCTGGCCTGCAGAAATACAGTGCCATCCAAGCGCTGGTGAAGGAGGACACCACAGGGTTTAAAGACCCAATATTGAGGCGATCGTACAATGGTTTTTACCGTGTACGACGCGGCCAGCCATGGCAATCAGCCTATTTCGACCTCATGCTCCAGACTCAAAAGCTTGGGTATGGCTTTTCGGAGGTTCTCACAGCCTTGCATCGCACAACAGGCAGGTATGAAGCTTCATTCGCCAGTAAGTTGTTAGCAACATTGGATACGTCTCAGCCCGTCATCGATTCAGTGGTTCTGAAAAACCTTGGTTGCAAGCTCCCAACCGCGACATCGACACAGCGCTTACAGGGCATTGTGGCTCTCCATAGTGACCTCAAGCAGAACGTTCAAAACTTCCTATCATTGGCTGAAGGTCGCGCTTTGGTTGCCCAGTTCAAAGCCTCATTCCCTCGCCATGCAGTTTCTGACGAAAAGGCGGTCGACCTTGTGCTTTGGCAGATGCGATAGGCAAGATTAGCAGTCAACGCTGAATTGCCCCTAAGCTCCTAAACGACTTCGATTGGCTACCTTTTATCCCATAGCTGCCATGCACCAATGACAGCTTTGGGTCGTTAGCAGCCTTTCGCGAATGACCGTTAACGACCCTTAGCGGACTGTCCTGCCTTGGGGCTTTGCGTGGTGCCTGATGTGTTTGCCTGAAGATCTTCGTTGCCTATGAGATCGAGCGCCGCCCGCGCGGCGCTCGATCTCATAGGCGCTACATAACGTAAGGCGAACACGCCGCGCTACGGTCCCAGGAAAATGTCAGTAAGCCAGAATCCCGATCACTGCAGGTGCTGTCTGATCGCCTGGGCCGCCTGGTCCATCGCACTGCGTGTACCGGGTACCTGGCCAAGCACGTTGAGCAGGCCGAAGTCGTGGATCATGCCGTTGTAGCGCACGGCGGTCACCGGGACACCGGCAGCGCCCAGCTTGCGCGCGTACGCTTCGCCTTCGTCGCGCAGCACATCCATCTCGGCAGTCTGTACCAGCGCCGGAGGCAGGCCTTTCAACTGCTCCAGGCTGGCGCGCAGCGGCGAGGCATGGATGTCGTCACGCTGCCTGGGGTCGCTGGTATAGCTGTTCCAGAACCACTGCATCATGTTGCGTGTGAGGAAATGGCCCTCGGCGAACTGGTTGTACGAGCCGTTGTTGAAGTTGGCGTCGGTCACCGGCCACAGCAGGGCCTGGAAGCGCAGCTTCGGCGTGCCGGCCTCCTTGGCCTTGAGCGCGACAACCGCCGCCATGTTGCCACCCACGCTGTTGCCTACCACCGCCAGACGGCTGCCATCGACGCCAATCTGCTTGCCGTTTTCGGCAACCCAACGGGTGGCGGCGTAGGCCTGGTTGATGGCAGTGGGGAACTTCGCTTCCGGCGACGGGGTGTAGTCGACGTACACCGCCGCCGCACCGGAGCCGAGCACCAGGTCGTGGATCAGGCGTTCATGGGTTGGGTAGTCGCCCAGCACCCAGCCACCGCCATGGAAGAACATGAACACCGGCAACTCGCCTTTCGCTCCCTGTGGGCGTACCACGCGGATCTCCAGGGCCTGGCCGTCGACCGCAATTGTGCGGCGCTCGACCTGGATGCCGGAAACGTCCACCTTGACGCTGGCCTGGGCGCCAGTGAGCACGGCACGCGCGTCTTTCGGTGCCAGGGTTTCCAGCGGTTGGCCGCCACCGGCTTCAAGGGCCTGGAGGAAGGCCTGGGTGGTGGTTTCCACACCGGGGCTACCGGCGGCGAAGGCGCTGTTGACGGCGAGCGCGAGCAGGCCGGCGGCGAGGGGGCGGGAGAGTTTCATGGTCAAGCTCCTGGGGCACTGGGCTGGGTGATCAGTTCTGGTTGGCGGAGGTGGTCGGGCGCAGGTAGCTGACCTTCTGCACCTTGCCGTCGCTGTCGCGGTAGGTCAGGGTGGCAGTGCTGGCGTGCCCGCTGGCGTTGGCCGGGGCGTCCACGGCGATGACCTGGGCGATGTCCAGGTGATCGCCGTACTGGTACGCCGAGGCGGACTGGGCGAAAGCACCGAAGCTGGCGCCGAAGGTCAAGGTGGCGATGGCGATTGCTTTGCTGAAGTTCATGGTCATGCTCCGTTAGCTGGGTAGGGGATCAGCATGTGCTTGCTGGTTGAGTTGTATGTTGCGCGATAATATTTAGTGCGCAAAATATATTTCTGTAATGGTGTTGATTGAAACGCTGCATCAGCCCCGCCATCGCCGCTGAGCGGCGACGTCGGGGTGGTTTGGCTAGCGTGCTGCCGGCGGGAAGTCGATATCGGTAAGGGCGACGTTGTTCAGGTAGTTTGTGAGGGTTAACAGCGCCACCTGCGCCACCACCTCGACGATCTTGCCATCGTCGATACCCGACTCATGGGCTGCTGCAATCTGCTGGTCGGTCAGCTGACCGCGGCTTTCGGTGACCTGGCGCGCCAGTGCGGCGACGGCGCTGAGCGTGCCGCTGCGGGCCTGGCCGATTGCTTCATCGCTCAAGCCGGCTTTGCCAGCGAAGAAAGCGTGCGCGGCCAGGCAGTAGTCGCAACCGTTCACGTCCGAAGCAGCGAGGGCCACCACTTCGCGTTCAGCGGCGCTCAGCGAAGTTTTGCCCAGGGCTTGGGCAAGGCCCAGGTAACCGTTCAATGCAGCAGGGGAGTGGGCCAAGGTCCTGAAGGCGTTGGGGATGAAGCCGAGGCCTTTCTGGATACCTTCCAGCGCGGTGCGCGAGGCAGCAGGTGCCTGGTCCAGCGAGAGGGCTGCGATACGAGTCATGGTCATTCTCCAAGGGTTGATTAACGGGCTTGTCGATCAAGCCTGGAGTCAATGTTAGGGAGCTGGGCTTTCCTTTCGGCTGCAGATCATCGAAATTATGCAACAGATCGTCTAAACCCGAGCGCGCCATGGACCGATTGTCGACGTTACTCAAACACTTCAACCTGCATGCCGCCACGTTTCACCAGGGCGGGTTCTGCGGCACGAGCGACCTTGATGGGCAACAGCGGGTGGGGTACGCCCACCTGCTGCGTGCCGGCCGCCTCGCTTTCAGGGACAAGCACGGGCAGGTCGTGGAGCTGAACGAACCGAGCCTGATCCTGGCGGTGCGCCCGCAGGCACACCGGCTGGTGGCGACCGAAGCCGATGAGGCGGAGCTGGTTTGTGCCACCTTGCAGTTCGAGGGCGGTGCCAACAACCCGCTGACCTTGGCCTTGCCGGATTTCATCATCAAGCCGCTAAGCGAATTGCCCGGCCTGACGGGTACCCTCGACTGGCTGTTTACCGAAGCCTTCGGCGACGAATGTGGCCGCGATGTCATGCTCAATCGCCTGTTCGAGCTGATGGTGATTCAGCTGCTTCGCCACCTCGTCGCCAACCGCAGCATTGCCTCCGGAATGATGGCCGGGCTGGCCGACGCCCAGCTTTCGCGCGCACTGGTCGCCATCCACAGCGAACCCCAGCACAACTGGTCGGTGGCGCAGATGGCTGACCGTTCGGGCATGTCGCGGGCCAGCTTTGCCGCGCACTTTCGCCACACTGTGGGCATGACCCCGGCAGACTACCTGGCCAACTGGCGTATCAGCCTGGCCCAGAAGCGCCTGCGCGAGGGTCGCCCGATCGCGCTGATTGCCGATGAGGTCGGCTATGAAAGCCCGTCGGCCCTGGCCCGGACGTTCCGGCGCAAGGTCGGCGCTAGCCCGAAGGCCTGGCTGAAGCAAAGTTCGGCATAGGGCCTGGGGCGCCTACAGGTGCTTCCGGAGAAAATCGATGAACGCCTTGGTACGGGCGGAGCGCCGTCGCTCGGGGCTGAACACGGCGCTGACAGTGCGGGTTGACCCGCGGCAGTTCGCCCTGGCAGATGTCACCGAAACGTTTCGCCAGGTCGCGCAAGGTCGTGGTACGGGCAAAACGGTGATCCGCTTGTCCAGCGACCTGGTACCGCGACAGGGCAGACGACTTGGTTCAACCCGGTTGCTTCTCGTATCATCGGCGCATTCGCCTGTGGATCGGAACCTGTGCAATCACTCACTGGAAAACTTCAGCCTGCTTCGGCAACCCCTGCCAAGTGGGACGCAGGCGAGGCCGTCAGCCAGCTGTCGTGGGACGACCTGCGCATCATCAAGACCCTCAGTGAATGTGGCAATCGTGCCGCCACGGCCAAGAAGCTCGGGGTGAACGTGTCCACCGTTTCGCGGCGCATTGCCCAGGTCGAGCGCACGCTGGGTATCGCCCTGTTCGATCACCGCAAGTCGGGCTACCTGCTCACGGCCGAAGGTGCCGAGTTGCGCGCGCTGGCCGAGCGTGTGGAGCTGGACATCGTCAGCGTCACGCGGCGTGTTTCACGTGCCGGCCAGGGCCCCCTCGGCAAGCTGCGGATCACCACCAGCGACTCGCTGCTGCTGTATTTCCTCACCCCGATCATCGCCGAGTTCAAGGCGCTGAACGAGGGCATCACCCTGGAAGTACTGGTCGGCAACCAGACTTTGAGCCTGGCCCGGGACGAGTCGGATATCGCCATCCGGGCGACGCGCAAACCTGCCGACAGCCTGGTCGGTCGCAAACTGGCCAATATCGCCTGGGCGCCGTACTGTGCTGGTCAGGCAGGTACTGCAGCCCTTTTCGAAGGCGAGCAGCCATGGGTGTCGTATGCTGGCGCGCTGTGCGGTTTGCGGGCGACAAGTTACGTCGAGAACCGGGTCGCCCCCGAGCGCATCGTGTACCGCACCGATTCCGTCGCCGCTGCGAGCGCGGCCATCGCGGCAGGGCTCGGGTTTGGTTTTCTCCCGTGCATGCTGGGCGACATTACCCCGGGATTGGTGCGTGCCGGCCCGGTGCTGCCCGAGCTGCAGGATGAACTGTGGCTGTTGACTCACCAGGACATTCGCAAGTCGTGGCGAGTCAAAGCCTTCATGACTTTCTGTGCCGCCGCCGTGGCCGAGCAGAAGCCCTTGGTCGAAGGGCACCTGCCGGCCAGCTGACAGCAAACCGGGCGAGCTAGTGCGCCGATGCACCAGCGCCAATCACGGCCTTGCAGGCGATCTCGATCAGCTGCGGGCGCTGGGCCAGCCTGGAAACGCCAATGATATTGCTCGCGCACTGGGGCCGCTCGGTGCCGTAGGCCGCCTTGCGCACCTTGCCGACGACGGCGAAGGCCGCGTCCATGTCCAGCACGTAGAGCGTCTCCTCGACCACATCCTGCAAGGTTGCGCCATACAGCGCGAGCAGCTTGGCAATGTTGGCGTAGGCAACCCGCATCTGCTCGCCCATGGATGAAAAGTCACTGGGCTTGCCGTCGGCATCCAGCGGTGCCGGGGCGACCAGGTTGCCGTCCTCGTCATGGTTGAACTGGCCCGACACATGGATCTCGTTACCGACCCGGCGTGCCTGCGGATAGCCATAGGCGTCCTCCCAGGGAACGCCCCAGTAAGCGGTGTCTTTGTTGAGTGGTTGTGAAGCTGCCATATGCGTTCCCCTGCAGATGAGCGGGCCGGATTGACCCGCATGGACAGGCGAATGCTAGCAGCGCATCGCTACGCCTGATGGCGCAAAAAAGAGCTTCCACAAGCGCAAAAGTGCGCCACCGATGCTTGCCGGGTTTCGCTATCTTGTGTTCCACCTCAAGCGGCGACGACGCCGAGGCATGCACCACGAACGGTGCGACTGACCATCATCCAGCGGAGAGGAAACAACCATGCGCAGCCCTAAAACCGAAGTTCTGACCCCCTTCAACAGCCAGCTGATCTTCATCGACCAGCAGCCGCAGATGGCCTTCGGCGTGCAGAGCATCGACCGCCAGACGCTGAAGAACAACACCGTGGCCCTGGCCAAGGCGGCGAAGATTTTCGACGTGCCCACCATCCTCACCACGGTCGAGACCGAAAGTTTCTCGGGGCACACCTACCCGGAACTGCTCGCGGTGTTCCCGGACGCTCCGCTGCTGGAACGCACCTCGATGAACTCCTGGGATGACCAGAAGGTGCGTGACGCGCTCAAGCACAACGGCCGCAACAAGGTGATCGTTTCCGGCCTGTGGACCGAAGTGTGCAACACCACCTTCGCCCTGTCGGCGATGCACGATGCCGGTTATGAGATCTACATGGTGGCGGACGCCTCCGGCGGCACCAGCAAGGAAGCCCACGACTACGCCATGCAGCGCATGATCCAGGCCGGCGTGGTGCCGGTGACCTGGCAACAGGTGCTGCTGGAATGGCAGCGCGACTGGAAGAACCGGGCCACCTACGACGCCGTGATGGCGCTGGTGAAAGAACATTCCGGCGCCTACGGCATGGGCGTCGACTACGCCTACACCATGGTGCACAAGGCGCCTGAGCGTGTTCAGCATGGCCCGACCCTGGCACCGGTGGCGGCAGCTGTCTGAACGTCACCCGTAGCCCCTTGAACGGGGCTGGTGATTGCTGCAAGGGTGCGCAGCAGGCCGAGCCACCTGGGCCTGGTCTTCCCCTGGGAAGCCCGGTGCCTGGCTTGTCACCGCGGGCAGGCGCGCACCCGGTTACCTGGATGTGTGAACGGGTGAAAACATGGAACCATTCACCGTGCCGGCGTCAGTGCCGGCTGCAACGGCGCCGCTCGGTGCCTGGCAGATAGAAGCCGCCAAACAACTCATGCTGGAAAAGCTGGACAGCGGCATTTCGGTTGCCGAAGTCGCCGAAGCGTGCGCATTGTCACGCAGCCACTTCTCGCGCATGTTCAAGCAGAGTACCCGTATGCCCCCGCAGCAGTGGTTGCGCGAGCAGCGGGTGCTGAAGAGCAAAACGCTGCTGGAAACATCCACCATGCTGCTTGTGGATATCGCATTGACGTGCGGTTTCTACGATCAATCCCACTTCTGCCGGACCTTTTTCAGGACTGAAGGCATGACCCCGCAGAGGTGGCAGCAGCAGGTGTTCGGCGGTCATCGTCGGCAAGCACGGCGTGTGCAGTGATAACGAAAGCAGTGGCATCTTGATACAGCGACAGGCGCAACCAGCTATCGACCCTGCGCACAATAGTGGCACTATGGCGTTTCACAGTGAGGGAAACATCCGGTACGGATATCCGGGTGTCATGGGCACAGGACCAAGGGAATATGGTTTCGATTCAGGTGGATGGTGAGGACAAGACCGCAAACATAAGCGACTGGTCTATTCGTTGGAGCGATAAGTTCGAAGCCCTGGCACTGACCTGTCATTTTCCCTCTGGAAAAAAATACATTCGCCCACTCAGTAACTGCAGGGTGTCACCCTCTCGCGAACTGAGCAATGTGCTGCTGATCAGACCCGGCAGCACGATCGTCAAGCCCATCGAAAAAGCGGTGATCTACGGCGAGCGATACGCCGTGGTGCATTACCCGGGTACCGACAAGCCCTATATTCACAAGATGGAAGGCATTGTCTTCAGCGCGCCTACCGCGATCAGCGATACGCCGGTCTTCGCTTATTTCAAGGCTGTTGCCAATGCTCGCCAGGCTCAAGCGCAGTCAGAGTCCGATCGTAAGATAGCCAGTAATGTCGTGGCTCAACTGGGGAAACTGCCTGCCAGCGCCAGCACGGCCTTGCAGGCCTATTGCACCGGGCGGAACGGCACGCTGGCGCCAGGTCAGGGGCTCATTTATCCGTTCGGGCTGAACGAAAGCCAATACCAGGCCGTCGAGCGGGCGTTCAGCGCGCAGATCAGCGTGATCGAAGGCCCACCGGGCACCGGCAAGACCCAGACTATCCTCAACATCCTCGCCAATATCCTGTTGCGCGGGCAGACGGTGGCGGTGCTGTCCAACAACAATGCGGCTGTGGCGAACGTCTACGAGAAGTTGGAAAAGTGCGGCCTGGGCTCCCTGGTTGCCAAGCTTGGTAAAAAGGAAAACCGCGAGGCCTTTTTCGCCAACCTGCCGGCGTGGCCCGCCAGCGCGCCCGAGCCGGCACCGTCCTTGGAAGAAATACAGGCTTTGCTGGCCCGCTTGAAGCAGCACCTGCAAGACCACAACCGGGCGGCACAACTGCAAATCGAACTGGACGAGCTGGTCATCGAGCGGCGCTACCTGCAGCAGTGGCAGGCAGAAAACGGTGTGCAGGCCACAGGCTCGTTGGACAAATACGGGCTGACCCCGCGCAAGACGGCCGACCTCATGGCCTACCTGGCGCACCTTGGCGAGCAGCGCGTGCAGCTCAAGGACCGCATCGAGCTGCTGTTCAAATTCAAAATCTTTCGCACCACACCGTTCGCCGCGGGCGAGGCGCGCATGGCCGCGTTCCATGCCCTGCAGATGCATTACTACGACAAGTCGCAACAGGCCAAGGAAGCTGAGCTGCGGGCGTGCTGTGAGTCGTTGGCGCGGGCCAACTTCACGGCGCTGCTGGAAGCGCTGACAACAGCATCGATGCAGCATCTGAAGCAGCATCTGCAAAGCCGGGTAGCGCCGCGAGGCAGCTTCGATGGCAAAACCTACCGCAGCGATTTCGATGCCTTCGTGCAGCGTTTCCCTATTCTAGGCAGCGGCACGCATTCCATCGTCAATTCGATCGCGGCGGGGGCGATCCTCGACTACGTGATCATCGACGAAGCGTCTTTGCAGGATATCGTGCCGGGCATCCTGCCACTAGGCTGCGCCAACAACCTGATCGTTGTCGGTGATAACCGCCAGTTGCCCTACATCCCGGTGAAACTGGGGCTTCAGGCGCCGGCCGAGGCCTACGATTGCGAGCGCTACAGCCTGCTGGATTCGTGCATTGCCGTGTTCCGGGAGGCACTGCCAAGGACGTTGCTGAAGGAGCATTACCGATGCCACCCGAGGATCATCCAGTTCTGCAACCAGCAGTTCTATGACAATGCGCTGGTGCCCATGACCGTGGATAACGGCGAACAGCCCCTGCGCCTGGTGGTCACCGCCAAGGGCAACCACGCACGCAAGAACACCAACCTTCGCGAGCTGGAGTCGTTGCTGAAGGTGCTCGAGGACGAAGGGCCGCCTGTCGTCGTGGACGCTGGAGGCCGCGGTTGTATCGCCCCGTTCCGGGCCCAGGTCAGTCTTTCCGACAAGCACCTGCCGCCGGACTTCGTCAATGACACTGTGCACAAGTTCCAGGGCCGCGAGTGCGACGAAATCGTCTTCTCGACCGTGCTGGACAAGAAGCGCTACAACCAGGCGCAAGGACGCCTGGACTTCGTCGACGACCCTTGCATGATCAACGTGGCAGTGTCGCGGGCCAAGCATCGCTTCACCCTGGTGACCGGTGATGAGGTATTCACCAGCAATAATGGCCACCTCGCCGCCTTGATCCGCTACATCAGCTATTACGCGCAGGATGAGCAGATCGTCCGTGCGCCGGTGGTGTCGGCATTCGACTTGTTGTACCGCGAGTATGACCAGTCCCTGGCACGCCTGAATGCTCGTCTGCGGCCGGAGGATTCACGCTACAAGTCCGAGCAGATCGTGGCACAGTTGCTGCGCGAAGCGCTGTCGGCCCCGGCGTGCCAGGCGCTGAAGTACCACACGCAGATCCGCCTGGATAAGCTCGCATCGCCGAGTAATCCCGCCTGGACGGCAGCCCAGCGGGCGTTCATGAGGCGCGCCAGTTGCGATTTCGTGATCTATTACAAAGTAGGCAAGACACCGGTAGGGGTGATCGAAGTCGATGGCGGCTACCACGACCACCCCGTGCAGGCGGCGCGGGACGCCATGAAAAACGAAATCCTGGCTGCAAGTGGCATTCCCATTTTGCGGCTGCGGACGGTTGAGAGTGATATCGAGCGCAGAGTTGACGAATTCCTTGGGCAATGGGCCAGGCCGGTTCAGGACGCCTGAGCAGCTGGGGCTGAGGCCGGCACCGAACAAATGCCACGCGTTTATCCCCCAGAAGCATGGATAATGCGCTGGATTTGGCCATTGCCGAGCAGCGTTTGCCAGGCGGTTGGCTGCGAAAGGCATCTATCAAACCAATTGCGAGGACTTTGGCTACATGAAAGCTTTGCTGGACCGTGCACGCCAATGGGCCAAGTCGCTCAAGCGGCAGACCATGGTGCTCTGGTTCTGTTACCAGCACCCCGATACGCCGTGGCTGCCCAAATGGATAGCGGTGTTCGTGGTGGCCTACGCGCTGAGCCCGATCGATCTCATTCCCGACTTCATACCCGTGCTGGGCTATCTGGACGATGTGATCATCTTGCCCCTTGGCATCCTGTTGGCAATTCGCCTGATGCCGCCGGCCGTGCTCGCGCAGTGCCAGGACAAAGCCCTGGCGTGGGAACAGAGCCAGGTGAAGCGACCGGTCAGCGTTACCGCAGCGGTGTTCATCGTACTGATCTGGATGGCAGTGCTAACGGGGGCGTTACTGGCATTCGCTCATTACTGAGCGCTTGCCCGAGCCTTGCGAATCCCTCCGCCTGATGGCAACTCACCTGCGCACAGGTGGGCTGAGGCCAGCCATCGGCTGGCTGGCCTCAACCGACGTCAGCCCTTGCTCAAATCAACCAATGGCGTCTGCCGCACCTCGGTTTCGCGCCCACCCTGGATCTCGTCCACCTGCTGCAAGGCCTTGTCCACCGCTGCCTTGTCCGCCAGCAAGCTGTAGCGGATATGGAACTGCCGGTGTTCCTTGGGGCCGATGGTCGGCACCAGGTTCAGTGGCCGCTGGTAACGGCGGTTGTAGGAAAAACTCGTCCCCGGCTCCAGCCCCGTGACATAGCCCTGGCCTTGGGTGTCGGTGTTCTTCCACAGCGAGAACACCGGCAGTGTCGCGGTATTGAAACCGACCGAGACGCCCAGGTTGCCCGCCTTGTTATGCAACACGGTCAAGGTATCGCCCTTGGCATCGGCGTACGGCACCACGTTGTAGACCGTTTCGTCATAGTCCCGGGTCGGCGCACGGTAGGTCTGCCAGTCGGGCAGGTCGCCCTTGGCCTTGTCGTTGAACGGCGACACCTGTTTCACCGGGGCGGCGAAGCGGGCGCCTTGCTCGAGGAACGGCGTGCTGAAGTTGCTGTGGTACAGCGCCTGGTATTCCTTCGCATAGTCGCCATTGTTGGTCAGCGTGTCGTTGACGGTGAACGCCACGCTGCCGGGTTCGGTGACCAGTTCGGTGGCGACGGCGAAGTCGACCTTCTTGAATGCCTGTTCTTTCAGTTCGCCACGCAAGCTGATGGCGTACGGTGGTTTCTCGTCGATGTGCAGGGTGACTCTGCTTGCAGGAATGTTGGCGGCGCGGCCATGCAGGGTCAGCAGCTCGCCATTGTCGATGCCGGGGTGGCCGACCCATTCGTAACCGCAGCGGGTGACCAACTCGTTGAAGCCTTCCAGCCAGCCCAGGCCATTGCGCCCGTTGAGTTCGATGAAGGACGGGTTGACCACCTCCTTGACCGGCGAATCCCAGCCCAGCCGCAGCGTGCCGACCGAGGCCTGCGGAATGTTCATCCCGCGTGTCGGCACGACCGACAGTTTCAGCGTGCCGTTATCGATGTCGACGATGCTGACACCTTCCTGCCGTCCCCCGTGCAAGGTGCGCAAGGTCACGCTGAAGGGCTTGCCGGTGTTCACGCCCAGTTGCTGACTGGTGATCCGCCAGTTCTGGGCGGCCTTGTCGGTGTCGAGCAGGACGTAATCCCAGGCCATGGCGTGGGAGGTCGCGCACAGGGCGCTGAGCGCAACGAAGCGTTTGAGGAGCAACATGAGCAGCATGCCTGTCTTGGAATTGTGCCCATTTTATAGACCTACAGAAACGTTTCAGCAAGCGCGCCAACCGGCATTTGCATGCAGGGTTGAAGCGCAACGCCAGAAGGGCACAGGGGTGCGCAGCGGGGCAGCAGCATGCCAACCGTTACAGCGCCCGTACCAGTTCCCAGAACGATGCGCCCACCCCGGTAATGCTTTCCCCGGCAATCAGCCCCGCTGCGGCGGTGATCGCAAACCGCTCTGTCACGCTCGGCCAACGGCAACTGACCAGCCAGGTGAGCACCGCGCCGAGCCCCATCATCATGCTGATCGACGCCGGCAGAATGAACGCCAGCCCCAGTGCGGCGGTACTCGGCAGCCAGCGCGCCGCCCGTTGCGGCAGCAGGCTGTCGAGGGCGCCCAGCAGCACGCCTGCCGCGCTACCGGCCACGATTGCCCAATGCAGCGTCGGCGACAGTGCCCCCAGCCCCTGCGTCAAGGTCTGGGCCACGGCCTTCCAGGTCGCCACGGCGGGTGCAGGCCATTGCGCGGTAAGCAGTTGTGCCTGCGGATCGGGAATCAGCATTCGATACACCAGCACGGCCACCACGCTGCCGATGACGATGCCAAGGCACTGCGCAATCAGTTGCCGATGCGGTGTTGCGCCGATCGCCTGGCCAACCTTGAAGTCGTTCATCAGGTCAGTGGATTGCCCGGCCGCGCCGCCGGCCGTGTTGGCGCTCATCAGGTTGATCGCCACCTGGCCCGGGGCGACCAGGCCGAAGCCGAGCTGCGACAGCTTGCCAATGGCGCCGATCGGCGCAATGCCGGTGGCACCGACCACGCGCGCGGCGACCACGGCAAGGCACACCGCCAGGGGAATGCTCAACAGCGCCATCCACCCGTCGATGTCGAACAGCAACACCTGTAGCGCTACCACCAGGGCAATCGACAGCAGTAGCCCCGCAGCCGGCGTCAGGGCAAACCCCGTTTGCGTGCGCGATGCCCGCGTCAGCCCGTCGGCGGGCCTTTGCCGGGGCATTTGCAACAGGCGAACCGACAGTGAAGTCAGGGTCGCGCAGACCATCAGGCTGACCCCCGGCCACAGCAGCCATTCCACCAGCGCTGCGAACTGCGGGCCGCTGGCATTCGGCGCCAGCAGCACCAGCGCATGTTCGATGAGCCACGGCGCCAGCCCGCCCCAGGCCAGGGCGGCGCCGAGCAGCAGCGTCAGGCCCACGCGGAGGCCGATGATGCCGCCGAAACCGACCAGCATCAGCGACGGGTCGAGGGTAAAGGTCAGGCGCTCGAGCACTGGCGTGGGGGCCCAGCGCGGTATCGCCCAGACGAAGCCGTCGATCCACTTCACCAGCCCCGACAGCAGCGCGGCACTGCACAGTACCTTGATCCGCAGCATGGCTTCGTGGCCTTGCTGGTAGATCTGTTGCAGGGTCTCCAACGTCGCCATGCCCTCAGGGAATTTCAGGCCATGGTCAGCGAGCAAGGTGGGGCGCAGGTACCAGGCGATCCAGATGCCCAGGAAACTTACCGAGAACACCCAGGCCATCATCGGCAGCGGCTCCAACTGGTGACCGGTGAGCAGGGTATAGGCAGGGATCGGCGCCACCAGCCCGCCGGAAACGATGGACGCAGCGGCCGAGGCCACGGTCTGGTTGATGTTGCTTTCGTGCAGCGTCCACGCCGGCCGGCCCTTGCCGCGCCCTGGCAGGCTCTGCCATACGGCGAAGCCGACCAGCAAGGCGATGATCGACATGTTGAATGACCAGCCGATCCGCAGGCCCGCGTACACATTCGAGGGCGTGAGCAGGATGCCCAGCGCGATGCCGGTGAGCACCGCGCGCAGGCTCAGCTCACGCTCGACGCGCACCCGGGGCAGGGCGGTGGAAGGGGCATGTTCCATGGCAATCCTTTGTCGGTGCGGCAAACGCGCTTTGCACAACTGAGCCGCGCGTGCCACAAAGGTTCACTGGCGCCAGCGGCTGACCTCGCTCACCACGCGATGCGCTGGCCATCCCAGCCCCAGAAGCTGCCACTCTCGGCTGGCCCAAGCCGCCCCACCAGCTCGATCAGGCATTGAGCGGCAAACGCCGGGGTAAACAGTTTGCCCTCCGGCACGTTGCCTTGAAACGGCCGCGACAGGCGCGTATCGGTGGTGCCCGGGTGCAGGGCCAGTACGGTAGCGGCCGGGTTCAGCCGTTTCAGCTCGATGCTGGCCGTGTGCAGCAACTGGTTCAGTGCCGCCTTGCTGGCACGGTAGCTGTACCAGCCGCCCAGGCGGTTGTCGCTGATCGAGCCGACCCGGGCCGAAAGTGCCGCGAAGGTGGCCGGTTGCCGGCGCAGCAGCGGCAGCAGGTGCTTGAGCAACAGCACCGGCGCGAACGCATTGGTGGCGAAGCTGGCCTGCAGGCCGGCCAGGTCCAGTTGCGCCAGTGACTTTTCCGCCTTGCTGCCTTCCTGATGGAGAATACCCAGCGTACTGACCACCAGGTGCAGGTGCTCGCAGGCGTGGCCCACCTGGCGTGCCAGGGCTGCGAGTGCCTGCTCGTCACGGGCGTCGCAATCCACCAGCGACACTCGCCCCGCGTGCTGCCTGGCCAGGGCCAGCAACGCATCGTTGCGGCTGGCCTGGCGCGACACGGCCCAGACCTGGCGCACATCGTCGCGCGCCAGCAAGGCCGCGCACAGTGCCAGGCCTATGCCCGCGCTGGCGCCGCAGACCAGTGCATTGGCCTGGCCCGGCAGCCCGGGAATGAGGTTCATGCGACACCTTCCAGCGGTGAGACCGGCGCCAGTACCTTGTTGGCTACACCGAACGGCACATGCACCATCGGCAAGTTGCCCGCCGACGACTGCAGGTGGCTACGTTGGTCATCGAAGAACACATGCGGCTTGAGGATCGACAATACCCTGGGTTTCTCCATCCCGCCGAGGAAGAAGCATTCATCTGGCGACACGCCCCAGTTCTTCAGTGTCGTCACTACCCGCTCATGCGCTGGTGCGTTGCGTGCAGTGACGATCGCGATCCGCAGGATCCGTCTGTACGTCGGGTCTTCGACAAGCTTCTGGTCTTCCAGCATGCGGATCAGCGACAGCTTGCGGTACAGGTCAGCCAATGGCCCGGGCGTGTGCGGGGTGGCCATGTGCATGCGCTCATGCTGCTGGAATTCGTCCAGGCTGTTGTCGCGCTTGTACACGCTCTCCGCTTCGTCGTCGGCGATCACGCCGTCGAAGTCGAAGGCCACCCGCAACTCGGTGTCGATCTCGTCATCGTAGATACGCGTCGGCAGCACCCGCCCGGCCGGGTAGTTGGCGTCGATGGCCTTCTGCACGTCTTCCTCGTTGGCGCTGAGAAACAGCGAGGCATTGAACGCCGGGATGTACTCGTAAGGCGAGCGACCGGACATGAACGCCGCGCGGGTGATATCCAGCTGGTAATGGTCGATCGAGCGAAACACCCGCAGGCCGGTTTCCGGCGAGTTGCGCGACAGCAACACCACTTCCACCGGCAACTGCTCGGGAAAAGCCTGGTTGATGCTCAGGAAGCGCCGAATGAACGGGAATGCCACGCCCTTGGGGAACGGTTCGTCCAGGTTCTGCTGCTGGTGCTGGCGGTAGGCTTCGACGCCCTCGGTCTGGTAGATGGCGTCCGAGACGGTGAGGTCGAACAGCGCACTCGAAGCTACGCCGATGACCAGCTTCTGTTCGATGGGGTAGGGCATGTGGCAACTCCTGGGCCTGTGCTGAAGGCAAGTGTACCCCGTGCAGTGCCGAGTCAGCGCCGCTGGCTCAACACCTCCGGGTTGGCTACGTGCTTCGGCGTGCCCGCGAAAAACGCCAGTACATTGTCGAAGGCGTCGCCAAAGTACAGCTCATACCCGCTCTTCTCCACATAGCCCAGATGCGGCGTGCACAGCACGCGTGGGTGGCGCAGCAGCGGGTGGGCAGGGTCCAGCACCGGCTCGTGCTCGTACACGTCGATTGCCGCCTGCCCCGGGCGCCCCGCATCCAGTGCCTGCAGCAATGCACCGGGGGCAATCAGCTCGGCACGGCTGACATTCACCAGCAGCGCGTCGGGTTTCATCAGGGCCAGGTCGTCGAAGGTGACGCGGTGGCGCGTCTGTTCAGACAGGCGCAGGTTCAGGCTGAGGATATCCGCCTCGGCAAAAAACGCTTCGCGCGAAGCTGCGGCGCGGTGGCCATCGGCTTGGGCTGCGGCGCGGCTGCTGTCGCTGCCCCATACCACGACTGGCATGTCGAAGGCCTGGGCATAACGCGCCAGGCGCTGGCCGATCTTGCCGTAGCCCCAGATGCCCAGCAGCTGGCCGGCCAGTGCCTGGCCAAGGTTGACCTGCCAGTGGCCCTGGCGAAAGGCATCGATGGCCGGTATCAGCTGCCGGCGGGCATTCAGGATCAGCGCCCAGGCCAGTTCGGCTGGCGCCACCGGCGAGCCGCGCCCCTCGGTTACGGCGATGCCGCGCGCGGTGCAGGCGGCCAGGTCGAGGTGGCT
Source organism: Pseudomonas sp. SMV7 (assembly GCF_052041995.1). Taxonomy (NCBI): domain Bacteria; kingdom Pseudomonadati; phylum Pseudomonadota; class Gammaproteobacteria; order Pseudomonadales; family Pseudomonadaceae; genus Pseudomonas; species Pseudomonas sp. SMV7. The sequence goes on along the minus strand of NZ_JBKGGT010000006.1, from coordinate 131,612 downwards.
GGACACCTTGCCGGTCTGGCTGATCAGCCTGAGCCGCGGCAGGCGCTCGAGCAAGGCAGCGTCGATGCGCGTGCGTTCGCGGGTGAGCACCAGCGCTTCGGCGTCGGCGAGACGGGCCGCGCGTTGCTCCAGTGTGGCCGGTTCGCCTTCATGCAGGATGCGCACATCATGCCCGCTCAGCGTGCTGAAGCAATCGAGCGTGCGAATCACGTCCTGGTAGTCGTCGGGGATGACAATGCGCATGGTGGTCTGGCCCTGGCGGTAGGTGATCGGCCGAAGATAACCCAACAACCGGCTACAGGGGGTGCGCGATGTGGTTTTCTCCAGGCCGGGTCATGTCGGCAGGCCCAGCCCCCTGGAGCTGCTCGACGAGAAAATCGACGAACACCCGCACCCGCGCCGGCATCGCCGGGCCGCCGACGAACACCGCATGGATCGGCTCGCGATCCCCCGGGTTGTAGGCCTCCAGCAACGGTACCAGGCGCCCGCTGGCGAGGTCATCGGCGACGGTGAAGGTACCGATGCGGGCAACCCCGGCGCCGAGCGTGGCCAGTTGCGCCAAGGCTTCGCCACTGCTGCATTCGATGTTGCCGCTGACTTTCAGCGCAAAGACCTGCCCGTCGCGGCGGAACGGCCAGTCCGGCGCGGCACGGCGGAAGTTGAAGCGCAGGCAGTTGTGCCGGGCCAGGTCCTCCGGCACCAGGGGCGTGCCACAGCGCTGCAGGTAGTCGGGAGAGGCGACGATGACCTGGCCGGTTTCGCCAATGACGCGGGCGCTCAACGAGCTGTCCGGCAGCGGGCCGAAGCGTAGCGCCACATCGGCCTGGCCGCCGGGAATGTCGGCTATTTCGTCGCTGAGGGTAAGGTCGACCAGCACCTGTGGGTAGCGCGCGCTGAACGCCGCCAGCAGCGGCACCACGGTCAGCCGACCATGGCCCAGCGCTGCGCTGACCCGCAAACGCCCGCGTGGCACGCCCTGGTCGGTAATGGCTTGTTCCACTTCGTCGAGGTCGGCCAGCACCCGCCGTGCGCCGCGCAGGTACGCCTCGCCTTCAGGGGTAAGGGTGATCGCCCGGGTGGTGCGCAGCAGCAGGCGGGTGCCCAGGCGCTGTTCGGTACGGGCCAGGATGCGGCTGACCGCCGAAGGCGTCAGGCCCAGCGCCCGCGCTGCGGCGGACAGGCTGCCCGCTTGCGCCACCTTGGCGAATATTTCCATCTCTCCGGATCGTCCGCTGAAATCCATTTGTGCCTCGTCAGCAAAGGTGGTTCGCAAAAATGCAGTCTAGTGCAGTCTGATGCTGGATCGTAGCATTTGCGGCACAGATAAGGAGTTTGCCATGCGTATCAATCCACCTCTTGTCGCGCTCGCCATCGGTGCCTTCGGCATTGGCGTCACCGAGTTCGCCCCCATGGGCATGTTGCCCAGTATCGCCACCGACCTTGGCGTCTCGATCCCGGCGGCGGGGTTGCTGGTCAGTGCCTATGCCATCGGGGTGCTGATCGGCGCACCGCTGATGACCCTGGCCACGGTGAAAGTCCCGCGGCGTTACCTGCTGATCGGGCTGATGGCGATCTTCACCCTCGGCAACCTGCTGTCAGCCCTGGCCGACGACTACGCCAGCCTGCTGGTCGCGCGCGTGGTTACCTCGCTCAACCACGGCGCCTTCTTCGGCATCGGCTCGATCGTCGCGGCCAGCGTGGTGCCGCCCGACAAGCGCGCCGGGGCGGTGGCGGCGATGTTCATGGGCCTGACCCTGGCCACCATCGGTGGCGTGCCGCTGGCGACCTGGTTCGGTGAACTGCTCGGCTGGCGTACGGCATTCTGGGGCATCGCCGGGCTCGGCCTGGTTGCCATGAGCAGCCTCTGGTACGCGCTGCCCAACGTGCCGTCGCCCAAGGGTGACGGGGCCATGGCCGAGCTTCGCGTACTCGGGCGCGGGCCGGTGCTGGCGGCGTTGCTGCTGACCGTGGTGGGTTCCAGTGCGATGTTCACGGTGTTCACCTACATCGCGCCGATCCTGCAGCGCGAGGCGGCCGCATCCACCACGTTCGTGACCGCCATGCTGGTGCTGTTCGGCGTCGGCCTGACCTTGGGCAACGTGTGGGGCGGCAAGGCGGCGGACCGTTCGGTCGACCGTACCTTGATCGTGTCACTGGCCACCCTGATCGCGGTACTGCTGGTGTTTCCGCTGGTGCTGGGCTGGTCGCTGCCGACGGCATTGGCGATCCTGGTCTGGGGCGCTGCCAGCTTCGCCCTGGTGCCACCGCTGCAGATGCGCGTGATGGAAGCGGCCAAGGATGCGCCCAACCTGGCTTCGGCGGTGAATATCGGGGCGTTCAACCTGGGCAACGCGATCGGCGCGGCGCTGGGCGGGGCGGTCATCAATGCCGGGCTGGGTTATCCGGCGATTGCCCTGGCGGGGGCCGCGACGGCAGCGCTCGGGTTGTTGATGGTGCTGATGTTTGCCTGGCGTGGGCGGGTGCAGGCGCTGGCGGGGCAGGCAGCTGCGTGAGGCGTCGGGGCCGCGTTGCGGCCCTTCGCGGCTATCAATCGGTGTTTGTCACGGCGTACCGTTGCGGCCATGCAGGTGATAGGCCGGGCGCTCGCTCAGGCGCTCGTAGTAATCGCGCACGGCCGGCAGGTGCGGGTGCTCCAGTGGCGTTTCGAACCAGCGGTTCACCGACAGGCCGATGGGGATGTCGGCCAGGGTGAACTGGCTGCCGGCCACATAGGCACCGGTGCTTGCCAGCTGGCCCTCGAGGATGCGCATGTAGCGCGCCCAGTCCGCGCAACCGGCAGCGAGGGCCTGCGGGTCCTGGTGGGCCGGCGAGTGCCTGACCAGCGACATGAACGCGTAGCTCCAGGACCGGTTGAGGTCCGAGGCCTGCCAGTCGATCCACTGGTCGACCCTGGCTCGGGCCTGCGCCTCGCTGGGGTAGAACGCAGTGGCCCCGTAACGCGTGGCCAGGTAGCGGATGATGCTGTTGGATTCCCATAGGGTGAAGTCGCCATCCTGGATCACCGGGACCATGGCGTTGGGGTTCAGCGCGAGGAACTCGGCGCTGTCCGTGGGCTGGAAGCCGGCGCCCCAGTCTTCGCGCTCGTACGCGACCTCGAACTCGGCGCAAGCCCACAGCACTTTTCGTACATTGATCGAAGAGGCTCTGCCCAGTATCCGCAACATGCTGTTCGTCCTTGTGTGGGGGGAGGTTGATGGTCCGCCACTGCCGTGGCCTGGTCAAGCGGCAGGCGCAAGCGACCGGCTCAGGCTTGCCTGGGGGGCGCGAACTTGGCACCCTTGGCCGGTTTGCAGCGTCGCTATCACACAGAAGGAAGTACGCATTGAGCTGGGACAAGGTGGGGAAACTCCTCGTAGCCGTGCTGGTCGGCCTGATGGTCCTGTTGGCCGCTTATGGGTTGCTCAGAGGCAGCCCGCGCCTGGAGGCTGCGCTGACCTACGCCTACCTCACCTATCCCAGCCAGTTCAGCGAGCGTATCAGCAAGGCCAGCGAGCAGCTCAAGTACGAGCAGTTGCAGGGGCGTATCAACACCATCAGCCAAGGCGCGCTGAGCCACGACCAGGTCGAGCGGCTGGTCGAAATGGCCCAGGCACCCTATACCCAGTTGTTCGCCAAACCATTCGAGGCCGGGTTGGTCGACCACCGTACCGGCTTGCTCATCGAACTGCGCAATCGCGGGGACGCGCCGGTGCGCCAGGTGAAAATCCGCCTGCCGGCGAAGGGCCTGGTGCAGGTGCGCGACGCAGCTGGCAACGACACCATCGTCGAGGCCGCTACTGCCCAGGTGGAAATCCCGGGCATAGAGCCCGGTGGCGCGTGCAAGGTATGGGTGTATTTCGATGCGGACTACACGCAAATCCGCCAGGGCGGGATCAGCATCAGTCACGCCGACGGCGAGGCTGACGTGCAGGTCTACCGCGAAGTCGTCGGCTTTCCGGCCTGGGTGGCGCGCTACAGCCGCGAGCTGATGGTGCTGCTGGGCGTGCTGGCCTTCAGTGTGCTGGGCTTGGCGTATGCCTGCCTGGCGCGTCGAAACCTGCGCCAGGCGCAGCCTCTCTAGGCGCTGGCAGTGGGCTGATGCCGGTTGCCCGCTGCTCAACCACCGCCATCGTGCAGTGCCAGGCTTTGTCGCAACTGCTCGAGCAGGGCCAGGCGCAGGGGCTGCGGTGCCTGGACGCGGATCGAGCCAGCCTGCGACAACAGCCAGCCCATCAGCGCACGGTTGTCGTCGACCGTGGCCACCAGTGTCGCGCCGCCGTCCGCGTGCGCGGTCAATTGCATGTCCGAGGCCAGTGGCTGCGCTTGCAGGCGCCGGGCCAGCCCGTCGTCGACCCAGGCATGCAGTTGGATCGGTGCCGGCGATGCCAGCACGTCAGGTTGCAATTGCTGTGCTTCGCCCAGGCTCAGGCCGGGTTGCCAGTACCAGCCGTACGGCATGCCTTTGCTGTTGCAGCGCAGCGGGAACAGCGCCGCGAGCTCGACCAGGTCGCGCTCGACGGTGCGTTTGCTGGTGCTATAGCCCACGGTTTTCAGGGCAGCCTGCAACTGGGTGGAGCTCAGTCCCGGGTGGCGGCCGGGTAGCAGCTTGAGCAGTTGCCACTGGCGGGCGATGGTGTGGCGGGTAGGGTGGCTGGGCAAGAGGTTCGTCCTTGAAAGCAGGCTTGCAACGTGGCCTGAATGGTGGCATTTAGCTATCGCCAGCATACCTTTTCACAGGATCGGATCCAAGTTTTCGCGCGCCTTGCACCGTTCGGTCAACGCTATTTCATTTTTCGCCTTGACCAACGGCAACCTGTTTACAGCGGCAGAGTCATCATCCAAACGCGGCGCGCTGCCAGTGCGCTTCGCTTATTATTGCGATGTTTGCACCCGCTTCCCTGATCTCCACCGCTTTCTTGATCTTCGTGCCATAACTGCTATGCAGCCACTGCTCGTTGCCAATACTGCCGATGACGAGATAGTGGATCTTCTTGCTGACACCCGCGCCAATGGCTCCCCCACGTTCGATGACCAATGTTTCGCAGGCTTTGCGAGGTCCGTAAGCCATAGTGCCGGTGAACAGGAAAGTACGGCCTGTCCATTCCAGCGTGGGTTCGGGGTTATCAAGGGGCAGTGTGGTGGGCGAGGTAAACGGGGTTTCCCTGCACTGCGGCTTGCCGGTGAACTGGCGTAGAAGCTCCAGTAATTCTGCCGACTCATCGGCATCCAGCACGTTGTCCTGGAGCATGTCGCTCAGGCGCCGGTACAACAGATTGATGACCGGGTCCTCAAGATGAACAAGTTGCTGTTCCATCCACGTTTTCAGGAACTCGGCTTCTTGTTGATTGACCTGATTGTCCGCAGTCAGGCCAGCAGCGATTCCAATCAACCCGTCAACCGAGCGCTGTGCGATGCGCGCTTCGTGAAAAAAGCGGCTGTTCTGAAACTCCTGGTGAAGATCGACCATTCCCTGTTCCTCGTTTCTATTCCATCAGGACCACGGCGTTGGCGTATTTTTCCTGGTCCGCTGTGAAGGTGGTGTGCATGCCAGTGTGATTACAGGTCAGGGTGAGCTCTGTTCGTGTATCGATGAACAGATCTTCGCCGCGAAGGCCCTGCCATTGCGCCAGGTATTTGAAAGAGCCGTATTTGACGGGCTTTTTCAACGCCCGATCATGCCCACCTTTCCAGCCAAGCACCGGCAGTGCGCCATCGACACAGCGCCGGGCAAGCTCTGGCTGATTCACAGCCCGCTCACGGCCAATTTCCCAACAGCGGATCAAGCCTTCGTCGGGGCCTTTCCAGGCTTCTTCCCAGGTAATCGAAGGGCGGATGGGTTGGTGTATCGGGCGCTGAATGACGCCGGTGGTGCAATCCATGGCCTGAGGTGTCCGTGAAGTCCGTATGGTCTGGATGCTACTAATTGGCCATTATTGTGTCCAGTGCCAGCCCACCCTGCTGCAGCGCGGCCGTCGCTTTTCGTCATGATTTGATTTTTGCGGTGACGGTGAGATAGAGCGCCGCGCGGGTGGCGCTCGATCTAACAGGCACTGCAAATGTGCCGGGCCCCCCGCCAAGAACGCCTCGTCCCCTACATGCCACCCCGGCGCACATGCTTCACCAACACCTTCTCCAGCAACTCCCACATCGCCGGCTCCGTACTGAACGCCACGTTGAAGCGCATCCACCCGGTCGCCTTGGCATCGACCATGAACAGCTGCCCGGGCCCGAGCATGATGCCTTTCTCCAGCGCGTCATCCAGCAACGCCGCACTGTCCGGAATCGCCGGGTGGCGGGTCCAGATGTACATGCCCTCGTCCGACTCGATGAACAACTCGAAGCCCAGCCGGTGCAGGTGCCGGCCGACTTCCTGGTGCGCCTCGGCCAGGCGCTGGCGCAGGCGCTTGAGGTGCTTGCGCCAGCGCCCGTCGATGATCGCGGCGTACACCACGCGCTCCATCACCTGCGAGGTGGTCAGGCCCGAGCGCATCTTCAGGTGCAGCAGTTTCTGCATCAGTTCGGGGTTGGCCAGCAGGTAGCCGACCCGCACATTCGGCGAAATGCTCTTCGAGTAGCTGCCCACGTACACCACCTGCTGCAGGTGATCGAGGCTGGCCAGGCACGGCTGCGGTTCGGCGATCATGTCGGCGTACAGGTTGTTTTCCACCAGGCGGAAGCCATGCTGGCTGGCCAGTTGCAGCAGGCGGTGCAGTTGCGGCAGCGGGGTGCGCGAGCAGGTCGGGCTGTGCAGGTGCGGCTGGGTGAAGAAGGCGGTCGGGCGGTGGTGGGTGAGCAGTTGCTCCAGCTGGTTCAGGTCGTAGCCGGCCGGGGTGCGGGGCACACCGACCAGGGTCGCGCCCTGGGTGCGCAGGATACTCATCAGGTTGGGGTAGCCAGGGTCGTCCACCAGCACCACATCGCCCGGGCGCACCAGCGTGCGCGCTGCCAGGTCCAGGGCCTGGCTGGCGCCGTGGGTGAGCATCAGTTGCGCCGGGCTGGCGACGATCGACAGTTCCTGCTGCAGGTTCTGCGCGGTCAGTGTGCGCAGTTCCAGCAGGCCCATGGGGTCGCCATAGCCCGACAGCTCCAGCGGGCTGCCGGCCACCTGGCGCAGGCCGCGGCGCAGGCCGTCTTCGTACATCCAGTCGTTGGGCAGCCAGCCGCACCCCGGCTTGTACGGCAATTGGCGGATTTCGAAGATCTGCTGCAGGTACCACTCGGAGTTGAACGTGGGTCGACTGGTGTCAGCCTCGGCGTTGTGCGGGTCCAGCAGCTCGCCTGCTGCGCGGTTGACGAAAAAGCCGGCATTGCCCCGGCTCACCAGCAGGCCCTGGGCGACCAGGCGGTCGTAGGCCTCGACCACGGTGAAGGTACTGACCGAGTAGGTCGCGGCAAAGGCGCGAATGGACGGGACCTTGGCGCCTGGCTTGAGGGTCTGGTTGTCGATCAACTCGCGCAGCCCGTCGATGATCTGGTTGACCAGCGGCGTCGAGGAGTCTGGATGTAATTGCAGCATTCGGGGCCTTCAGGGTGTGTAACGCCAGGCGCTGAAGCGGTGTATTGCATCGGCGACCTATACAGTGCAGTGCGAGTTTCATGCCACTGTGCATGGTTCTCTGCGACGGACATTTTTACATTAGGTGTCAGATATCGCCACATAAAGCATGTTCAGTTCGCCCCAGGCGTCAGCCCTGGGGCGCGTCAGCAGGCCGCCATGGAAGGCCTGCGTGTGTTCGTCGCACACCATCCTGCCCGCATTAGCACTGATGTACAGGTGAGACCGCCAGCCATCGGGGTTTCACAGTTTTCCTTGGATAAAAAGAAGCACGGGGTACACAACTGATGGACGCAACATCTACAACCACCACCGCGAAAAGCGGGCACGAGAGCAAACTCAGTGCCTCGCTCAAGTCGCGCCACCTGACGATGATGTCGATCGCCGGGGTTATCGGCGGCGCCTTGTTCGTCGGCTCCGGCAGCGTGATCCACAGCGCCGGCCCAGCCGCTGTCCTGGCCTACCTGGCAGGCGGCATCCTGGTGGTACTGATCATGCGCATGCTGGGTGAAATGGCCACGTCCTCGCCGGACACCGGTTCGTTCTCCACCTACGCCGACCGCGCCATCGGCCGTTGGGCCGGTTTCACCATCGGCTGGCTGTACTGGTGGTACTGGGTCATCCTCATGGCCTGGGAAGCCTATGTGGCGGGCAAGATCCTGCATGGTTTCTTCCCCGACGTCAGCGTCAACGTGTTCGTGCTGGCCACGACCCTGTTGCTGATCACCGTCAACTTCTTCAACGTCAAGCACTACGGTGAGTTCGAGTTCTGGTTCGCCCTGATCAAGGTGATCGCGATCGTCTGCTTCCTGATCGTGTGTACCGCGGCAGTGCTGAACATCTGGCAGTTCGGTGAAGTACGCGGCATCAGCCACCTCACTGCCGAAGGCTTCATGCCCAATGGCATCACCACCGTGGTCGGTGCCCTGCTCGGGGTGATGTTCGCCTTCCTCGGCGCGGAAATCGTCACCATCGCCGCAGCCGAAGCCAAGGACCCGGCCACGCAGATCGTCAAGGCGACCAACTCGGTGGTCTGGCGGGTGTGCCTGTTCTATGTCGGCTCGATCTTCCTGATCGTCTGCCTGGTACCGTGGAACGACCCGCAGCTGGGCGTTTCCGGTTATGGTGCCTATCGCCGTACCCTGGAACTGCTGGGCGTGCCGTACGCCGAGCTGCTGATGAACTTCGTCGTGCTGACCTCGGTGAGCAGCTGCCTGATCTCCGGCCACTACACCGCTTCGCGCATGCTGTTCTCCCTGGCCCAGCGTGGCGACGCCCCATCGTTGTTCAAGATCACCCGCGCCGGTACCGGGGTACCGGTGTACGCGATCATGGGTTCGTGCGCGGTGGCCATCGTCTGCGCGCTGATCAACTTCAGCGAGACCCTGCGCCCGAAGGACGTACTCGAAACCCTGATGAACACCACCGGCATGATCGCCCTGCTGGTGTACCTGGTGATCGCCTTCTCGCAGCTGCGCATGCGCCGCAAGCTGATCGCCGAAGGCAAGGAAGTACGCCTGAAGATGTGGCTGTTCCCGTGGCTGACCTACCTGGTGATCGCCTTCATCGTCGCCGCCCTGGTGACCATGGCCTTCATGCCTGACTACCAGATCCTGGTCATCTCCACCGGCATCGCTGCGGCGATCGTGGTGGCGATGGGCGTGGTGCACCAGATTCGTTCTGGCAAACAGCACTAAGCGTCATTCGTTGCGCGAAACGGCCGGCTCCCTTGGGGACCCGGCCGTTTCGCGTTGTTGGGCAGGGTGTTTTTCCGCTGGCATGTGAAAGCGCTGGTTCATCCAGGGCGAGCCGAGCAGGGCGGCGGTGGCAATCAGGGCCAGGATGGCAAGGGCCAGATAAGTCTTCATGCGCATGCAAGGAATGACCTGGAAGCGGGCCAGCCAGTTCCGCTCGCCCGCAGATCGCAATATGCTGCCCCCATCACTCGCCAGAAGGAGTTGCCCATGGCCTGGTCTGCCAACCAGTATTCCCTGTTCGAAGACGAGCGCACCCGCGCCGTGCGCGACCTGCTCGGTGCCGTGCCGCCACGCCCGGTGCGCCACGCTACCGACCTGGGCTGCGGCCCGGGCAATTCCACCGAGGTGCTGCTGCAACGTTACCCGGACGCCCAGGTGACCGCGCTGGACAGCGACCCGGACATGATCGACAAGGCCCGCGAACGCAAGCGGCTGTGCATCCCCCGGGTGCGCACGCTGGTTGCCGACATCGCCGGCTGGTCCGCCGCCGAGCCGCAGGACCTGATCCTGGCCAATGCCTCGCTGCAATGGCTCCCGGACCATGCCTCACTGTACCCGCACCTGGTGCGCCAACTGAGCGATGGCGCCAGCCTGGCGGTGCAGACCCCGGACAACCTGGACGAACCGGCGCACCGGCAATTGCGCGAGATCGCCAGCCAAGGCCCATGGGCAGCCAAGTTCGCCGATTTCCAGCTGCCGCCGCGGCATAACGCGGCGTTCTACTACGACCTGCTCAGCCCGTTGTGCGCGCGCGTGGATGTATGGCGCACCACCTATCACCACCCGCTGATGGGCGGCGCCGAAGCGGTGGTGGAGTGGTTCAAGGGTTCGGCGCTGCGGCCGTATCTGGCCAGGCTCGACGCGCAGGAGCAGGCTGACTTCCTGCAGATGTACCTGCAGGCCATGCAGCGCGACTACCCGCCAGCCACCGATGGCAAGGTGCTGCTGCCATTCCCGCGCTTGTTCGTGGTTGCTACCCGCTAGGGCGGCGCCAGCGCCAGGCCACGTAGCTGTAGATGCCGAGGTTGAGCAGCAGCACGACACTGCCCAGCACCAGCTGCACAGCGGGTGTCAGCCCGGCGGGGTAGATCAGCGGCCAGATGTAGTGGTCGATGAAGCCGCCCCGGTAGCCCGCCTCACCGGCCGCGTTGCGCATGTGGTTTTCCCAGGCAGTCAGCGGGCAACCCAGGTGCAGGTATTCCACCGCCAGGCCCCAGCCCAGGGCTGGCAGATGCAGCAGCAGGGCAGGGCGCCAGCGCAGCACCAGCAGGCCGCCGAACAGCACCAGCAGGATGAAGGCCAGGTGCAGCAGCACCAAGGTGTCGGCGGCGAGACGGAAGAGCATGGGCCAAATGCCGGAGGCGGGGGTTATCCCAGCATAGTCGGGTTGCCTGCGCTGGCCTCACAGCGCTTCCTCGACCATTTGCAGAAAGGTCGCCACCACCCGCCGCGTGCGCTGTTCACGCAGGCACACCAAGGTCTCGGTCAGGTACCGCTGGCAATCGACAATCGGCAACGCACACACACGGGCATCCGCACCAAACTCGGCCGCCGAGACCACCCCCACACCAATCCCCACCACCACGGCTTCACGTGCGGCTTCCCGGCCTTCAACCTGGATCGCCGGGCGAATCCGCAACCCGGCCCGTTGCATTTCCTGCTCCAGCGTCTGCCGCGTCACCGAGCCGGGCTCGCGCAGTACCAGCGGCATGTCGTCCAGGTCCGCCAGGCTGATCGAGCCACGGCTGGCCCACGGGTGGTTGTGCGAGACGAACGCCACCATCGGGTCGCGGCGCAGCGGCAGGCAATGCAGGCGCTCGTCGTCGACATCCCGGCCCAGCAGGGCCAGGTCGGCCTGGTAACTGAACAGCCGGGCCAGCGATTCATCGGTGTTGCCGGTCTCGACCTTCACCTGGATGCCCGGGTAGCGCTGGCAGAAGCGGGCGATCTGCGGCAGCACGTGCACCGGCGCATCCACCGCCAGCACCAGGCTGCCGGTGTGCAAGGCGCGCGAGTCCTGCAGCAGTTCATGCGCCTCGGCCTCGCAGGCGAACAGGCGCTGGCTGATGCCCAGCAGGCGCTCCCCCAGGTCGGTGAGCTGCACCGAGCGCTTGTTGCGGTGGAACAGCAGCACGCCAAAGCGTTCCTCCAGCTTGCGCACCTGGTCGGATACTGCCGGCTGGGTAAGAAACAGCTTTTCTGCCGCGCGGGTAAAGCTGCCGTGCATGGCTACGGCGTGGAAGGCCTTGAGTTGTGCGTGGGAAACCGACATGACCACCTCAGTAACAAGCCAGGCTTATGTGTGTAATACGATAAATCGATTTTATTTATCAGTCAGCAGCTGTTTCCATACCTTTCAGCCCGACGCAGGTACCACAAGTGCCGCCAGGGCCATGGCGCCCACACGGCGCCATCTGACCCGATGACAGCCTCGTCATCGCTGTGCGTAACACAACAACAAGACAGGCGTTTCTTCACATTCTGCCGGCACACTTGAGCAAGAGGTCAGACTTAAATGAACCAGTCACTCGCCACGTTGAAGCGCTGGCGCATCCAGATCTTCGCCATCACCTGGCTGGCCTACGCCGCCTTCTACTTCACCCGCAAGGCCTTCTCGGTGGCCAAGCTGGGCATCGCCGAAGACCCGAATTTCATGCTCGACAAGGCCGCCATGGCCAACCTCGACGCAATCTACCTGGCGGCCTATGCCGTGGGCCAGTTCACCTGGGGCATGCTTGCCGACCGCTTCGGCCCGCGCGTGGTGGTGCTCGGTGGCCTGCTGATTTCCGCAGGCGCCGCGGTGGTGATGGGTAGCTACGCCACCTTCCCGATCTTCGCCACCTGCATGCTGGTGCAGGGCCTTGCGCAATCCACCGGGTGGGCGGGGTTGTGCAAGAACATCGGCAGTTTCTTCCCCGCCGTGCAGCGCGGGCGGGTGCTGGGCTTGTGGAGTTCCTGCTATGCCTTCGGCGGCCTGGTGGCTTCGCCGTTCGCCGGTTGGTGGGCCTACACCCTGGTCGGTAGCTGGCACGCGGCGTTTTTCTCCAGCGCCGCCGTGGTGGCGCTGGTGGCCGTGCTGTTCTTCTTCCTGCAGCGCAACAAGCCTGAAGACGTCGGCCTGCCGGCGGTCGAGCCCGAACCGCAGAGCATGGCCCCGGGCGGCAACCTGTGCAGCCTGTGGGCACCGCTGAAGGAAATCCTGCGCAACCGTACGGTGCTGACCCTGGGGCTTGCCTACTTCCTGTTGAAACCGGCGCGCTACGCCATCCTGCTGTGGGGGCCGGTGATCGTCTTCGAGCAGATGCCCTCGGTGGGCAAGGTGGGCGCAGCGATCATCCCCACGGCGTTCGAACTGGCCGGGCTGCTCGGGCCGATTCTGATCGGCCTGGCATCGGACAAACTGTTCAGTGCCCGGCGCATGCCGGCCTGCGTGATCAGCCTGGTCCTGCTGACCGTGACCCTGGCGGCGTTCATGGCGGCCATGCACACCGGCAGCGTGGTGCTGGTGGTGGCCCTGCTGTTCGTCATGGGCCTGACCTTGTACGGGCCGGACTCGATGATCAGCGGCGCTGCGGCCATCGACTTCGGCACCGCCAAGGCCGGCGCCACCGCGGCAGGCTTCGTCAACGGTTGTGGTTCGGTGGGGGCGGTGCTGGGCGGGCTGCTACCGGGCTACTTCGACGGCGTCACGGTGTTCATCGTGTTCGCCGGCTGTGCGCTGTTCTCGGCCCTGGTACTGCTGCCGCACTGGAACAGCCGCCCGGCCAGCGCCGCGCAGAGCGCCGACCTGGCACCGAACACCAGCATGGCAATCAAGCCATTGCGTACCTGAAAGGAAAGCGAGCGAATGAGACCCTTCTGGCTGCAACAGGCCCTGGATTCGGCACAAGAGGCGGTGTGCCCGCGATTGCCTGGCGATGCCCGTTGCGATGTGTGCATCGTCGGTGGCGGCTACACCGGCCTGTGGACTGCGCTGATGCTCAAGGAGGCGCAGCCGGCCCTGGACATCGTGCTGATCGAGGCCGATATCTGCGGTGCCGGCGCCAGTGGGCGCAACGGTGGCTGCGCGTTGTCCTGGTCGGCCAAGTACTTCACCCTCGAGCGGCTGTTCGGGGCCGCCGAGGCGGTGCGCCTGGTGCGCGAGTCGGAGCGCAGCATCGGTGAAATCGGCGCGTTCTGCACGGCCAATGGCATCGACTGCGACTACCGCCTGGATGGCACGCTGTACACCGCCAGCAATGCCGCCCAGGTCGGTGCCACCGATGCGGTGGTGGCCGCGCTGGAGCGCAAGGGGATCAATTCGTTCAGCCGCCTGCCGCTGGACCAGGTACAGCGCCTGGCAGGCTCGGCGCGGCACCTGGAAGGCTGGTTCTCGCCGGCCGCGGCCACCGTGCAGCCGGGCAAGCTGGTGCGTGGCCTGCGCCGGGTGGCCTTGCAGCGCGGGGTACGTATTTTCGAAGGCACCGCCATGACCGGCCTGGAACATGGCGCCCCGGTGCAGGTGCGCACGGCCAGCGGTACCGTGCGCGCCGACCGCGTGGTGCTGGGCCTCAACGCCTGGATGGCGCGGGCCTTTGCGCAGTTCGAGCGCAGCGTGGCGATTGTGTCCAGCGACATGGTGATTACCGAGCCTTGCCCCGAATTGCTGGGCCAGATCGGCCTCGACTCTGGTATCAGCGTGCTCGACTCGCGGATCTTCGTGCACTATTACCACAACACTTCCGATGGCCGGCTGATGCTGGGCAAGGGCGGCAATACCTTTGCCTACGGCGGGCGCATGTTGCCGGTGTTCGACCAGCCGTCGCCATACCGGGCACTGCTGCGCGAAAGCCTGGGCGGGTTTTTCCCGGCGCTGGCCGAGGTGCCGCTGGCGGCCAGCTGGAACGGACCGTCGGACCGCTCGGTAACCGGCCTGCCGTTTTTCGGCAAGCTGGACGGGCAGGGCAATGTGTTCTACGGCTTTGGCTATTCCGGCAGCGGCGTGGGGCCGTGCCACATGGGCGGGCAGATCCTGTCGTCGCTGGCACTGGGGCTGGACAACCTGTGGACCCGTTCGCCGCTGGTCAAGGGGCCGTTGGGGCTGTTCCCACCCGAGCCGATCCGCTACCTGGGCTCGCTGATGGTGCGCAATGCCATCCGCCGCAAGGAGCGCGCCGAGGACCACGGTTTGCGTCCGCGCCGGCTGGATGTGCGCTTGGCGCGGTTTGCGGCGGCGGCAGGCAAGGCGGATAAAGGCTGATGAGATTTCTTGTCGAACAGCGGCCTGAGGGCGTATAAACTGCACCCACTTTTGGCCGGTCGCTTCCTGAACCGGCCGCTGAAACAAGAGAGTCGACATGGGCGCACAGTGGAAAGCCAAACATAAAGAAGCCGCGGCCAACGCCAAAGGCAAGATCATGGGCAAGCTGTCCAAAGAGATCCAGATCGCCGCCAAGTCCGGCGCCGACCCTGACATGAACCCGCGCCTGCGCCTGGCCATCGAGCAGGCCAAGAAGGCCTCGATGACCCGCGAAACCCTGGAACGTGCCATCCGCAAGGGCGCGGGCCTGGACGGTGATGCCGTGCAGTACTCGGCGGTCAGCTACGAAGGCTTCGCCCCGCACCAGGTGCCGCTGATCGTCGAGTGCCTGACCGACAACGTCAACCGCACCGTCGCACAGATCCGCGTGCTGTTCCGCAAGGGCCAGCTGGGTGCCAGTGGCTCGGTGGCCTGGGACTTCAACCACGTCGGCCTGATCGAAGCCACCGCCAACGGCGACGCCGACCCGGAAATGGCGGCCATCGAAGCCGGCGCCCAGGACTTCGAGGAAGGCGACGAAGAAGGTTCGACCCTGTTCATCACCGACACCACCGACCTGGATGCCGTGCAGAAGGCCCTGCCGGAACATGGCTTCACCGTGACCTCGGCGAAGATCGGCTACACCCCGAAGAACCCGGTCAGCGCAGCCAGCCTGAGTGCCGAAGCGCTGGCCGAGGTGGAAGCGTTCCTCGAGGCCATCGACGAGAACGATGATGTGCAGAACGTGTACGTCGGCCTGACTGACTGATCTGTGTAAGCGGGGCGCTTTGCCGCCCATCGCGACGCAATGCCGCGCCTGCAGGGGAACGCATGACCCATGCAGGCGCGGCCTTGTGTCGCGAAACGAGGGCAAAGCCCTCGCCAGCGGTCTGGAGCCGAACCCCGATGAACCCCGCTTTCGCCTCCCTCAGCCTCGCCCACCTGCGCACCCTCGACCACCTGCTGCAACTGAAGAACCTCAGCCATGCCGCCGAGCGCCTGGGCGTCAGCCAGTCCGCCCTGAGCCGCCAGCTGGCCCACCTGCGCGAAGCCTTCGACGACCCTTTGCTGGTCCGCCAGGGCCGTGGCTACGTGCTCAGCGAACACGCCGAAGCGCTGGTCGAACCTTTGCGTCAGGTCCTCGAAGAACTGCACGCCCTGCGCCAGCCGGCCGTGTTCGACCCGGCGCGTTGCGAGCGGCGCTTCTGTCTGGCCGCTTCGGACTACGTGGCCGAGCACATGCTGCCGCTGCTGGTGGCGGCGCTGGAGCGCGAAGCCCCGGGCGTATCGCTGGAATACCGCACCTGGCAGGCCGGCCAGTACGCCTTGCTGGCCAGCGGCGAGATCGACCTGGCCACCACCTTGTTCGACGAGTCGCCGCCCAACCTGCACGGCCGCCTGCTTGGCGAGGACCGCGCGGTGTGCCTGATGCGCCACGACCACCCGCTGGCCGCCCACGGCAGCTTGAGCCAGGCCGACTACCTGGCGCACAAGCATGTGCGGATTTCCGGCGGTGGCGACAAGGACAGTTTCATCGACCGCCACCTGCGCGCCCAGGGGCTGCAGCGGCGGGTCAGCCTGGAAGTGCCGTTCTTCTCCGCCACCGTGCAGGTGATCGCCAACAGCCAGGCGCTGGCCACCGTGCCCGAGCACATCGCCCGGCAACTGTGCCGCCTGCATCCGCTGGCCTGGCGGCCGCTGGGCTTCATCGAGCACAGCCAGCGCTACTGGGTGGTGTGGCACCAGCGCCTGCAGGCTTCGGCCGAGCATCGCTGGTTGCGCAACCGGGTGTTCGAGCTGTGGCGCCAGTCGCAGTTCGGTGTGCAGGGCGGACATGCGGGTTTGCCATAGCAGGTATGCGCCAAGCGGGGTTATTCACTGCGGGATAGCTGCCTAGACTGGGGGCAATGGAAAACCGCAGGAGCCGCCACGTGACCCCCGAACAATTCCGCCAATACGGCCATCAACTGATCGACCTGATCGCCGACTACCGCCAGACCGTCGGCGAACGCCCGGTCATGGCCCAGGTCGAGCCCGGTTACCTCAAGGCCGCCTTGCCCGGCAGCGCCCCGCAGCAGGGCGAACCCTTCGAAGCGATCATCGCCGATGTCAACCAGCTGGTGATGCCCGGCCTGTCCCACTGGCAACACCCGGATTTCTACGGCTACTTCCCCTCCAACGGTACCCTGTCATCGGTGCTCGGCGACTTTCTCAGCACCGGCCTGGGCGTTCTCGGCCTGTCCTGGCAATCCAGCCCGGCCCTGAGCGAGCTGGAGGAAACTACCCTCGACTGGCTGCGCCAGCTGCTCGGCCTGTCCGACCAGTGGAGCGGGGTGATCCAGGACACCGCCTCGACCAGCACCCTGGTGGCGCTGATCTGTGCCCGTGAACGCGCCAGCGACTACGCCCTGGTGCGTGGTGGCCTGCAAGCCCAGGCCAGGCCGCTGATCGTCTACGTCAGTGCCCATGCCCACAGTTCGGTGGACAAGGCGGCGCTGCTGGCCGGTTTTGGCCGCGACAATATCCGCCTGATCCCGACCGACGAACACTACGCCTTGCGCCCGCAAGCCCTGCAGGCGGCTATCGAACAGGACCTGGCCGCTGGCAACCAGCCCTGTGCCGTGGTCGCCACTACCGGCACCACCGCCACCACGGCCCTCGACCCGCTGCGCCCGATCGGCGAGATCGCCCAGGCCCATGGCCTGTGGCTGCATGTGGATTCGGCGATGGCCGGCTCGGCGATGATCCTGCCGGAATGCCGCTGGATGTGGGACGGCATCGAGCTGGCCGACTCGGTGGTGGTCAATGCGCACAAGTGGCTGGGCGTCGCCTTCGATTGCTCGATCTACTACGTGCGCGACCCGCAGCACCTGATCCGGGTGATGAGCACCAACCCCAGCTACCTGCAGTCGGCGGTGGATGGCGAGGTGAAGAACCTGCGTGACTGGGGCATCCCGCTGGGGCGGCGCTTCCGCGCGCTGAAACTGTGGTTCATGTTGCGTAGCGAGGGTGTTGAAGCGTTGCAGGCGCGCTTGCGCCGTGACCTGGACAACGCCCGGTGGCTGGCCGCGCAGGTTGATGCGGCCGCAGGGTGGGACGTGCTGGCACCGGTGGCGTTGCAGACCTTGTGCATTCGCCATCAACCGGCTGGGCTGGAAGGGGAGGCACTGGATGCGCATACCAAGGGTTGGGCGGAGCGGCTGAATGCGTCCGGGGATGCCTATGTGACGCCGGCGACCCTGGACGGGCGGTGGATGGTGCGGGTGTCGATCGGGGCGCTACCGACCGAGCGGGGGGACGTCGAGCGGTTGTGGCAGCGCTTGCAGGAAGTGGTCAAAGGGTGAAATTCCCGGGGGGCGCGCAAAGCGCCCCCCGGCAAGCCATCAGTGGCTCACGGCCTGCAAGCTGCCTTTGCGGCTGGCTTCATACGCTGCTTTTTCCATCGGCTTGGCCTGCGGGTTACCCAGGTCTTCCATCGACAGACGATGGGTTTCCGGGGCGATGTAGGCCGCCAGGGCGCACACGCAGGTGATGAAGAACGCCAGGCCACCGATCACCAGCGGGATGTTGTCCGAGCCGGGCGGGGCGACCAGGGCGAACAGCGCCGGCAGCATGGCGGTCAGCATGGTGCCGATGTTCTGGGCGATGGCCATGGCCGACACGCGGTAGCGGGTGTGGAACAGCTCCGGGTAGAAGCTGGGGAACACGGCGTTGTAACCCTGGTAGACCATGCCCCACATGACGATCGAGGTGGCGAACGCCAGCGGTACGTTGTGGATGCTGATCGCGTACAGGTAGACGAAGGCCAGCAGGCCCGAACCCAGGCAGCCCGCGATCATGGTCGGGCGGCGGCCGATCTTGTCGGAGAGGTTGCCAACGAATGGGATCACCAGCACCGCGACGACGTTGCCGACCACCGGGATCCACAGGTACACGCTTTTGTCGAAGCCGATGCCATAGGCCGGCTGCACCGCGTAGGCGGCACCGAAGATGGTGGCTACCACCGGGATGACGTTCATCAGGGCCATGAACATCACCAGCACCATGTGTTTCCAGCTGTGGCGGAAGGCCTCGCGGATCGGCGACTTGGCGACCTTGTCCTGTTTCTCTTCCTTCACGAACGCCGGGGTTTCGTGCACTTCCTTGCGGATGATGAAGCCGGCCACCAACACCAGGGCGCTCATCAGGAACGGGATGCGCCAGCCCCATTCACTGAAGGCTTCACTCGGCATGAAGTAGGCCAGTGGCAGGAATACCGCTGCCGCCAGGACCTGGCCGGCCTGTACGCCTTGCAGGGTGAAACTGGCGTAATAGCCTCTTCGCCCGAACGGTGCGTGCTCCATGATCATGGAACTGGCGCCGGAGATTTCGCCGGCCACGGCAAAGCCCTGGATCAGGCGCAGTACCACCAGCAAGGCCGGGGCGAGGTAACCGATGTCGTGGTAGGTGGGCAGCAGGCCCACGGCCATGGTCGACAGGCCCATCAGGAACATGCACAGCAGCAATACGTTCTTGCGCCCGCGGGTGTCACCCCAGTGGCCGAGTACGAAGGCGCCGACCGGGCGTGCCAGGTAGCCCACGCCGTAGGTGGCCAGCGAGGCAATGATGGCCATCTTCGGGTCAGTGTTGGGAAAGAATATCTGCGGGAAAATCAGCGCGGCGGCCTGGGCGTAGATGAAGAAGTCGTAGTACTCGAGTGCCGAGCCTATCCATCCACTGGCGGTCGCTTTTTTCGCTTGCGAGCTGGAGTGAGCCATCGTTGTCTCCGTTGTTATTGTTGTTTGCGCAGGTTCGGCCATCGCTTTCGCAAGGGCAGGGGGCAGCGGTCAATGGGCCTGCGTTGTGGTTCATGTTGACCACGGGCCAGCGGTGTAGCAATTCATCAAAACGGGTTTTGTGCGGTAATCGAACGCAAAACTAACCATTCCGTACAAAGGGATTGAAGCGCCGACTCTACCTGCGAATAATCGATCGTGCCAGAAACGGTGACCGCTGGTTTTCTTCCACCTGGCACCGTCAGCCTCTAACAACAAGGAACTCCCGCCATGCAGCGTTCGATCGCCACCGTGTCCTTGAGCGGCACCCTGCCGGAAAAGCTCGAAGCCATCGCCGCCGCCGGTTTTGACGGCGTCGAGATCTTCGAGAACGACCTGCTCTATTACGCTGGCAGCCCACGCCAGGTGCGGCAGATGTGCGCCGATGCAGGTCTTGCCATCACCCTGTTCCAGCCCTTCCGCGACTTCGAAGGCTGCCGCCGCGATCGCCTGCAGAAGAACCTCGACCGTGCCGAGCGCAAGTTCGACCTGATGCAGGAGTTGGGCACCGACCTGGTGCTGGTGTGCAGCAACGTCCAGGCCGATGCCCTGGGTGAACAACAAGTGCTGGTCGACGACCTGCGCCTGCTGGCCGAGCACGCTGGCAAACGCGGCCTGCGCATCGGCTACGAAGCCCTGGCCTGGGGCCGCCACGTCAATACCTACCAGCAAGTCTGGAACCTGGTGCGCCAGGCCGACCACCCATCGCTCGGGGTGATCCTCGACAGCTTCCACACGCTGTCACTGAAAGGCGACCCGCAGGCGATCCGTGACATTCCCGGCGACAAGATCTTCTTCGTGCAAATGGCCGACGCGCCGATCCTGGCCATGGACGTGCTGGAGTGGAGCCGCCACTTCCGCTGTTTCCCGGGGCAGGGCGAGATGGACATGGCCGGGTTCCTGGCCCCGATCCTTGCCACCGGCTACCGCGGCCCGCTGTCGCTGGAAATATTCAATGACGGTTTCCGCGCCGCACCGCCGCGGCAGAATGCCGCCGATGGCCTGCGCTCGCTGCTGTACCTCGAAGAACAGACCCGCCTGCGCCTGGAGCAGGAGGGCACGCCGATCGAACCCGGTGTGCTGTTCACGCCACCGGCGGCCAGCAGCTATGACGGTGTCGAGTTTCTCGAATTCGCCGTTGACGAAGCGGTTGGCGCGCGCCTGGGCAGCTGGCTGAAGCGCCTGGGCTTTGCCGAAGCCGGCAAGCACCGCAGCAAAGCAGTGCAACTGCTGCGCCAGGGCGATATCAATATCGTCCTGAATGCCGAACCCTATTCCTTCGGCCACAACTTCTTCGAGGCCCACGGCCCATCGCTGTGCGCCACTGCGCTGCGGGTCAAGGACCAGCATGCGGCGCTGAAGCGTGCCACCGCCTTCCGTGGCCAGCCGTTCCGTGGCCTGGTCGGGCCCAACGAATGCGAAGTCCCGGCGGTGCGTGCGCCGGATGGCAGCCTGCTGTACCTGGTGGAGCAGGGTACGGGCGGGCCGACCCTGTACGACACCGACTTCAGCCTGGACAAGAACGCTACCGCCAGCGGTGGCCTGCGCCGTATCGACCACATGGCCCTGGCCCTGCCGGCTGAATCGCTGGACAGCTGGGTGCTGTTCTACAAGACCCTGTTCGACTTCGCCGCCGACGATGAAGTGGTGCTGCCCGACCCCTACGGCCTGGTCAAGAGCCGCGCCCTGCGCAGCCAGTGCGGCACCTTGCGCCTGCCGCTGAACATCTCGGAAAACCGCAATACCGCCATCGCCCATGCGCTGTCCAGCTACCGTGGTTCGGGTGTGCACCACATCGCATTCGATTGCGAGGACATCTTCCGTGAAGTGGCGCGTGCCAAGCTGGCCGGGGTGCCACTGCTGGAGATACCGCTGAACTACTACGACGACCTGGCCGCCCGCTTCGATTTCGACGACGAGTTCCTCAGCGAACTGGCGTACTACAACGTGCTGTACGACCGCGATGCGCAGGGTGGCGAGCTGTTCCACGTGTACACCGAACCGTTCGAGGAGCGTTTTTTCTTCGAGATCATCCAGCGCAAGGGCGGCTATGCCGGTTACGGTGCAGCCAATGTCGCGGTGCGCCTGGCGGCCATGGCCAAGGCACGCAGTGGCGCAGCGCGCAAGCCGGTGCTCTGAACGCTGTCCGGGCAGGAGCGGCCTTGCGGCCCGCCGCGGCACAAGCTCGCTCCTGCACGGTCGATGTTTGGCTCAGGGGCGTTCAGCTACCATCAACGGCGACTGCGGGGTAGGCCTCCTTGCCGCTCAACCGGCCGCTGCGCGCTGGCGTTTGATCCGGTACATGTGCCCGTCGGCGTGGCGCAGGAGCACGTCGGCTTCGCTGCCATGCTCCGGGAAGCAGGCCACGCCGATGCTGCAGCTGGGGGTGTCGATGCCGGCGAAGCCGTCGCCCAGCGGCTCGGCCATGGTCGCCAGGATCTGTGGCACACGCTCGGCGATGACCTCCGGCGCTGCGCAATCGGGCAGCAGCACGGTGAACTCGTCACCGCCCATCCGCGCCACCGTGTCGGCAGC
Organism: Pseudomonas sp. SMV7; assembly: GCF_052041995.1. Taxonomy (NCBI): domain Bacteria; kingdom Pseudomonadati; phylum Pseudomonadota; class Gammaproteobacteria; order Pseudomonadales; family Pseudomonadaceae; genus Pseudomonas; species Pseudomonas sp. SMV7. The sequence goes on along the minus strand of NZ_JBKGGT010000006.1, from coordinate 109,673 downwards.
GCCCACACAGCTTTCCAGGCGCCGGGCCAAGGCGCACAGCACCCGGTCGCCCATGCCGTGGCCGTGGTTGTCGTTGATCTGCTTGAAATCGTTGATGTCGAGGAACAGCAGGGCCAGCGGCCGACCATGGCGGCGAGCGACGGCCAGGGCAGCCTCCAGCCGTTCATTGAACCTGGCGCGGTTGGCCAGCCGGGTCAGCGGGTCGTGGTGGGCCAGGAAGCGCAGCTCTGCTTCGGCCTGGTGCTGGGCGGTCACATCCCGCGCCACACCGATGCGCGCATTGGCTTCATCGGACCAGCAGGCCGCCCACAGGATGTGCACCACACCGCCATCCTTGCGGATATAGCGGTTGCGGAAGTCGTAGTGGGGTTGGCCGCTCATCACCCGCACGATCGAGGCGCGGGTCATCGCCAGGTCGTCGGGGTGCATGTAGTCGGTGATTGGCGTGCCGACCAGTTCGCAGGCCCGGTAACCCAGCAACGCCTCGCAGGCATCGCTGACGAACACGATCTGGTTGTCCCGGTCGACCACGAATACCGTGTCCAGCATCAGATGGATGAGCCTGGGGTACAGCGTATGCAGGTCTACGGGCATGGGTCGGGCGTCCGCGGCAAGGTGACCGATCATAGCCTGAAATCCGGCAAACTGCGGCAAGCGCCGAGCGATAGCTGGGGGTACTCAGTTGCTCACCACCAGCTCCGGCCCGAGGTAGTCGTTGATCTGCTGGATGTCGTCATCGCCCAGGCTACCCACCGACGACGCCAGGCGCAGCCGTGACATCAGGTAGTTCAGCTTTGCCTCGAACAGGTCGTGGCGGGCGTCATACAGCAATTCCTCGGCGTTGAGTACATCCGAGTTGGTGCTGGTGCCACCTTCCTTGAAGCCTTTGCGGGTCGAAGTCAGTGAGCGTTCGTTGGAGGCTACGGCTTTTTCCAGTGCCTGGATACGCAAGGCACCACTCTGCACGCCGCGGAACTCCCGGGTGGTGCCGGAAATCACCTCCTGGCGGGTGGCGTCCAGCTCATCCAGGGCCTTGGCGCTGTTGGCGCTGGCCTGGCGGGTCAGGGCGCTGGTACTGCCGCCGCTGTACAGCGGGATGTTCAGTTCCAGCCCCACCGAGCTGTAATGGTTGCGCTGGTTGAGCTCGGAAATCGACTGGCTGCTGCCGGCGGTATAGCCCGCGACGAAATCCAAGGTTGGCCAGTGCCCGGCGCGGGCGCGCTTCACTTCTTCCTCGGCCAGCTCATAGCTGTGCCGGCGGGCATGAATCAGCGGGCTGTCGGCCTGGGCCTTGACCAGCCAGTCCTGCAGGTTGCCCGGCATCAGCGGCGGGGTGCTGAAGCCTGGCTGCAAGGTGGTCAGCGACTGCGGCGTTTCACCAATGTATTCCTCCAGCTTGCGGCGGGCATTGATCAGGTTGTCCTGGGCTTCGATCAGGTCGGCTTCGGCCAGGTCGCGGCGGGCGACCGACTCGTCGATGTCGGTGATGGTGCCGGCACCCAGTTCCATGCGCCGCTTGGCCGACGCCAGCTGCTCCTCGAAGGCGTTCAGCTTGGCCTTGGCCAAAGTGATGGTTTCGCTGGCCAGCAGCACGTCGAAGTAGGCATCGGCCAGGCGCACCGCGGCGTCCTGGGTCTTGGCATCGAACACAGCCACGCTGTACTCGGCACGCTGCTGGCCCTGGTGGTACTCGGCCATCTTCTGCTTGTTGAACAGCGGTTGGCGCAGACGCACGTTGGCACCCTTGGAGTCGTAGTCCAGGTCGCTGTCCCGGCCACTCTGCCGCTGGCTGCCATTGACCTTGTTGAAGTAGCCCGTAGCGTTGATCTGCGGCAGCAGGCCGGCCTGGCCGATGGCGCGGTTCTCGCTGCCGGCTTCTTTCTCGTGCACTGCGGCACGGTAGATCGGGCCCTGGTACTGCAGCAGGTCCCAGGCTTGCTTCAGGTCCATGGCACTGGCCTGTACCGACAACCCCAACAGGCACAACATCAGGCACGGGCGTTTCATGTCATTGCTCCTTGAACGAGGCGTCCACGCGTTCGAGCATCGGCTTGAGCAGGTAGCTGAGCAGGTTGCGCTCGCCGGTCTTGATGGTGACGGTGGCCGGCATGCCGGGGCGGATGTGGTTGCTGCCCAGCAGGCCCATGCCGGCCTGCGTCACTTCCACCTGGGCCAGGTAGTACGGTTGCTTGCTTTCTTCGTCCATCAGGCGGTCGGCGGAGATGGTCTTGACCCGCCCCGGAATGTTTGGCGTCTTCGCATGGTTGAAGGCGGGGAAGGCCAGGTCCACGTCCAGGCCCGGCACCATCTTGTCGATGGCCTGCACCGGGATCATCGCGTCGACCTGCAGCGGCTGGTCGAGTGGCACGACTTCCATGATCTTGGCCCCTGGCTGGATGATGCCGCCGACCGTGGCGATGCTCAGGGCCTGGACCATGCCGTCGATCGGCGAGCGGATCACCGTGTGGGTCACTTCATAGTCCAGCGCACGCAGGCGGTCGGCCAGGGTGGTGTTCTCCTTGGCGGTATCGGTCAGTTGCGACTCCACTTCCTTCAGGTAGTCGTGCTGGCGCTGCAGGATGCGCAGCTTGATCTCGGTGGCCTGGCTGCGTGCCCGGGCAATATTGTTGAGGTTCTCGGCCTGGCCGGCGGACAGGTCGGCATTGTTGCGCTCCAGCTCCAGCAGGCGGTTGCGCGGCACATAACCTTCGGCGGCCAGTACCCGGGTGCCTTGCAGTTCCTGGTTGAGGAAACCGATCTGCGAGGCGCGCGCCCCGTACACCTGCTGCAGGCCCTTGAGCTGCACCGCCGTGGCGGCCAGGTTTTCCTCGAGGATGCTCAGCTCACCGGCCAGCCCGGCGCGGCGGGTGTCCAGCAGCCGTTGCTGCAGGTCCATGGCCGCCAGCAGGCGCGGGTCGTTGTGGTAGTGCTTGAGCAGGGCGGGGTCGAAGGTGATCGTGTCGCGGCCGTCGCGCTCGGCTTCCAGGCGGTTTTCCACGGTTTTGCTGACGATGTACTGGGCACTGACCGCACCCTGTTCGGCCACTGCGCGCAGCGCATCGAGGCGAACCACCTCCTGGCCTTTCTTCACCACGTCGCCCTCGCGTACCAGGATTGCCTCGACCGTGCCGCCGGTCAGGTGCTGGACCGCCTTGCGATTGCTGGTGACCTTGACCGTGCCCGTGGCCACCACCCCGGCATCCAGGGGCGCCAGGCACGACCACAGCAGGAAACCGCCGAAGCCGGCGATGACCAGCCATATGCCCCAGCGTGCCGGCCGGCTGGCATCCAGGTCGATCAGGTTGCGGGCCTCCGCCGGAATCAACTCTGTGTGATGGGTCATCTGCATGGTCGGTTACTCCCGTACTTTTACCGAGGCCAGCGGCGCAGCGCTCCCCGCCGGGATCACGCTGGCCTTGCGCAACGCCGCGAACACTTCATCGCGGCTGCCGAGCATGTGCACGGCACCGTCACGTAGCATCAGTACCTTGTCGACCGCGCACAGCACGTTGGGCCGGTGGGATATCAGGATCACGGTAGCCCCGCGTGCCTTGAGTTCGGCCAGCGCATCGACCAGGGCTTTTTCGCCGACGTCGTCGAGGTTGGCATTGGGCTCGTCCAGCACCACCAGGTTCGGTTCACCGTACAGCGCACGGGCCAGGGCGATGCGTTGCTTCTGGCCGCCGGACAACGGCGTGCCATCGGCCGCCAGGCGGGTGTCGTAGCCCTGCGGGAAGCGCAGGATCATGTCGTGCACGCCGCTGCTGCGGGCCGCGCGGATGACCGCGTCGCTGTCCACTTCGGCAAAGCGGGCGATGTTCTCGGCGATGGTGCCCTCGAACAGCTCCACGTCCTGCGGCAGGTAGCCAAGCCAGGGGCCCAGCTCGGCCTTGTTCCAGGTGAAGATGTCGGCGCCGTCCAGGCGCACCTTGCCGGCCTGGGCCGGCCACACGCCGACCAGCAGGCGGGCGAGGGTGGACTTGCCGGAAGCCGACGGGCCGATGACGCCGAGGCTTTCTCCCGGGGTCAGGCTGAAGCTCACCCCACGTACGATGGGGTTGTTGGTCCCGGGGGCACCGGCGATCACGTTTTCCACGGCAAGCATGCCCAGCGGGCGCTGCAGTGACATGCTCGGTGGCCGCTGCGGGTAGTCGTGCAGCAGCTCGTTCAGCCGCCCCCAGGCCGACCGGCAGCCGAGCAACTGTTTCCACGAGGCGATCACCTGTTCCACCGGCCCCAGGGCACGGCCGGTGAGGATCGAGCAGGCAATCATCATGCCCGGGGTGATCTTGCCTTCGATCGCCAGCAGCGCGCCGGTACCGAGGATGACCGATTGCAAGGTGATGCGCACGAAACGCCCGGTGCTGCTGATCAGTGCCGCACGGTCGGAGGCCAGCGTCTGCATCTGCAGGATGCGCAGGTGGCCTTGGTACCAGCGCTTGCCGATCGCCGGCAGCATGCCCATGGCCTCGATCACTTCGGCATTGCGCAGGTTGTTGTTGGCGTAGCTGGCCGATGACAGGGCCGCCTGGTTGGCTTCGGCCAAGGGTTTTTGCGTGGCTTTCTCGGTGAGGTAGGCCAGGCCCACCAGGATCAGCGAGCCGACCAGCGTGACCAGCCCCAGCAGCGGATGGATCAGGTAGCTGACCAGCAGGTAGATCGGTGTCCACGGCGCATCGAAGAAGGCGAACAGGCCGTTGCCGGTGAGAAACTGGCGCACCTGGGCAAGGTCCTGCAGGGCCTGCGCCGGGTTACCGCCAGCACGGCTCAGGTTGCGCTCGAAGGCGGCGCTGAAGATACGTCGGTTGAGGTCCATGTCCAGGCCGTTGCCCACGCGGATCAATACGCGGGTACGGACCATCTCCAGCGCCGACATCAGCAGGAACAGGCCGATCACCAGCAGCGTGAGCATGCTCAAGGTGGTGACGTTGCGGCTGACCAGGGCACGGTCATACACCTGCAACATATAAATAGATGGCGTCAACATCATGACGTTTATCACGCCGCTGAACGCGGCGAGGGCGAAAAAGCTGCGTCGCAGGCGAAACAACACCTCTGCGAGCTCGGATCGGGTGCGTGGCGACTTGTGCATCAGCGGCCTCCCTTTATCACAAAACGGGAAGGCCGTTGCGGCGCCCCGTACAGCGGTAGTCGTGGCTTCTGGTCGGCTCGCAGGCGGTTCGCTCTAGGGGCGAAATGGTCCAGAACGCTGCGTTGCTCCCACATGCTGGAGCGTAGGTTGCGACGAAACATTCAGTAATATCGTTTCGCTCTATAAATACATTGAACTTTTTATAAGTGCCATAAAAACAGCTAGTTGCAACGAATTATCATTGCGCGGCGAATTTATTGACGAAATATTGACAACGTTCTGTTCTGCGACTTTAGTCTGATGTATTCGGACCCCCATGCGAGCTGGGGTCGATGCGTGTGCGTTACAGCTGTATCGCACCGTTTACACGGTTCCCGCCTTCCTGAGGGAGCCGGCTTGCCGGCGATGAGGCCAGTGGCGATAGCACGACCGTAGTGCCCAACTGCCCCCAGAACCCCGAACCAGAAACTGCGCACGTCAATACTGACTGGGCGCGGGAAGGACCCTGTTGCCCTGTGTGTCATCTCCCGACAGATCGAGGGCAATTCGAAATGGCCAATTTCAGCAAGTCGGACCTGGAATTCATCCTGCAACAGATCTTCATTGCCGAAGCCCACGCCGATGGCGCCAGCCTGATCGACCTGCTGCCCAACAGCCAGGTACCGTTCGGCCTGCGTACCGTGGACGGCAGTTACAACAACCTGGTAACCGGGCAAAGCGAGTTCGGCGCCGCTGACAACTCGTTCCTGCGCCTGCTCAGCCCTTCCTTCAGCGGTGACTATGCCGGCACCGGTACGGTCGTCGATTCGCAGCCGCGCACCATCAGCAACCTCATTGTCGACCAGACAGCCAACAACCCGGCCGCCGTCGAAGCCAATGGTGGCGCCGCCCCGGTAATCAGCCCCGGCATCGATGGGGTGTTCGGCACCGCTGACGATACCCAGGTGTTCTTCATCCCCAACGTGTCGCCCGATGTCGGCCTGACCGCCGGTTTCAACGCCTGGATGACCTTCTTTGGCCAGTTCTTCGACCATGGCCTGGACCTGGTGACCAAGAGCAGCACCGACATCGTGTTCATTCCGCTGCAGCCGGACGACCCGCTGTTCGATCCCAACAGCCCGACCAACTTCATGGTGCTGCCGCGCGCCGTCCGCACCGCCGGTGCCGATGGCGTGGTCGGCACCGCCGACGACGGCCAGACCAACACCACCTCACCGTTCGTCGACCAGAGCCAGACCTACAGCTCGCACCCCTCGCACCAGGTGTTCCTGCGCGAGTACACGCTGAACGCGGCCGGCGACCCGGTGGCGACCGGGCGGCTGCTCACCAACCGCGACCTCGGTGCCGATGGCCTGTTCGGTACCAGCGACGATGGCAGCGGCGAAAGCGGCGGCATGGCCACCTGGGCGGTGGTCAAGGCCCAGGCCCGCGACCTGCTCGGCATCAACCTGACCGACGCCGACGTGCACAGCGTGCCGCTGCTGGCCACCGACCCCTATGGCAATTTCCTGCGTGGGCCTAACGGCATGCCACAGGTGGTGATGCGCGTGAGCAATGGCGCTGACGGCATCGCCGGCACCGCCGACGACGTCACCACGCTGGTCGAAGGCAACCGCGCCGCACCGATCAGCCTGGCCAATGCGGTGAGCACCGGGCATGGTTTCCTCGACGACATCGCCCACAATGCCGCGCCCGTGGTAGTGGGCGGGGTACTGCAGGCCGATGCCGACACCGCCGTCGGCAACGCGCAGCCGGTGGGGCCGGGTGGTGCCAACCTGACCTATGACAACGAACTGCTCGACGCCCACTACATTGCCGGTGACGGCCGGGTGAACGAGAACATCGGCCTGACCGCCGTGCACCATGTGTTCCACTCCGAGCACAACCGCCTGGTGCAGCAGACCAAGGACACCCTGCTGGCCGCTGGCGACCTGGCGTTCCTCAACCAGTGGTTGATCGACGATGTCACTGCCATCCCCACCACGCCCGCCGAGATCGCCGCGCTGGTATGGGATGGCGAGCGGCTGTTCCAGGCTGCCAAGTTCGGCACCGAGATGCAGTACCAGCACCTGGTATTCGAAGAGTTCGCCCGCACCATCCAGCCGCAGATCGACGAGTTCCTCGCCCCCAACGGCTACGACACCTCGATCAACCCGGCCATCCTCGCCGAGTTTGCCCACGTGGTGTACCGCTTCGGCCACTCGATGCTGACCGAAACCGTCGACCGCTTCGACCCGGCGTTCAACCCGGTATCCGCGGACCCAAACAACCCCGACCAGCAGCTTGGCCTCATCGCCGCCTTCCTCAACCCACTGGCCTTCGCTGGCAGCGGGGCCACCGCCGATGAAGCGGCCGGCGCGATCATCCGTGGCGTTACCCGGCAACTGGGTAACGAGATCGACGAATTCGTCACCGAGGCGCTGCGCAACAACCTGCTTGGCCTGCCGCTGGACCTGCCGGCACTGAACATCGCCCGCGGCCGCGACACCGGTATCCCCACCCTGAACGAGGCGCGCCGTGAATTCTATGCGATGACCGGCGACAGCCAGCTCAAGCCGTACATCAGCTGGGTCGACTTCGCCGACCACCTCAAGCACCCGGCGTCGCTGATCAACTTCATCGCCGCCTACGGCACCCACAGCACCATCACCGGGGCCACCACCGAAGCCGCCAAGCGCGCCGCTGCAGTGGCCCTGGTACTCGGTGGTGACGGTGCGCCAGCCGACCGCCTGGACTTCCTCAACGGCACGGGGGCGTATGCCAACGTGACGCTGCCCGGCGCGGACGGCATCGCCGGCACCGCCGATGACATCAGCGGCGTGACCGTGACCGGTGTCGATGCCATCGACTTCTGGGTCGGCGGCCTGGCCGAGCAGAAAATGCCGTTTGGCGGCATGCTTGGCTCCAGTTTCAACTTCGTCTTTGAAACGCAGCTGGAAGCCTTGCAGAACGGCGACCGCTTCTACTACCTGTCGCGCACGGCGGGCCTCAACTTCGGCACGGAACTGGAGAACAACTCCTTCGCCAAGCTGATCATGCTCAACTCCGACGTGACCCACCTGTCCAACACCGTGTTCCTCACGCCGACGTTCACCCTCGAGGTGAACCAGGCCAACCAGTTCACCGGCCTCGGCGCCGACGGCCGGGCCGACCCGACCGGCGGGATCCAGATCAACGGGGTAGAGGTCGTACCGCTGGTGATTCGCGACAACCCGGATACCGTGGGCCCCGACAGCAACTTCCTGCACTACACCGGTGAAGATCACGTGGTGCTGGGCGGCACTTCCGGCAACGACATCATCATCTCGGGCGACGGCGACGATACCGTCTACGGCGATGCCGGCAACGACACCCTTGAAGGCGGCGCAGGCAATGACGCGGTGCTGGGTGGCGCCGGTGACGACATCATCACTGACGCGTTCGGCGACAACCGCCTGGAAGGTAACGATGGCAACGACGTGATCGTCGCCGGCAGCATGCTGGCAGCCGGTAACCTTATCCTCGGCGGCAACGGCCAGGACTTCATCGTCACCACCGAAGACATCACCACCACCTTCGGTGGCCAGGGCGATGACTTCATTCTTGGCGCCAAGACCAACCTGCCACCTACCGGCAACGAGGGCGATGACTGGATCGAGAAGGGGACGCAGGACGGTGCCCCGGGCGACAACTTCGCGCCGCTGCTGGGTGACGAAGTGGTCGGCAACGATATCTTCGTTGGCGGCGGTGGCTTCGACGAGATGATCGGCGAGGGTGGCGACGACATCTTCGTCGGCAGTGACGCCCAGGACAAGATGGACGGCATGTCCGGTTTCGACTGGGTCACCAACAAGAATGACCAGGTTGGCGTCACGGTCGACCTGACCCTGGCCGCCCTGGCTCAGCCCCATGGCAACGCACCGAACCAGAACGCCGGCGTGTTCAGCCCGGTCGGCGCCTCGCCGGCCTCCATCCTCGACCGCTTTGCCGAGGTCGAGGGCGTGTCCGGTTCGAACTTCGCCGATGTGCTCAAGGGCGACAACGTCGATGCCGTGACCATCCTCAACCATGGTGGTGCCACCGGCAGTGCCTTGACCAATGTTGCGCTGATTCGCGGCCTGCAGCAGTTCCTGGCCGATGCCGGGCTGCCGACCACCGGCTTTGCCACCGGCAACATCATGCTCGGCGGCAATGGCAGCGACCTGATCGAAGGCCGTGGCGGTGATGACCTGATCGACGGCGACAAGTGGCTCAACGTGCGCATCGCCGTGTATGCCGCGGATGACGTCAATCACACCGGCCCCGAGATCGCCAGCTTCGACAGCATGGTCGACATGATCCCGTTCATGCTCGACCGCACCTACAACCCTGGCCAGCTCAAGGCCGTGCGGGAGATCCTGCCCGGCACCTCGACCGGTGGCGCGGCCTTCGACACGGCGGTGTTCTCCGGGGTGCAGAGCGAGTACACGGTGACGCAGAACACCAAAGGTACGCTGGACACTGCCGATGACGTGTGGACGGTGACCGACAATGTGGCGGGTCGCGATGGCGTGGATACCTTGCTGCACATCGAACGCCTGCAGTTCGCCGACAGCCAGCGGGTGCTGGTGGAAGGGTTGAACGCGCAACCGGTCGGCAGCCCGGCCATCACCGACGGTAACGGCGGCGCGATCACCGTGGGCGATATTCTCACGGTCAACGTCGCCGGCGTGCTGGATGCCGACAACATCAGCGCCGGCAACCCGCAGGGCACCCTGGCCGACCGTTCGGTGTCGTACTACTGGCAGTTCGAGGCCACCCCGGGCAGCGGCGTGTTCGAGGACATCATCCTGCTGCCGGCCGGCGACCTGGCGTTCCTGAGCGCCGACGGTACCTCGTTCAAGGTGTCGCCGGACCTGGCCGGGCTGAGCCTGCGGGTCAAGGCGATCTACCAGGATGCCCATGGCACCACCGAAGTGCTGTTCTCCCAGCCCACTGCCGTGGTGCAGCCGGGCGCGCCTGTGGTACCGACACCGGCCACGCCGGTGGTGGATGCCACCGATGGCGGGGCCGGCCTGCACATGGTGCGCTCCGACCTCAACTTCATCCTGGCCCAGATCAAGATCGCCGAGGCTGATGCTGCCGGGGCAGACCTGCTCTCGCTGCTGCCCAACGTTCGGGCGCCGCTGGGACTGCGGGCGGTGGACGGTTCGAACAACAACCTGATGAACCTCAACGGCATCAACAATACCCAGTTCGGTGCCGCCGACAACGTCTTCCCGCGCGTGACCGACCCGGTGTTCAACCCGGCCGAAGGCGCACCGGCCGGCTTCTTCGGCCCCGGCTCGCCGGCCATTCCGGGTTCGTCGTACCAGCAGACCAGCGGCCCGGTGTTCGATTCGCAGCCGCGCACCATCAGCAACCTGATCGTCGACCAGACCTCCAACAACCCGGCGGCCTATGCCACGGCGTACGACCCCGGCGCGGACGGCGTGCTCAACTTCGGCACGCCTGGCAATGACGACGTGCTCAAGGATGGCGTGCGCATCGTCGCCAGCCCGGGCCTGGACGGCCAGTTCGGCACCGCCGACGACCATGACGTGTACCTGTTCGAGAACACTGCCGCCGATGCTGGCCTGTCCGCGCCGTTCAACGCCTGGATGACCTTCTTCGGGCAATTCTTCGACCATGGCCTGGACCTGGTGACCAAGGGCGGTTCGGGGACCATCTACATCCCGCTGCAGCCGGACGACCCGCTGTACGTGGAAGGTGGTTTCACCAACTTCATGGTGGTCACCCGGGCCACCAACCTGCCCGGCGCGGACGGCGTGCTTGGCACGGCCGACGATATTCACGAGCACACCAATACCACCACGCCGTTCGTCGACCAGAACCAGACCTACAGCTCGCACCCGTCGCACCAGGTATTCCTGCGTGCCTACGTGCTGACCGACAACGGGCCTGTCGCCACCGGCCGCCTGATCACCAACCGGGACCTGGGTGCCGATGGCCGGTATGGTACCGCTGACGACACCGAGATCGGCGGCATGGCTACCTGGAAAGTGGTCAAGGCCCAGGCCCGCGATGTACTTGGTATCAACCTGACCGATGCCGACGTCGACAATGTGCCGCTGCTGGCAACCGACGCCTATGGCAACTTCATCAAGGGCCCCAATGGCTACCCGATGGTGATCATGAAGGGCGCCGACGGCATTGCCGGTACGGCCGACGACCAGCAGGTCGAAGGCAACCCGGCCGCGCCGCTCGACCTGACCAACGCAGTGCGTACCGGCCATCAGTTCCTCGCCGACATCGCCCACAATGCCGTACCGGTATTCAACGCCGGGGTGCTGGCGCCGGATGCCGACAGCGTTGCCGGCAACGCCGTGCCGGTGAACCCGCAGACCGGTGCCAACCTGGCCTACGACAACGAGCTGCTCGATGCCCACTACATCGCCGGCGACGGCCGGGTCAACGAGAACATCGGCCTGACCGCCGTGCATGCGATCTTCCACGCCGAGCACAACCGGCTGGTGGCGCAGACCATGGACACCGTGCTCGATTCGGGCGACCTGGCGTTCCTCAACGAATGGCTGCTCAACCCGTTGACTGCGCTGCCGGCCAGCCAGGCCGAGATCGACGCGCTGGTGTGGAATGGCGAGCGGCTGTTCCAGGCGGCCAAGTTCGGTACCGAGATGCAGTACCAGCACCTGGTGTTCGAGGAGTTCGCCCGCACCGTGCAACCACGGGTCGACCTGTTCTTTGCCCCGACCCAAGTGTACGACGTCGACCTCGATGCATCGATCGTGGCTGAGTTCGCCCACACCGTGTACCGCTTTGGCCACTCGATGCTGACCGAGACCGTCGACCGCTTCGATATCGACTTCAACGTCATCCAGGACCCGGCCAGTGCCAACCCCGACCAGCAACTGGGCCTGATCGCGGCGTTCCTCAACCCGCTGGCCTATGCCGCCAGTGGCGTCACCCCCGAGGATGCCACCAGCGCCATCGTGCGCGGGGTCACCCGCCAGGCCGGTAACGAAATCGACGAGTTCGTCACCGAGGCGCTGCGCAACAACCTGCTCGGCCTGCCGCTGGACCTGCCGGCGATCAACATCGCCCGTGGCCGCGACGTGGGCATCCCTTCGCTGAATGCCGTGCGTCGCGACATCTACGCGCAGACCGGCGACACCCAGCTCAAGCCGTACACCAGCTGGGTCGACCTGGTGCAGCACCTGAAGCATCCAGAGTCGTTGATCAACTTCATCGCCGCCTACGGCACCCACAGCACCATCACCGGCGCCACCACGTTGCTGGAAAAACGCGCGGCAGCCATGGCCCTGGTGTTCGGTGGCGACGGCGCGCCAGCCGATCGCCTGGACTTCCTCAACAGCACTGGCGCCTATGCCAACGTCACCTTGCCGGGCAAGGATGGCGTACTGGGCACCGTCGATGACCTGCGCGCGGTGACCGTGACCGGGGTCGATGCCATCGACCTGTGGATCGGCGGCCTGGCCGAAGCCAAGACCCCGTTCGGCGGCATGCTCGGCACCACCTTCAACTTCGTGTTCGAGAACCAGCTGGAGAAACTGCAGGATGGCGACCGCTTCTACTACCTGGAGCGCACCGCCGGCCTGTCGATGAACGCCGAGCTGGAAAGCAACTCGTTCGCCAAGCTGATCATGGCCAACACCTCGGCCACCCACTTGCCGGCGCTGGTATTCTCGGACCCTGGCTTCTACCTGGAAGTGGACCAGACCCGGCAATACAACGACGGCCTGGGCAGCGCCGACCCGCTGGGTGAAAACGGCCAGCAGGTGGTATTCCGCGACAGCCCGCTGACGGCCGGCCCGGATACCAATTACCTGCGTTATGCCGGTACCGAGCACGTCGTGCTGGGCGGCACCAACGGGGACGACATCCTGGTCTCCAGCGAGGGAGATGACACGCTCTGGGGCGATGCCGGCAACGACCGCCTCGAGGGTGGCTACGGCAACGACCAGCTGCGCGGGGGGGCCGGCGACGACATCATCAGCGACATCGGCGGTGACGACAACATCCAGGGCGGCGACGGCAACGATGTGCTGCACGGCGGTAATGGCGTCAACCTGATCATCGGCGGTTTCGGCAATGACTTCATCGTCACCGGTGAGGACGCCTCCGAAGCCATTGGCGGTCAGGGCAACGACTTTATCCTTGGCAGCAAGGCCAACGAGCAGGACATGGGCAACGAAGGCGATGACTGGATCGAGAAGGGCACCTCGGACGGTGCGCCTGGCGACAACTTCGACCCGCTCGGCAACGACCCGATCATCGGCAACGACGTGTTCATCGGTGGCAACGAGAACGACAAGTTCAACGGTGAAGGCGGCGACGACATCATGGTCGGCAGCCTGGGCTTCGGTGACCGCTACATCGGTGGCTCCGGCTATGACTGGGCGACCTTCAAGGGCCTGGCCCAGGGCGTGACCATCGACTACAGCGACCGCTTCTTCGATGTGCCGCCGGTACCCGGCTCGGGCGCTTCTGCACTGGTGCGCTTCGATATCATGGAAGGCCTGTCCGGGTCGGCGCATGGCGACTTCCTGCGCGGTGACAACGAAGACGCTGCCAGCCTGCCGACCAACGGCGCCACCGGCAGCGTGCTGACCAACATCGGCCTGATCAACGGCCTGTCCGGCCTGCTGGCCGCCGGGGCGACGTTCTACGATGGTGGCAACATCATCCTCGGCGGCAGCGGCAGCGACCTGATCGAAGGCCGTGGCGGCGACGATATCCTCGACGGTGACAAGTGGCTGAACGTGCGTATCAGCGTGCGCGCCAACAGCGACGGAACCGGCCCGGAAATCGCCAGCTACGACAGCATGGAGCCGATGGTGCCGCTGATGCTCAATGGCACCTACAACCCGGGCCAGCTGGTGATCGTGCGGGAAATCCTCAACGGCACCGACAGCTATGACACGGCGGTGTTCTCGGGGGTGGCCAGCGACTACAACGTGGTGGTCGATGGCAATGCGGTGATCGTTACCGACCTGGTAGCAGGGCGTGACGGCGTCGACCGCCTGACCGGCATCGAGCGCCTGCAGTTCTCGGACAGCTCGCAGGCTTCCGGGGTGGGCACGGCCGTCAACGCCGGCCCGACCGGCCACCTGGCAATCCTTGACGCTGCCACCGGCCTGCGCAATGACACCTCGGTCAGTGGCCAGTTGCTGCGGGTGAGCAACCTGGCGGTGCACGATGCCGACAACGTCGGTGCAGGCAACGCCAGCGGTGCCGTCAACGGCGCGATGGCGTACTACTGGCAAGTCGAGCGCCTGCCGGGTTCCGGGGTGTACGAAGACATCACCTTCGTCGCCGCCGGTGAGGTTTCCCGGGCGATTGGCAGCACCTATCGGGTGACTGACGATGTGGCCGGCCTGAACATCCGCGTACGTGGGGTGTACCAGGATGCCAAGGGCACGCTGGAAATCGTCGATTCGGCGCCGAACAGCGCACCGAGCGCCGGGCCGACCGTGACCGGGCTGCTGGTACAGAACCAGACCCTCACCGCCAACCCGGCCACCATCGTCGATGCCGACGGCCTGAGCAACCCGCAGTTCACCTTCCAGTGGCAGTCCAACCGGGGGCTCGGCTGGGTCAATATTGCTGGCGCCATCAGCAGTACGCTGGTCCTGACACAGGATCAGGTGGGGCAGAACATAAGGGTGGTGGTCAGCTACGTGGATGATATCGGGGTGCATGAAAGCATTGCTTCCGACATCCTCGACCCGGTGGCCAACGTCAACGATGCACCTACCGGCGCGGTGCTGATCAGCGATACCACGCCAGAGGTGGGCCAGACACTGACCGCCCTTACCGGCAGCATTGCCGACCTGGACGGGCTTGGCGCGTTCAGCTTCCAGTGGCAGCAGGGTAGTGGTACGGCATTCATCGACATTCCCGGTGCAACCTCTTCCACCTTCACTCCGGGACCATTGCAGGCTCACTTCCAATTGCGCGTGGTGGTGCGCTATACCGATGGCTTCGGCGCGCTGGAAACCGTGACCTCCGCAGCTACGGTCGAAGTGCCGGCCGTACCAGGGGTGACGCTGGTGGGTACAACCGCGGCAGATACCCTGACAGGCACCACCGGTGATGACGTTCTGCTCGGTCTTGCAGGTAACGACACGCTCATTGGCCTGGCCGGATTCGACCAGTTGTTCGGTGGTGATGGCGACGACGCGCTCGACGGCGGCGAAGGCAACGACACCCTGGACGGTGGCACCGGCAACGATGTGCTGAGCGGCGGACTGGGCGCAGATGCGATGGCCGGGGGAGCCGGCAACGATACCTTTGTTGTCGACAACTTGGGTGACACGGTCAGCGAGGCTGCAGGCGGTGGTACCGATCTGGTTCAAACCAGCCTGGCCAGCTACACCTTGGGTGCCAACCTGGAGAACCTGAGCTTTACTGGAAACGGTAATTTTATCGGTGTGGGGAATGGCCTGGTCAACACCATCGTCGGGGGGGCTGGCAACGACTTCCTCAACGGTGGTGCGGGTATCGACCAGCTGGTGGGCGGTGCCGGCAACGATAGCTATGTGGTCGACAATGCCGGAGACACGCTGGTTGAGCTGGCAGGCGGTGGTACGGACCTGGTTCGTACCACGCTGACCAGCTGGACGCTGGGCAACAACCTGGAGAACCTGACCTACTTCGGTGCTGCAAGTTTCGTTGGTACCGGTAATAGCCTGGCTAACGTCATCACTGGCGGCTCGGGTAATGACATCCTTACCGGCAACGCTGGCAACGACACACTCAACGGTGGGCTTGGTGCGGATACCCTGATTGGCGGAACGGGTGATGACACATTCGTTGTCGACAATGCCGCAGACATCGTTGTCGAGGTGTTGGGTGGGGGCTCCGACCTGGTACGCACCAGCCTGGCGAGCTACACCCTCGCGGCCACCCTGGAGAACCTGAGCTTTATCGGCACCGGCAATTTCATCGGTGTGGGTAATGGCCTGGCCAATACCATCGTCGGCGGCAATGGAAACGACTTCCTCAACGGCGGAGCGGGCAGTGACTTGTTGGTAGGCGGTGCTGGCAACGACAGCTACGTGGTCGACAATGCCGGCGATGTGTTGGTGGAACAGGCAGGTGGTGGTACCGATCTGGTGCGCACGACGATCACCAGCTGGACGCTGGGCAATAATCTGGAGAACCTGACCTACTTCGGCGCTGGCAATTTCGTCGGCATCGGTAACGTCTTGAACAACGTCATCACCAGCGGCTCGGGCAATGATGTGCTTAACGGTGGGGCTGGGGCAGACACCCTGACTGGCGGTGCCGGCAATGACACCTACGTAGTCGATAATGTTGGCGACATCGTCAGCGAGGCTGCAGGCGGCGGCACCGATCTGGTTCAGAGCAGTCTGGCCAGCTACACCTTGGGTGCCAACCTCGAAAACCTGAACTTTACCGGCACCGGCAACTTCACCGGTGTGGGGAATGGTCTGGCCAACACCATCGTCGGTGGTGCTGGCAATGACTTCCTCAACGGTGGCGCGGGTATCGACCAGCTGGTGGGCGGTGCCGGCAACGATAGCTATGTGGTCGACAATGCCGGGGACACGCTGGTTGAGCTGGCAGGCGGTGGTACGGACCTGGTGCGTATCACGCTGACCAGCTGGACGCTTGGCAATAACCTGGAAAACCTGAGGTACTTCGGCGTCGGCAACTTTACCGGTACTGGTAACGGGCTGAACAATGTCATCACCGGCAACTCAGGTAATGACACCCTCAACGGTGCGGCGGGTAACGACCAACTGCTGGGCGGCGCTGGCAACGATACCTTGAATGGGGGAGACGACAACGACAGCCTTGATGGCGATCTCGGTGACGATACCCTCGACGGGGGCGCTGGCAGCGACACGCTGTTTGGCGGTGATGGCAACGACATCCTCTCCGGCGGCAGCGGCAGCGACTTCCTCAACGGAGGGGTTGGCGATGACACGGTCAACGGCGGGGCAGGCGATGACACGATGATGGCTACGGATGGCAATGATGTCTTCCAGTTCGCCGCAGGCTTCGGTAACGACCTGATCATCAACTTCGACAGCAATGCAGTCGGCGGCCAGGACCGGCTGGACATCACTGCCTTCAACATCACCGCGGCCACCTTTGCCGCCAACGTCACCATCGCCGATGTCGGCGACGATACGCTGGTCAGCATCGGTGCCAACGACTCTATCCGCCTGGTGGGAGTGGCGGATGCAACCACAGTGACTGCGGCGGACTTCAACCTGTCGGTGTGAGGAACCGAGAGACAAGCTGCTGGCTTGAAATGCACGGGCTGCTGGGCAGCCCGTCGCGGCACAAGGCCGCTGCTGCAAGCGTTCGCGTAGCGCCTGCAACAGCGGCCTTGTGTCGTGACTGGCCGCGCCCGGAGCCACGCCGGCTCAACGCCAGCGCCAGCGCAAGGTGATCAGGCTATACTCCGCGCCTTTTGCCCTTGCCGGAATCCGCCCATGCGCCAGGTTTTGCTCATCGTCGATGTCCAGTCCACCTTCAGTCCGCCCGAATGGCTGGTCGATGGCCTGCGCCGGTTATCGGCAAACATACCCACCATTGCCTCGGTCGAACTGCACGACGAACAGGTCACCCCGTTCGAGCGCCAACTCGGCTGGCATCCGGCGGCCGACGACGAAAGCCTGGTCGAGGCCGACCAGGTATTCGTCAAGCATGGTTACGGGCAGAGCGCCGAGGCTATCGCGTACATCCGCGAGCTGGGCGTGGAGCGCGTGCTGGTGTGTGGGCTGCAGACCGAGACCTGTGTGCTGGCCGCCGGTTTCGCCCTGTTCGATGCGGGGTTGATGCCCACCCTGGTCACTGACATGACCGTCGGCTCATCGCTGGATCGGTCGGGCAAGCTGGGCATCGAGCTGTGGCAGCATCACTTCCGCCAGGTCACGACTTCCGCCGAGGTGCTTGCGGAGCTGGCTGCACACGGCCAGTAGCGAATCGTCACTGGCCTGTGCGCGGCTGTTGCAGCAGCGGCCTTGCGTCGGGAAGGGCTTCAGGCCACATCCACCAGCACGATCTCGCTGTCCTCGATGGCGGTCACCCGCAGCACCTCCTCCTGCTCGATCGCCACGCCATCGCGCGCCTTGGCGCGCAGTCCGTTGACCTCCACCAGCCCCTTGGCCGGCACCAGGTAGCCCCGGCGTGCGGCATCGAAGCGGTACTCGGCGGTTTCACCCGCACGCAGGGTGGCGGCCACCAGGCGGGCATCGGTACGGATCTGCAGGCTGTCCTCGTCACCCGCCCGGCCGCTGGCCAGGGTCACGAAGCCTTCGCCGCGTTCACCTTTGGGGAACGGCCGGGTGCCCCACTGCGGTGCTTCACCGGTGCGCTCCGGTACGATCCAGATCTGGAAGATGCGCGTATCGACCTCTTCCAGGTTGTATTCGCTGTGCACGATGCCGGTACCGGCGCTCATCACCTGGACGTCACCGGCCTCGGTACGGCCCTTGTTACCCAGGCTGTCCTGGTGGCTGATCGCGCCTTCACGCACATAGGTGATGATTTCCATGTCGCGGTGTGGGTGCGGTGGGAAGCCGCTGCCGGCAGCGATCAGGTCGTCGTTCCAGACCCGCAGGTTGCCCCAGTGCATGCGCGCCGGGTCGTAGTACTCGGCAAACGAGAAGTGGTGGTGGGCATCGAGCCAGCCGTGGTTGGCGTGGCCGAGGCTTTCGAAGGGGCGAAGTTGCAGCATGGTCGTGCTCCTTGAATCAGTGGAATGGGGCCATGATGCGCCAAATAAAGATCGAAAATAAGCGTAAATATCGGCTTAAATTGATCAGTTAAATAGATGTAAAAGGTGGCGTAGTTTGCCCGCTTCATCGCCTAATCCACTGATCTGCAAGCATTCGCTGGCGATTTTCCGTCGATGCGGCGAACATGCCCGCTGATTTTGCTTTTTCACCGGAGTGACCGTGGCCCACGAGCAGACCCAGGCCCCAGCCGACCTTACCCCACCTGCCCAGTTACCCTGGTTTCGCCGCCTGGCGGCGCGCCTGCTGGGCCGTGGCCTGACCGGCCTGGGCGCCCAGCACCGCGATTCATGGTTCCTCGGCCATGTCAGCGGCCAGCGTAGCGGCCACGCCGAGGGCATGCGTGAGGGCTTCGAGCGCGGCCGGGTGGAGGGCTATGAGGCCGGGCGCCAGGTGCTGGTGATCCGCGATACCCGCCCCGAGGTTGCCGCCGTGCCGGGTCAGGACGACAACCTGTTCGATGACTGGCGCCTGCCGTTGACTGCCGAGTTGAAAAAACGCTTCAAGGCCGATGTCGCCCAGCGCCTGGCCGCCGCGGCCCAACCCAGTGCCGCGCAGTGGAAACTGATTTTCAGCGACACGCCCTCCACCTGCGTGGTCGCCGGGGCCGGGGCGGGCAAGTCGACCTCGCTGGTCCTGCGCATCCTGCTGTTGCGCCATTACCTGGGCTACGAGCTGGATGCGATGACCGTGGTCACCTTCACCCGCGAGTCGCGCAAGGACTTCATCAAGCGCCTGCTGCAGGTCTTCGCCCTGTGGCAGGTCGACCTGCAGCCGGCGCAAGCGCGCGAGCTGGTGCGCACCTTCCATTCACGCATCCTGCCGCTGGTACGCAGCCTGCCGGGCTTTGCCCAGGTGCGTGCGTTCGAAACGCTGGGCAACGAGATGCCCGCCGGGCGCGAAGCCGATGCCGAGAGCAACCCGTTCGACCTGCGCCTGAACGATGCCCAGCGCCAGCAACTGAACCAGTGCTACAGCAACTTGCTGGGTAGCAGCCCGCGTTTTGCCGAGCTGGTCGGCCTGCTGCGCAGCGAAGCCCTGCAACTGAAGCCGCTGGACCCCAGCAACCCCGAAGTGCAGAAGCGCGCGCAGGTGACCCAGCTGGCCGCCCAGCGTGACGAAGAACTGTGTGACGTGATCGAGGACCTGTGGTTCGCCGCCGGCGCCTGGCCGATCAAGGGGATCGAGCCCTGTCGCGAGACGGTCGCGATCCGTGGCAGCCAGTTCCATGTGCATGGCCGTCTGGCTGGCCACGGGCCGCTGGTGGTGCTGGGCTTCGACCCGGCAGAAAGCGCCCAGTACCAGCGCCCCGGCGCCAAGCTGGCGGTGCGTGCCGAGTGGGCGGTCAAACGTACCCTGTTGCAGGCTTTCTGCGACCGGCCGCTGATCTGGCTCGACAACTATGCCATGGCCCGGCGCCTGGCCGCTTCGCTGGCCGGTGATGCGGTGGCCGGCCCCGGCTTCGAATACAAGGTCAAGGGCGAGCTGGCCCCGGCGCCGCTGCTGGATGCCTTCGTCGGCGCCGCCAACTTCATCGAGAACCTCGGCCTGGAGGTCAACCCTGCCGTGGCGGCGATGAGCTTTCCGCCAGGCGACAGCGACGCGTTGTTCTTCGAGGCCCTGGCCCTGTACTGGAAGGCCCTGGAGGCGCACCTGCTGGACCAGTCGCCACCGGTCATGAGCTACAACCGCATGTTCGCGCTGTTCGGCGAGAACAACCCGGAAAACCTGAAACTGCTGCCTGACCCCTTGCTCCGCCCGCTGGCGCACCTGATGATCGACGAGTTCCAGGACGTATCGCCGCAGATTGTCAGCTGGCTGCGCGCCAGCCTGGCCGAGATCCGCCGACGCGGTCCGGCCATGCACACTGGGCGCAATGCCCGCTATTCGTCGCTGCTGTGCGTGGGCGACGACTGGCAGTCGATCTACGGTTGGCGCGGCAGTTCGCCCAAATACTTCATGGAATTCACCAAGGCGTTCCCATCGCCGGCCAACACGCGGGTGATGCTGGTCGACAACTACCGTTGCCAGCAGCAAGTGATCGATGCGGCCGAGCACCTGGTCAAGGGCACCCCGGCGATTGCCGGCAAGAGGGCCAGGGCCAGTGGCCCGGCGGCAGCGCTGCCGGGCTCGCCGGTCAAGGTGTTCGACCGTGACGAGGCCGCTTTGGGGGAAACGTTGATCGAGCACTACCAGCGTGGCGAGACGGTCATGATGCTGTACCGCAAGGGCAGCGACAGGGCGCTGATGAACGAGCACCTGCTCAGCGTGCTGCAAGCCGAGGCAGCGCTGCCGGCCGAGCAGCGCCGGCTGCGCCAGCTGACCTACCACAGTGCCAAGGGCTTGCAGGCCGACGCCGTGTTCATGCTGGGCGACTGCCAGTACCTGACCAGCTCGCCGTACAAGAACCAGGTGTATCGCCAGGCTGGGCTGGGCAAGCCCGGTGATGCGCAACCGTTCGACACGGCGCAGAAGGAGGAAGTGCAGCGCCTGGCCTACGTGGCGGTGACCCGTGCGGTACAACACTGTTACTGGCATGTCGAAGCTGCCAACAGTGAAGCCGCGGCAGCTCCGCGCGCCTCAAGCCAGGTGGATGGTCGGCAGGCCTTCTTCGAAGACCTGCGCGGGCAGTGAGGGTCAGCGCTTGTTGGGGTCCTGCTGGTCAGTCAGGCGCTGGTACAGGGCATCTTCTTCTGCCTGGCGGCCGCTGCTCAGGCGTGCCAAAGCCGTTGTGTACGTCTGGCTGCCCAGCTTGAGCCGGGGGAGCCTGCCCGCCGCGTCCGGCACGGCCTCAGGCAGCACTTCGTTGAGCGCCTCGCGTACCGATGGCGCCAGCGTGGTTACCGCGTCGCTGTCAGCGTCCAGGCAATATTGCAGATACTCCATGCCTTGGTACCAGCGCGCATTCAAGGCATCGAAGCGCGCCGCGTAGCGCCGCCTGAGAAAACGCTGCCAGCCGGGCTGCGCGCCGATCCAGGCGCGGCGTGTGCCGGGCGCGTCGGCGAATGCTTCGACTTCCTCTGCAACGTTTTCCACGACCACGTCGGAAATATATGCGTCTCTTCTATAGAGCATGTCCTGGCTCGGCTCCGGGAATTCGAGTTGCCCTGCCAGTGACTGGCGTAACGCCAGGCGTATTTCGATATCGTCCAGCCCGCCTTCGAGCAGTTCTGCATCGGTAATATCGTCCAGAGGGTCCAGGTCGGGCAGTTGCGGAACGGCCGGCCGGCTGTCCCCAGGCAGATGCTCCAAGGCCAGCAGGGCGCGTTGCCGCTGGAAGCGTGCTGCCTGGATGCGTGCCGCGAGTCTGTTGACCTGCTCGCGACGCAGTAGCCGCAGGTAGAACTGGAACAGGTAGGGCCCCGGTATATCGGCCTGGCTGCTTTCGGCATAGGCCATCAGCTCGACCTGCAAGGTACTGAAGCCATCGGCCCCGGCATCACCGCAGGTGGCGGGGAAGTCACCGGCGACTTCGTTCAGGTGCTCGCGCAAGGCCTGGTCCTGGCTGGCCGCCTCCAGCAGTTGCCAGATTTCCCGGGCCAGTGAGCGCTGGTTATTCTGCGCTTGCGCCGAGCGTCCCACGCGTTCGATGACCTCACGCAGTGCCGGGTTGGCCCCGTCGTCGAACAGGCTGTCCCACAGCAACTGCTGGGTTGCATCGCCATTGGCCCGCCAGTCCACCGCATCGGCAGCGGGCAGGAATTCGGCATCTTCCATAATGGCCACGCCGATTGCTCGCAGTGGGCCGGCGGCTGCGGGCGACAAGCCGTTGAAGTGAAACTCCCAGTTTTGCCCGTGGTGGGTCAGTAGGTTGCGCGCATAAGGCGTAGCCAATATGTCCGCTAGCGTGGGCAGTTCGTGGATGGCATTGTCACTCAGCTCCAGGCTGCGCAACGCATAGTCATGCCGGTTCATCAAAGTGGTGAGTTCGTCGGGCCACGCACTCAGGCGACAATCATTGAGCGTCAGGTTACGCAAAAGCTCCAGGGAGGCCAGGTGTGGTGGAGTGTCCAGCGGATTCTGCGACAGGTTGAGAGTGCGCAGCTGGCGCATTTCGCCAAACCGGGCCGCCAGGGCTGGCGTCAGGGTGACCTGGTTCCTGCTCAGGTCCAGCTCCTCGAGGGGCAGGCCAGCCAGCAGCTGCAGGCTGTCGTCGGTGATCGCCAACTGGTTGTTGCTGAACCTGAGGGCACGCAGATGGCGCATGCCACGCAGGGCCTCCCTGGCCGTGGCATCCAGGTGGCCCAGCGGGCTATCGAGCACTTCCAGGAAACGCAACTGGGGGGCATTGCGCAGCGCGTTGAACAGCGTCTCGGCTTGCAGTTGCGGATTGCCGACCAGCGACAGCTGGCGCAAACCGGGGAAGGCTTCGAAGAACCCTGCGGGCAGGAAGTCAAGGCCCAGGCCACGGATATGCAGGGTCTGGATGTGGTCGAACCGCGCCGGCAGCTCGGGCAGGCTCGCCAGCGTCATGTGCTGCAGGTGCAAGGTGGTGCCGTCATCACGCCGGGCAGCGCGCTGCATGGCCTGGCCGAACGCGCTGCGCTCCTCCCGGGCATCGCCTTCGGCAGCATCGCGCCAGGTGCGCAGGGCCTCGTCCAGTGCAGCACGTTCGCGCTGCAGGTGGCTCAGTTGTTCAGCGACGTTGCCCCGTTGGCGCAACTGCTCAAGCAAGGCCCGCCGTGCTTGCGTCGACAGGGCAGGGTAGAGTTCCTGCAGCCTGCGCTCTTCGATGCTGGAGCCACCCAGCCTGATCCAGTCTCGCCAACTGCCTCGACCGCTCAGCGGATAACCGAAGCGCCCATCGGCCAGGCGCATTGGCGAACGGTAACCGGGCCGGATCGGTTGCTGGCCGATCAGTTGCGCGGCCCGTCGCCGGTCGGCGAGCGCCGCTTGCAGCAACTCTGCGTTGCTGGCTCCCGGTCGCTCGGCCAGCAAGGCGTTGGCCAGGCGTTGGCTGTCGGCATTGGCCAGGCCGGGGCGATACAGGCCCAGCAAGGCGCGGTCCAGACGGACATGCGCCTGGTGCGCCCTGGCTTCCTCGGCAATGCGCAACGGGACGCGGCCGCCAAGCATGCGCGCACGTTCCGCTGTGCTTGCCTGCCGGGTGATCTGGTTCAGTACCCGGTTGGGCAGACTGGTGAATTGCCGTTTCAAAACCTCGGCCGCATTGTCCAGGGGCTGCTGCCTGCCGTCATGCAATGCTTCGTACAGGGCGTTGCGCCGCGCGGCCAGGTGGTCTGCGAGAAGATCATCCAGCGCGCTGGCAGGTGACGTTGGGTGCGGTGCGGTGATCAGCCGATGAGCCACTGCTTCATCCAGCTGATCCAGCACGGCCTGGCTCAAGCGGCCGAGCTCCAGGTCGCTGCGGGTCAGCTCGATGACCACCGGCGTTGCGCCTGCGCTGTCGCCGTAGGTCACTGCATTGCCCCATGGCTCGGGGCCGTCGAACACCTGCAGCACGTGATCGCTTGGCCAGCCTTGCAACTCGACCAGCGCATTGAGGGCATAGTGCTTGTAGGGCGCCACCGAGAGCCCGTGGCGTACCCGGGTGATCAGTTCGCTGGCCTCCTGATCGCTCGCCAGGCGCTCGATCGCGTCGGCCAGCAACGCCGGCGGTGGGTCTTCGCTGACATGCAGGTGGCGCAACACCTGTTCATCGGTGTCGGTACAACGCAGTGCGGTTTCCAGGTCGCTGTCGCTCAACGTGTCGGTCAGCGGCCCGAGGCGCCTGAGCAACTGGCCTGGCTCCCAATCCAACGGGTGCTCCCCTGTGATGCGCCACGCCCCTTCGCCGACCGGGCGAGCGGTGGGGCGGTAGGCATCAGCCTCTTCAGGGTGATGGATACGCCACTGCCCCGAAGGGGTCTCGGCTTGTTCGTACAGTGTGCCATCGAGACGGATGAAGTGGCGCTGCTGGTGAGTGTATTGCCCGTGTTCGTTCGCTTCTACGGTATCGGGCAACACCTCGGGGCTTGCGTAGCGCTCGATCGCGGGTTGCCACAGGCGTTCACCGCCAGCATGTTCAATGGGCACCAGCGAGTCGACGAAGCGTGACGGCCTGAGCAGGGCGCTACCGGCACCGACCACGCCGACCAGCGCCAGGTTGAGCATTACTGATTCAAGCTGCGCGGCGGCTTCGGCCTTGTCCCCGGCTTCCCAGGCCTCGATGCCGTGGAACACGCTGTTCATCAGCTGCGCGCCACCCACGGCCAGCATCACGATGTTCAGCCCCGGGACGAACATGGCTGCCACATTGGCCAGATCCAGCCCGATGGACAACCAGTGTTCCAGGCGCTCCACGCGGGCGGCGGCGTCCACCGCGGCAGTCGGTACCGCCAGGGTGGCGGCGTCGGCCTTGACCCGATCGACATGGGTGCGATACAGGAACGCCCACAGATCACCAGGCAGTTCTTCGGTGGCCTGGTAGCGCAAGCGTGGCGCAGGGCGCGGCAGGGTGGCCGGTATGTTGGGGGCGACCAGGGTCTCGAACAGTTGCGCGCGCAACTGGCGGGCCAGCTTGGGTTGCAACGACTGAGGAGCACAGCGAATGACCCGTTGCAGCAGCCGCTCGTCCTGCAGGCGAACCGCCAGGGCAGTTGCCGCCGCCCTGGCCGACGGATATTCCATCAGCGGCGCGTCATGCGCGCCCGGGATGTAGATGATACAGGGCCTGACCTTGTCGTCAGCGTGCATGCCGATGACCATGATTTCATGCAAGGGTACCTGGTACAGGCTTAGCCGCCAGCATTTGAGTTGCGCGGGAAGGCTGTCGGTACACAGCTGGCGCACTGCCTCCAGGCCGGCATCGCTGAGCTTGCCGCGTAGCAGCGCGATCTGCGCTTGGGCCAGCAGTTCGTCGCGGCTGGCCTGGATGAACTGCCCGGCCAGACCAGCCTGCTCTGCGCTGTGGTAAACCGAGCGGATGTGGGCCTGGTACTGCCCGCCCAGGTCCAGGCTGCGGCACGCTTCGACGAAGCTGGCCGGGGTCCAGCCGACAAGCGGTGCAATCTGGGTCTTGCTGGTCTGCAGCAGGCTGTAGGGGCCAGCCTCATCGTCGGTGGCGAAGTTGTGCAGCGCGGCCTCCAGCAGCGTCACCTTGCGCGGCGTGCCATCGGGGTCGTACTTGAACCGGTCCGGTTCGCTGGTCGAGCCCAGCCCGGCTTCCGGTTCGGCAGGCACGCTGGGCAAGCGCCTGAAGGGCTGGTAGAAGTACACGGCCTCGTCCACCGGCACCGCGATGCCGAGGCGTTGTTCCAGCAAGGGCTTGCAGAATTCGGTGATGCCCTGGAGCCCGGCCAGGGTCTTGTTCAGCGTGCTGCGGCTGCGGTCGCGTTGTTCCAGAGCGTCATCCAGAGCCTGGCGTTGCGGGTCGGTTGCCTGTTGGTGCCAATCGAACGGCTGGCCATCGTCCTGTAGATAATCCTTGCGCAAGGTGCCCAGCATCGCCGTGATGTGGGGGCTCGGAATCTGTCGGGCCCAGTGCGGTACGGATCGCTCGATCTGGCGCAGGTGAAAGGGAGTGGTGGCGGTCATCATGCGGCTCCAGAGTAGGTGAGGCGCCATTGCATGACAGTGTGCAGGCAAGCGAGTGGTAGATAAGTACGCCGCCAGGTGTCGGTCACGCCTATGTCAGGGTCGGCCAGGCATCAATGCCGCACCGGGCATCGCGCGAAGGTGTGCTGTCGCCGTCTTGCCAGGTCTTAGACAGGAAGCTATCCATGCGCTCATCATCGACGCCCAGGGACCATTTGCTGGACAACAACGGGATTGAAATCGCCGTACGCTGCTGGGGGCCGGAGGAGGGTATTCCGGTTCTGGCGCTGCACGGCTGGCTGGACAACGCCGCCTCGTTCGACCGCTTGGCACCGCTGCTCGAGCACTGCTTCGTGGTGGCCCCCGACCTGGTCGGCCACGGCCGCTCCGATCATCGCCGCCACGACAGTGGGTATTACCTGTGGGAGCATGCCGAGGACATGCTGGCGGTGGCCGAAAGCCTGGGCCTGGGGCAGTTTCATGTGCTGGCCCATGGCATGGGCACCGGTGTGGCATCGCTGCTGGCGGCCATGACCAGCGGTATCGCCAGCATGACCTTCCTCGACGGCATGGGCGCACCGTTCACGGTGGCCGAGGATGACCGTGTGGAACACCTGGCCCGGGCCTACCGGCTCAAGCGCATGGTCCAGCGCAGCCAGCTGCAGGGCTTCGCCGAGGCGGACGTGTGCCGCTTCGAAGACCTGGACACTGCGCTGCAGCAACGTCGCGAACGCCTGGACACCGAATTGTCGGAGGAGGCCGCACGGCTGCTGGCGCTGCGCGACCTGCTGCAGCTGGGCGATGGTTATTGCTGGCGCCACGACCCGCGCCTGGTACTGCCCGAACCCATGCCGCTGACCGAGCGCGAGGCCTGCGAGCTGCTCAGTCAGATCCGCTGCCCGCTTTACCTGTTGTTCGGCCGTCAGGGGGCATTCACCGGTGAGGCCTTTACCCGGCGCCAGGCAGCCTTGCCTGGCCACGCCAGGGTGTCGTGGCACCCGGGCGGGCACCACTTCCATCTGGATTCCCCGGACCGGGCGTTGGTCGACCAACTGCTGCGGATCCTGGCCCGCCATGAAGGCGGTGTGCTGCAACGCCTGGTGAACGAATAGCGGCAGGCGCGCCGCTGGGCTATCGTGCTGAACGTTGACTACAGGAAGCCGACTGCCACAAGGAGCCCCGGCATGCGCCCGTTCGCCATCAAGCACATCGACCACCTCGTACTGCGGGTCAGCGACCTGCCGCGGAGCATTGCCTTCTACACCGAGCTGCTCGGCTGCACGGTCAGCCGCGTGCGCGAAGACCTGGGCATGGTCCACCTGGCCACCGGCACGGCGATGATCGACCTGGTCACCCTCGACGGCCCGCTGGGCCAGCCTGGTGGCGCGGCACCGGGGGCCGAGGGGCGCAACCTGCACCATTTCTGCCTGCGCATCGAGCCGTTCGACGAGCCGGCGCTGAGGGCGTACCTGCAGGCTGCGGGGGTGCCAGTGGCGCCTGCGGAGAAACGCTACGGCGCTGAAGGCGAAGGGCCGTCGCTGTACTGCTACGACCCGGATGGCAACCAGGTCGAGTTGAAAGGGCCCGTGTCGTAGCAACGGCCGGGAGTGGATATCCCGCCAAAGCCTATTATGCTTCAGATACCTTGCTGCGATCCGAGGCGGCCCGCCTCGTCGTGCTTCGCATAACCAAAGCAAGCCCCCAGGGCCTGGGTGCGACGGTGAAACAGCGGATGAGGTGCTCCCGGCCTGCATGACGACAAGACGGAGGCACCCCATGGCGGTTCTCGACAGCACATCCACGGGCAGTAGTGCGCCCCAACGCGGTATCACCCGGGACGAACGCAAGGTCATCTTTGCCTCGTCCCTGGGCACAGTGTTCGAATGGTACGACTTCTACTTGTACGGCTCACTGGCGGCGATCATCGCCAAGCATTTCTTCGCCGGTGTCAATGAGACCACCTCGTTCATCTTCGCCCTGCTGGCCTTCGCCGCCGGCTTTGCCGTGCGGCCGTTCGGCGCCATCGTGTTCGGCCGCCTGGGCGACATGATCGGGCGCAAGTACACCTTCCTCATCACCATCGTGATCATGGGCCTGTCGACGGCGGTGGTCGGCCTGCTACCCAGCTACGCCACCATCGGCGTGGCGGCACCGATCATCCTGATCAGCCTGCGCCTGCTGCAGGGGTTGGCCCTGGGTGGCGAATACGGCGGTGCGGCCACCTATGTGGCGGAGCATGCGCCAAAGGGGCGGCGCGGCTTCTTCACCGCCTGGATCCAGACCACTGCCACCCTCGGGCTGTTCCTGTCGCTGCTGGTGATCATGGCCTGCCGCACGGCCATGGGTACCGAGGTGTTCGAGGCCTGGGGCTGGCGCGTGCCGTTCCTGCTGTCGATTCTGCTGCTGGCGATTTCGGTGTACATCCGCCTGCAGCTCAACGAGTCGCCGGTGTTCATGAAGATGAAGGCCGAGGGCAAGGCGTCCAAGGCCCCGCTCACCGAGTCGTTCGCCCGCTGGGACAACCTCAAGGTCGTGATCATGGCGCTGCTGGGTGGCACTGCCGGGCAGGCGGTGGTGTGGTATACCGGGCAGTTCTACGCGCTGTTCTTCCTGCTGCAGATGCTCAAGATCGAGCCACAGACCGCCAACCTGCTGATTGCCGGCTCGCTGCTGATCGGCACGCCGTTCTTCATCTTTTTCGGCAGCCTGTCCGACCGCATCGGGCGCAAGAAGATCATCATGGCCGGCTGCATCATCGCGGCGCTGACCTACTTCCCGATCTTCAAGGCGCTGACCCAGTACGGCAACCCGGACGTGTTCGTCGCCCAGGAGCAGAACCCGGTGGTGGTGATAGCCGACCCAGGCCAGTGCGCGTTCCAGTTCGACCCGGTGGGCAAGGCCAAATTCACCAGTTCGTGCGATATCGCCAAGAGCCTGCTGGCCAAACGGGCCATCCCTTATACCAACGAAGCGGCCGAGCCGGGCAGCGTGGCGCAGATCCGCATTGGCGAGCGGGTCCTGCCCAGCTTTGACGGCAGCAGCCTGGCAGCGGCGGACTTCAAGGCGCAGAGCGAGGCCTTCACCGCCACCCTGAGCGGCGCGTTGAAAGAGGCGGGCTACCCGGAGAAGGCCGACCCGGCGAAGATCCACTACCCGATGGTGCTGTTGCTGCTGACGCTGCTGGTGATCTACGTGACCATGGTCTACGGGCCGATCGCCGCCTGGCTGGTAGAGCTGTTCCCGGCGCGTATCCGCTACACCTCGATGTCACTGCCTTATCACATCGGCAACGGCTGGTTCGGCGGCTTCCTGCCGACCGTGGCGTTTGCCATGGTGGCGGCGACCGGTGATATCTATTACGGCTTGTGGTACCCGATCGTGATTGCGGTGATGACGGCGGTGCTAGGTATCTTGTTCCTGCCGGAGACCAAGGACCGGGAAATCCATCACGCCTGAAGGTTTAGGCTACCCGTAGCGGCCTCTTCGCGGGCTTGCCCGCTCCCACAGGGATACCACTGTGCCTGAGGGCAGTGAGTTACCTGTGGGAGCGGGCAAGCCCGCGAAGAGGCCGGCATAGTCAACCCATCAGTCGAAATAGCCACGCAAGCCAAACGCATACCCGGTATCCACGCCTACAGCCTCACCCCGGCTCCAGCGCTTCTTCAGCACGAACTCGAACGCCGGCTCATAGAGCCCGTCACGCACCAGTGCGCCCGCCAGCACCTCGACGTCATACCAGCCATTGTCCAGCTCGATGATCGGGCGTCCCGGCACCTGGTAGCGCGCCAACAGGTCGCCCAGTGTCTTGGGGGTGAAGTGCTGCAGGATGCGCCAGGTGTACAGCATCAGTGCCCCGTGGTCGACCCGCAGCACATAGCCATTGCGGCGGTGCTTGAGGCGGCTGCCGGGTTCACGCAGGGCCGGGGTGTGCTGGTCGAGGGTGAACAGAATGCGGTAGGGCAGGTTGTCGACCCCGGCCAGCGGCAGCACGATGCCCTCGCGCACCGCCTGGTCGCCGCTGTCGCCGTGGGTGAACGCATGCGCCAGGTCGTCGGGCAGTTGGTGTTCCAGCTTGAAGCGCTCGAGCAGCTGGATATCGCCAAGCAGAAAATAGTCGACCAGGTCGTTGAGCACTTCGCTGAATTCGTGGCGCATCTTTCTATTGTTCCTTGTGGGTGCGCTTGCGGACCCTGGCAAATGTAGCACTTCAGATTGGCTTCAGATTCGCCGCCGATACTCCCCCTCGACATCTACCTTGAAGGGGACAGCCATGACCCAGGCAGACAGCCCCAGCCTGTTTCCGCTGGCGATCGGTAGCCACGGCGACCGGCTCGCCCATTTGAGCCTGAAACTCCCGGGTGAGCCAGGGCGCGACGAGCTGGAGCAGTTCATTCACGCCCGCTTTGCCTGCGCCCACCATGCCGATGTGCAGCATTACCTGCCCGAACTGCTCGGCCTGCACGACAGCCACGGGCGCTTGATGGCCGCCGTGGGTATCCGCCTGGCCAGCACCGGCCCGACCTTTATCGAGCGTTACCTGGATGAGCCGCTGGAGGTCGCCGTGACCCGGCTGGCGGCCAACCCGGTGAGCCGTGCGCAGTTGGTCGAGGTGGGGAACCTGGCGGCGCTCAGCGCCGGCAGCGC
Organism: Pseudomonas sp. SMV7; assembly: GCF_052041995.1. NCBI lineage: Bacteria > Pseudomonadati > Pseudomonadota > Gammaproteobacteria > Pseudomonadales > Pseudomonadaceae > Pseudomonas > Pseudomonas sp. SMV7. Next base: position 78,629 of record NZ_JBKGGT010000006.1, on the reverse strand, counting down.
GCGGATCATGATCATCGCCGTGACTTGGTTGCTGGCCACCCGTGGCCTGCAATGGGTGGCCTTTACTGGCGCCGCGACCCTGGTCAACAGTTTTCATCGCCTGGGCCTGGTGCCTACGGCCTTGGCCATGGCCGATCCTGGTCGGCTGAATGGCGACGCCGACAGCTGGGGCAGTTACTACGCGCAGCACCCGCAAGTGTTCGTCGGCAGCATCGGCTATGGTCATGCAGCCCTGGCCCGCGGCGGTGTGTACGAACGACTGGGGTTGCCCAGCAGCGTGCCGGAGGCTGGCCATGCCGCATGAATGCCAGCTGTTCAAGGAAGTGCTGCAACTGCATGCCCGCCACCGGGGGGCGCAACCGGCGTTGCTGGGGGCTGCCGAGCGCTTCACCTATGGCCAGTTGCTGGATGAGGTCGAACAACGCCAGGCCTGGCTGAGCGCGCAGCCGCCGGGCACTTTCGTCCTGGCCCAGGAAAACGGGCCACAAGCGCTGCTCTGGGACTTGGCTGCGCTGTTCGCGGCGCGCCCCATCGTCATCCTGCCGGCGTTCTTCAGCAGTGCCCAGCGCCGCCATTGCCTGGCGCAGAGTGGCGCGGTGCTGGCGCTGGCCGACGAGGCTTTCGCAGACGATCTGCACGCCTGCGGCTTCAGTGCCGGCGAGCGCTTCTGGAGCCGCCCGCCGAGCGCGGGCGTGGACTTGCCAGCGGGCACTGCAAAGATTACCTACACCTCCGGCAGTACCGGGGCACCCAAGGGTGTCTGCCTGAGTGCCGAGGCCATGCTGCGGGTCGCGCGCGAACTCGAGGCCGCCAGCCGACCGACAGCGCCGACCAGGTACCTGGCGGTGTTGCCGCTGGCGGTACTGCTGGAAAACCTCGGCCTGTATGCGGCCCTGCTGGCGGGGGCGAGCATTGTCCTGTACCCGCAGGCGCAGCTGGGTTTGCGTGGCGCCAGCCAGGTCGACTTCAAGCAACTGCTGGGTGCCATTGCCTTGAGCGGCGCCGAGAGCCTGATCGTGGTGCCACAACTGCTGCTCGGCCTGGTCACGGCCATCGAGCGTGGCCTGATGCGGGTAGGCCCGTTGCGCTTCGTGGCGGTAGGCGGGGCACGGGTGGCGCCGAGCCTGCTGGCCCGTGCCGAGGCGGTCGGGCTACCGGTGTTCGAAGGCTACGGCTTGTCCGAATGTGCCTCGGTAGTGTGCCTCAACCGCCCCGGCGCCAGGCGCCCGGGCAGTGTCGGCCGGCCGCTGCCGCATGTACAGGTACGCATTGCCGAGGATGGCGAGGTGCAGGTGGCCGGCTCGGCGTTGCTCGGCTACCTGGGTGAGCCAGCGTTCAACGCACCCTGGTTGTCGACCGGTGACCTTGGGCATTTCGACAACGACGGTTTCCTCTACCTGGCCGGGCGCAAGAAGCACCAGTACAGCACCAGCTTCGGGCGCAACGTCAACCCCGAGTGGGTCGAGGCCGAGCTGACCCAGGGTGGGGTGATCGCCCAGGCCTTCGTCTACGGCGAGGGCCTGGCACACAACCTGGCGCTGCTCTGGCCACTGGACCCGCACGCTGACGACCACACGCTCGAACAGGCTGTGCGCCAGGCCAATGCCGGGCTGCCGGACTACGCCCGGGTGCATGCCTGGCGGCGCCTGCCCGAACCCTTGAGCGCCGCTGGGCAAACCCTGACCGCCAACGGCCGGCCACGCCGCGAACAGATCCTGCGGCGTTACCACGCCTTGTTAACCGACCTTCAATGACCTGCGAGGTTTGCCATGCTTTTCTTCGATAGGCTGCAACAGGAAACCGCCGACGAACGTACGGCTTTGTTCAGCGTCCCGGTCATCCGCGACGCGCTGGCCGGCAAGGCCAGCCTCGAGGCCTATGTGGCGTTTCTGACCCAGGCCTACCACCATGTGCGGCATACCGTGCCGCTGATGATGGCCTGCGGAGCGCGTTTGCCGACGCGGCTGGAGTGGCTGCGCGGCGCAGTGTGCGAGTACATCGAGGAGGAGTACGGCCATGAGCGCTGGATTCTCGATGATATCGCTGCCTGTGGCGGTGACCCGCTGCAGGTGGCGAATGGCCGTCCGGCATTGCCGATCGAGCTGATGGTGGCGTTTCTCTACGATCAGATCGCCCGTGGCAACCCGGTCGGGCTGTTCGGCATGGTCAACGTCCTCGAAGGCACCAGCATTGCCCTCGCGACCCAGGCCGCCGGGACCTTGCAGGGAAGCCTTGGCTTGCCGGACCGGGCGTTCAGCTACCTCAGTTCCCACGGTGCCCTGGACCAGGACCATATGGCCACTTACCGTGGCCTGATGAACCGCCTGGAGGACCCTGAGGATCATCAGGCAGTGATCCACGCCGCCAAAGTGGTGTATCGCCTGTACACCGCCATGTTCGAAGGGCTGCCGCATGCCGCGCAGCAGGAGGCCCAGCATGCGCCTGCCTGATTGCGTGGCTGTGCTCACCGGTGCCAGCGGTGGTATCGGCCTGGAACTGGCAGACCAGTTGTGCAGCGCCGGTGCGCGGGTGCTGGCGGTCAGCCGGCAGAAGGGCCGGCTGGTCGAGCTGATGGCACGTTACCCGCAGCAGCTGTATTGGCAGCAAGCCGATCTGCGCAGTAGCGAAGGCCGCCGCGAGGTGCTGGAAGCGGCCCGGGCCATGGGCTACTGCAACCTGTTGATCAATGCCGCCGGGGTCAACCGCTTCGCCTTGCTCGAACAGCTGGACGAAGCCGCCCTGGACGAGCTGTTCGATCTCAACGTCAAGGCCGCCATCCAGCTGACCCGCCTGTGCCTGCCACTGCTGCGCGAGCAGCCCAGTGCGCTGGTAGTGAACGTGGGGTCAATCTATGGCTCGATCGGCTACCCCGGCTACGCCACCTACTGCGCCAGCAAGTTCGCCTTGCGCGGTTTCTCCGAGGCGCTGCGCCGCGAGCTGGCCGACACCTCGGTGAGCGTGCTGTACGCGGCGCCGCGCACCACCCGCACGGCGATGAACAGCAGTGCCGCGCAGGCGCTCAACCAGGCCTTGAAGGTCGGCGTCGACGACCCGCAGGACGTGGCCCGCGCGGTGCTCGCCGCGGTACAGGCCGAGCGTAGCGAACTGTATCTGGGCTGGCCGGAAAAACTCTTCGTGCGCCTCAACGGCATGTTGCCGGGCGTGGTTGACCGCGCCCTGCGCAAGCAACTGCCGCTGATTCGCCGCTACAGCACCTGGCACAACAAGGAGTCGAGCAAATGAAACGTCTGTTTCTGGCCAGCCTGCTGGCCATCGCCCCATTCACCTGGGCTCTTGACCAGAATGGTACCCAGCAGCTCGCTGCCATTCAGCAGCGCTGGGCGGTGATTCGCTATGAATTGCCCGAAGCCCAGCGTGCCGGGGCGTTCGAGGCCCTGGCGGTACAGTCGGCCGCGCTGGTGCGGCAGCACCCGGGCGCGGCCGAACCGCTGATCTGGGATGGCATCGTCAACAGCAGCTGGGCCGGTGCCACGGGCGGGCTGGGGGCGCTGGGCAAGGTCAAGGCCGCGCGCGCCAGCCTGGAGCAGGCCCTGGCCGTCGACCCCAAGGCGCTGCAGGGCTCGGCCTATACCAGCCTCGGTGCGCTGTATGACCAGGTGCCGGGCTGGCCGCTGAGCTTCGGCGACCAGGCCAAGGCCGAAGCCATGCTGCGCCAGGCGCTGGCGATCAACCCCGACGGCATCGACAGCAACTATTTCTGGGCTGACCACTTGTACCGGCTGAAGCGCTATGGTGACGCCCGCGCGGCCCTGCAAAAGGCCTTGCAGGCACCGCCCCGGCCCGGGCGCGAGCTGGCTGACCAGGGCCGACGCGGTGAAATCGATGCTTTACTCAAAGCGATCAAGGACAAACAGGATTGAGCATGCGCCTGCTGCTGGTGGAAGACGACGTCGCGCTGGGGGAGGGGATCTGTGACGGCCTGCGCCGCGAGGGTTATACCCTCGACTGGCTGCAGGATGGCGCCAGCGCCTTGCATGCCTTGACTCACGAGGCGTTCGACCTGGCCATTCTCGACCTGGGCTTGCCACGCCTGGACGGCATCGAACTGCTGCGGCGCCTGCGCGCTACCGGCAAGAGCCTGCCGGTGCTGGTATTGACCGCCCGCGACGCCACCGATGATCGCATCACCGGGCTGGACGCCGGTGCGGATGATTACCTGGTGAAGCCCTTCGACCTCAACGAACTCAAAGCCCGCCTGCGGGCCTTGCTGCGCCGCAGCAGCGGCCGCGCGCAACTGCTCATCGAGCACGCCGGGGTGTGCCTGGACCCGGCCACCCAACAGGTGCACTACCAGGGCCAGCTGGTGGTGCTCACGCCCAAGGAATACCTGCTGCTGCACGAACTGCTGGCCCAGCCGGGCAAGGTATTCACCCGCGAGCGCCTGACCCAGTTGCTGTATGGCTGGGATGAAGAACCCGAGAGCAACACCCTGGAAGTGAACATCTACCATTTGCGCAAGAAGCTCTTCAACGGGCTGATCCGTACCGTGCGCGGCATCGGTTACCTGGTGGAAGGCAAGGCATGACCTCGCTGCGCCAACGCACCCTGTGGCGGGTGATGCTGCTGTTGCTGCTCGGCAGCGGCCTGCTGGCGTTGTACAACTATCATGACAGCCGGCACGAAATCACCGAGGTCTACGACGCCCACCTGGCGCAGAATGCCCGGCTGCTGCAGGGCATCATGAGCCTGCCGGTGCAGGAACAGAGCCGTGGCGAGTTGTACCGCGCCTTCGACGAGGCGCTGAGCAAGGCCGGCCGGCACCGGGTCGGGCACCCCTACGAGAGCAAGCTGGCCTTTCAGGTATGGGCCGACGACGGCACCTTGCTGGTGCATACCCCCAGCGCCCCGCAGCTGGACCAGCCGCCCCGGGAGCCCGGGTTTGCCGATGTGCTGGTGGATGCGCGGCGCTGGCGCAGTTTCGTCTTGCCGGTGCCGGAAAAACGCTGGGTGATCTGGGTCGGCGAACGCAGCGACGTGCGTATCGACCTGGTCGAGCGCATCGTGCGGCATACGCTGTTGCCCTTCCTGTTCGGCAGCCTGGCGCTGGCGTTACTGGTGTGGGCGGCTATCGGCTGGGGCCTGCGGCCGTTGCAGAACATGGCCAGGGTCATCCGCGCCCGCCATGCCGACTCACTCGAGCCATTGCAACTGGTCCCGTTGCCGAAGGAACTGGAACCGATGCAGGCGGCGATCAACCGCCTGCTCGGGCAGATTGGCGACCTGCTGAGCCGCGAGCATCGCTTCATCGCCGATGCCGCCCACGAGATGCGCACCCCGTTGGCCGTCCTGCGCCTGCATGCGCAGAACGCCCTCAATGCAGCCAGCACCGCCGAGCGGGACAAGGCGCTGGGCTTTCTCATGGGCGGTGTCGACCGCCTTGCCCGGGTGGTCAACCAGTTGTTGACCCTGGCCCGCCTGGAGCCTCGGCCCGGCCGGCGTGACTGGCCGCCGGTCGATCTGCAGGGGCTGGTGGCCGAGACCCTGGCCGACCTGACCCCGTGGATCCTGGAACATGGGCTCGAGCCTTCGCTGGACATTGTCGCCGGTGACTACCGCCTGCATACCGATGCCGGCGCGCTGGGCATTGCCTTGCAGAACCTGGTGGCCAACGCCGTGGATCATTCACCGCCGGGCGGGCGCATCACCGTGACCCTGCAGCGTGAAGGGCAGGCGCTATTGGTCAGTGTCGACGACGAAGGGCCGGGCATCGCCGAGGCGGAGCAACAACGGGTGTTCGAGCGTTTCTACAGCAAGGGCTCGGCCAATGGCGCCGGCCTGGGGTTGTCGATCGTCAGTACCATCATGACGCGTCTGGGCGGCAGCGTGCAGTTGCGCAACCAGTTGCCGCACGGGCTGCGAGCGACCCTGCGGCTGCCGCTGGCGCCTGGCTAGCCGCTAGTGCTTCTGGGCGATCTGGATCAGGTTGCCGCAGGTATCATCGAACACCGCCACGGTGACCGGCCCCTGGTCGGTAGGTGGCTGGGTGAACTGCACGCCGGCGGCGCACAGCCGGGTGTATTCGGCCTGGATATCGCGCACGCCGAACGAGGTGGCAGGGATACCGTCCTGCTTCAGCGCGGCCTTGTAGGCCTTGGCAGCCGGGTGCGCGTCGGGTTTTAGCAGCAGCTCGACGCCATTGGGGTCGTTGGGCGAGGTGAGGGTCAGCCAGCGGTGGCGGCCCATGGGAATGTCATGCTTGGGCTTGAAACCGAGTACGTAGTGGTAGAAAGCCAAGGCCTTGGCCTGGTCGTCGACAAGAATGCTGGTGACCACGATCTTCATAGACACACACCGTATGCTTGGGGCCGATGAATACTAGTAAAGACGGTTGAGGGTAATTGACCAGGGGCGCCCTTACCAAAAACCTGTTCAAGCCATAGGTAAATCCTTCACCTCCCGGCCCCCACGTGGCGGCTGCCGAGGGTAAAGTGGCAAGCATGATTCCAGCGCCCGGAGCGGCGCCAGCGAGGTGCCCGTGGCTGCCTATACCCTGCGACAACTCAAGTACTTCGTCACCACCGTGGAGGCCGGCAGTGTCGCCGAGGCTTCGCGCCAGCTGTACATTGCCCAGCCGTCCATCTCCACGGCGATCAAGAGCCTGGAGGAAAGCTTCGGCGTGCAGCTGTTCATCCGCCACCACGCCCAGGGCGTGTCGCTGACGCCCAGTGGCAAACGCTTTTACGCCAAGACCAAGTCGCTGCTACAGATGGCCCACGAGTTCGAACAGAACGCCCTGGCCGATAACGACACCGTGGCCGGGCAAATCGACATCGGCTGTTTCGAAACCGTGGCCCCGCTGTACCTGCCGCGTCTGATCGCCGGCTTTCGCCAACGCTACCCCGGGGTGGATATCCGGCTGCGTGACGGCGAACAGCAAGACCTGGTCCAGGGCCTGACCGCTGGCACCTTCGACCTGGCATTCCTCTATGACCATGACCTGGACGGCACCATCGAGGCCGAGCCACTGATGCCGCCGCAGAAGCCCTACGTGCTGCTGCCCGAGCAGCACCGCTTCGCCGGCCAGGCCCAGGTGTCGCTGCGCGACCTGTGCCCCGAGCCGATGATCCTGCTGGACGTGGCACCGAGTCGCACCTACTTCGTCAGCCTGTTCAACGAAATGGGCCTGACGCCGAACATCGTCTTCAGTTCGCCATCAATCGAGATGGTGCGTGGCATGGTTGGCCAGGGTTTCGGCTTTTCCTTGCTGGTGACGCGCCCGCATTCGCCGTACAGCTATGACGGCCAGCGCCTGGCGATGGTGGATATTGCCGAGCCGGTAGCGTTGTCCGGGTTGGCCGCGGCATGGTTGAAGCGGGTGCAACTGACCAAGCCGGCCCAGTTGTTCGTCGAGTTCTGCCGCGAAGAACTCGCGAAGTTGTGAACCGGGCACGCCATGCCGCCACTGCCCCGGCATGGCGTGCCTGCTGCTCAGGGGCTGACCTGATAGCCGCGCCCCTGCAAGCAACCGCTGTAGGCACTGGCATGGGCCTGGGTTTTTGCTTCGTCCTGGCCGCGGCGGTCCTGGCGCCGCTCCTGACGCTGGCGCATGCCACCCACTGCTGCACCGGCGGCGGCCACTTCTCCGGCACGGTTTTGCCGGTACTCCTGCTTGGCATCGTCACCGACCCGGTCGTACAACTCGTCATGCTGGTTACCACGCACCTGCGCACCTGCGGCACCGGCCACCGCGCCGGCGGCGGCACCGCGCACGCGGCCACCGACATGCGGGTCGGTGGACGTCGCGGCGCTGTTCGCGGCATTGGTCGCGACGGTGTTGCACTCATTGATATCCAGCTGCATCTGCTGGCTGCTCTGGCCCTTGAGCGGCACCACCGACTGCGCCAGGGCGGGCGGTGCCGTGCACAGCAGCACCAACAGGTAACTCCACGTCAACCTACGCATGCTACACCTCCAGCGGGCGGGATCCCGACTCTCAGAATAGTTCGCCTTGGTCGAGCCGATGGCAGTTTTGCCCAGATGGGCTAAACCGGTATCAGGCGTTGTTCGCCAACGCATCCCGGCCTGAACCCGGGCCACATGTGGAAGCACCATGAGCCAGACCCAGCACCTGATCATCTGCGAATACTGCGACACGGTGTACCACCGTGCGCCGCTGCTCAAGCATCAGCGTGCCCTGTGCCAGCGCTGTGGCGGCGTGCTGTACCGGCACACCTCGCTGAGCGTACAGCAGCGGCTGGCATTGAGCGTGACCGGCGGCATCCTGCTGGTGTTTGCCAATTTCTACCCGGTGATGACCATCGGCATGCAGGGGCTGACCCACTCGGCGACGCTGTGGGACTCGGTGCAGATCCTCAGCCACGGCAGTATCACCTTCATCGCCCTGGTCATGGCCTTGTCCATCATCGTTGCCCCGGTGCTGCAGATCGGGCTGCTGTGCTGGTTGCTGGGTTTTGCCCTGGCTGGCCGGCGCGCGCCCGGTTTTGCCCTGTGCATGCGCAGCCTGGAAGGCCTGCGGCCGTGGAGCATGCTGGAAGTGTGCCTGCTGGGGGCGATGGTGGCGGTGATCAAGCTGGCGGGGTTGCTTGACGTCATCCCCGGCATCGGCCTGCTGGCCCTGGCCGCGCTGAGCATGCTGATCATCCATGTCGCCGGCAAGGACATCCGCGACTTGTGGGAGCAGCCATGAGCACCCCGGCTACCGCCGAGGAACTGGGCTTGTGCCTGTGCCACGGCTGTGGCCAGGCCTGCACGCTAGCGCGCGGCATCCACACCTGCGACCGCTGCGGTGCGCCCATTCACCGCCGCAAGACCAATGCCATCAGCCGTGGCTGGGCCTTTCTCCTGGCCGCGCTGGTTTTCTACATCCCCGCCAACCTGTTGCCGGTGATGCACACCGAAATGCTCGGCAGTGGCAGCGAAAGCACCATTGCGGGCGGCGTGCTGGAATTCTGGGAGGCCGGGGCCTGGGACATCGCGCTGATCATCTTCATTGCCAGCGTGGGCGTCCCGGCCATCAAGTTCTTCTCGCTCGGCCTGTTGCTGTTCACCGCCCAGCGCGGCTCCACCTGGGCCTGCCGGCAGCGCTCGCAGTTGTACCGCTTCGTCGAGTTGATCGGTTACTGGTCGATGCTCGACGTGATGGTGGTGGCGCTGGTGGCGGCGCTGGTGCAATTGCGCGGGCTGGGCACCATCGAGCCGAGGGCGGGCATCCTGTTTTTCGGCATGGTGGTGGTACTGACCATGCTTTCTGCGATGAGCTTCGATCCACGCCTGATCTGGGATAGCCATGCCAACGAGGGGAGGCCGCATTGATGGGGCAACAGACTGACAGCCACGGTGGCGCTGGGCAGGTTGAGATACGCACCCGGCGCTGGAGTGTATCGCTGGTATGGATCGTGCCGATCGTGGCGATCCTGATCGGCGCCTCGCTGGTGGTGCGCAACTGGATGCAGCAGGGCCCGGTGATTGCCATCGCCTTCCACACCGGGGAAGGGCTGGTGGCACACAAGACCCAGGTCAAGTACCGCAGCGTGGTGATTGGCGAAGTGACCACGGTGGACCTGGCCGAGGACAAGAAAAGCGTGATCGCCACGGTGCAGTTGTCCAATGACGCGCGTGCCTTCGCCACCCAGGGCGCGCGTTTCTGGGTGGTGCGGCCACGTATCGGGGTAGGCGGTGTTTCCGGGGTGGACACCCTGCTTTCGGGCAGTTTCATCGGTGCGGATGCCGGCGAGTCGAAACTGCCAGCGAAGTCGTTTGTCGGCCTGGAACTGCCGCCGCCGATCACCTATGACGAAAAGGGCAAGCGCTTTGTGCTCACCGCCAGCGACCTCGGTTCGCTGGATGTCGGCTCGTCGCTCTACTACCGCAAGATCCCGGTGGGCGAGGTGGTGTCGTTCGCCCTGCAGGGCGACGGCAAGGGTGTGGAGATCGGCGTGTTCGTGCAAGCCCCCTACGACAACTTCGTCACTGCCGACACCCGCTTCTGGAACGCCAGCGGGGTCGACATGCAGATCGGCGCCAACGGCCTGAAGGTCGATACCGAGTCGCTGTCGTCCATCCTGGTGGGCGGGCTGGCCTTTGGCTCGCCCGACTTCGCCGCGCAAGCCGAGCCGGCCGCCGACCAGGCGCGCTTCCAGCTGTTTGCCGACCGCGAGACCGCCCTGGCACCGCCCAATGGCCAGGCGCAATACCTGCAGTTGCGCTTCGACCAGGCCATGCGCGGCCTGTCGGTAGGTGCGCCGGTGGAGTTCAAAGGGGTGGAGTTCGGCCGGGTGACGTCGATCAAGCTGGACTACGATGCGGCCCGGCAAGCCTTCCCGGTGGTGGTCGATGCGGTGGTCTACCCGCAGCGCCTGGGGCCGGTGCACCGCAAGATGCTGGCGGTGTTCAAGCACAGCGAGGGCGACATGGACGGCGCCCGGCGCCTGATCGGCACCTTCGTCGAACATGGGCTGCGGGCCCAGGCGCGCAGCGGCAACCTGATCACCGGGCAGATGTTCATTTCCCTGGACTTCTACCCGGATGCCCCCAAGGTCGCTTTCGACAAGACCGCCGACCCGATCACCATACCGACGCTACCAGGCAGCCTGGAACAGTTGCAGGAGCAGCTGCAACGGGTGGTGGAGCGCATCAGCAAACTGCCGTTGGAGAGCATTGCCAGCAACCTCGATGGCAGCCTGCGTGAACTGCGTGCCAGCCTCAGGCAGTTCAATGGCCAGACGTTGCCGGATGTGCAGCTGGCGCTGGACGAAATGCACAAGACCCTGCGCACGGCCAACTCGGCGATTGCCGAAGACTCGCCGCAGCGCGAACGGATGGGGGAGACCCTGGACGAACTGGAGCGCATGTCGCGTTCGCTGCGCGACCTCGCCGATTACCTGGGCCGGCACCCCGAGTCGCTGATTCGCGGTCGGCCGAAAGCGGCCGCGGGCCTTGAACCCTGAGGAGACAGCCAATGCAACGACTGCGCAATGTATGTGGGGCCGGGCTGCTGGCGCTGTTGTTGGGCTGCAGCACGCCCAACAACTATCACACGCTGGTGCCGAGCGAGCCGGTGCGTGATGGTGGCCAACGCATCCAGGTCGCCAGGGTGGCGGTGCCGCCGCAAGTCGACCGCCCGCAACTGGTGGTACGGCAAGGGCAGAGCGGCCTGGCCATCCTCGAGACGGAGTGGTGGGGGGCCAACCTGGTGGACGAATTCCGCAGTGCCCTGCAAGACCAGCTGGGTGGGCCGGTGGCGGGTAGCAAGGCGCTGCTGCGGGTAGACGTGCAGCGCTTCGATACGGTGCCGGGGCGCTATGCCTCGCTGGAAGCCCTGTGGCGCCTGAGCCAGCCGGGGCAGGCCGAACTGACCTGCCGCACCTTGCTGCAAACGCCAGCGGACAACAGCATCGCCAGCCTGGTCAATGCCCACCAGGCCAACCTGCGCAAGCTGGCCGAGGCCGTGCGAAGCAGCGCCCGCCAGGGGAGTTGTAGCCAGCCGGCCTGACTGAAGCGAGGTTGAGCTGGTGTAAGTTCTGTTTTGCTCAAGGTCTAGCGGCCTGCCCGATTTTGTGGGAGCGGGCATGCCCGCGAACACCGGCACAGCCGGGGCCACCTATCGCGTCGACTGCTTCGCGGATAAATCCGCTCCTACAGGGACTGCGTTCGCCTGTCCAGGCGTGGCCTTGTGCCGCGAAAGGGGCGCAAGTACCCACCGTCAGTCCGGGCCTGCACCGTTCTGCGCTTGGCTGTTGCTGACCGTCTCCTGCACCCGCTCGGCCTTGTCCAGCGGCAGGCGGTCGAACTCGCGCAGGCCATCCTTGCGGTACGGGTCGCCAATCCAGCGCGGCGCCACCACGAACTGCGGGCTTACCAGGCTTTTGCCCGGTTCGTAGCGGTCGTAGCTCAGCCCGGCGAGGTCGGACAGGGTGTGGATCAGGTGCGAGCTGCTGTAGGGCCGGTCGGCCATCGCCTGCAAGTCGCGTGGGTGCTCGGCCCGCCAGCTTGGCGAGGTCCACAGCAGGAACGGGATGGTGTACATCGGCCGGGTCGGCGCGCCTTCATTACGCCCCAGGCGGTCGTGGTTGCCGGAGCTGTACACGTCCTCGCCATGGTCGGACAGGTACAGCAGGAAACCATTGGGGGTGGTGGCCGAATAGCGCTTGATCAGGCTCGAGACCACATAGTCGTTGTAGCGCACCGCGTTGTCGTAGAAGTTGTAGGTTTCTACCTGCTCGGGTGTCAGCACGCCGGGCGCGCCCTGGCGGTCGGTGAAATGCGCGTAGTCGCCCGGGTAGCGGTAGCGGTAGTCCATGTGCGTGCCCAGCAGGTGCACGATGATGAACTTGTTCGGTGCCGGGTCCTGCAGGGCTTTGTCGAACGGCGCCAGCACCACCTCGTCGTACTGGCTGGCGTTCTGGTTACGCTGGTTGTTCAGGTAGACCGGCGCGTCCGTCTGCTGCGAGAAGGTGGTCAGCATGGTATTGCGCTTGGTCATGGTCTGCTGGTTGGTGATCCAGAAGGTCTTGTAGCCGGCCTGCTTCATCAGGTTGATCAGTGACGGATCGGTGAGGAAGCGGTCTGGGTTCTGCTCGTCGCCGAAGGTGAGGATCTGCTGCATCACTTCGATGGTGTAGGGGCGTGGCGACACCACGTTGCGGAACACCGTCAGGCCGTCGTCGCTGGCCGCCAGGGCATCGAGGTTGGGCGTGGTGTCACGGTTGTAGCCGTACAGGTGCATGTGTTCGCGGGTGGTCGATTCGCCCAGTACCAGCACCAGTGTGCGTGGCGCGGTACCGCTGCTGTCGCGCAGGTTCTGCAAGGGCGGCAGCGCGGCATTCTGGGCCAGCAGTTCCTGCATGTTGTCCAGCTGCTGGCGGTACTGGCGGTAGCCGACCAGCAATTGCCAGGGCACGGCCGGTTCCATGCGCTGCTGGACCTTTTCTGCCGCGTCGGCAAAGCTGCGCTGCTGTGTGACCATCTGCTTGTAGAACGGATACACCAGGTTGGCCAGCAGCAACAGGACGACCACTGGCAGGCGGCTGCGCAGCGGCAGGCGCACCGGGCGCACGCGCTTCCACAGCAACACGGCGCCCAGCGTGTACAGCAGCAGTGCCAGGCCAAGCCCGACGCTGAAGTACTGGCTGAAGTACTCTCCGGCCTCGGCGGTATTGGACTCGAACATCACGAAGATCACGCTTTGCGAGAACTCCTGACGATAAATGCCGAAGTAGCTCAAGCCCACCAGCGACGCAGCCCACAGCACCACACCGATGACCGCAGCCGTGGCGCGGGTGAAGCGCGGCAGCAGCAGTACTGGGGCCAGCCACAGGCTGCTGAGGAACAGCGCGTCGCGGAAGCCGGCGAAACCGGTGGTGCCGCTGAACAGCAGCAGCGCCTGGGTCACGCCCGAGAAGTACCAGAAGAACAGCAGGAGCCAGCCCAGGCCGGCCCAGTCCACGCGCTGCGGCGCAGCAGGGGAAGGAGTGTGTGACACGGATGCCTCGTCGTACCATGGCGGCCAGCGGATCTGCCCGGCGCCGGAAAAGCCGTGACGCTAATCTGCCGCGTGTGAAAATAACGTCAATCAGGCGCTGGCCCAGGCAAGGTATGATGTGCCCGGGCAATCCGCACTGACAGGTCGAGTGAGAATGAACCGTCGCAAGAAGATCAAGCAGTTGTTGCAGGCGCATGCCAGGAAGGCCAGTGCGAAACTGGCGCCACGCAAGCCAAAGTACATTTGCAAGGCGGAGCGCCTGAAGATGGAAGCCGAGGCGGCGGCGGATACCGCCACCTGACCAACCAGCGCGGCCATCAAGGCCGCGCTGGTTGCCGACTATCAACGGCGGTAGTAACGGTAATCGTCATGATAGCGCTGGTGCATGGCCCGCTCATGGCGGCGTTCCCAGTCTCGTCGGCGTTCCCAGTCGCGGCGGTATTCCCAGTCGCGCCGACGCTCCCAGTCACGTCGGGCCTGCTCGCGGCGCCACTGTTCGCGGCGCCAGTCGCTTCTGTGGTCATGCCAGCGGTCGTCACCATGAGCCAGCAGCGTGGCGGGCTGCTCATCGGCCACGCTGGCCAACTTCGCCCAGGGGTTGCCAGCCGCCTGCAGCGGCGATTGCACCGCCGGGGCAGCCGCTACGGACGGTTTCATGGGGGTTGCCGATGCCGTGCCCACCGCCGCCAACGAGAACAGGCCGAGCAGCATCAACCTTGCGACATGTATTTTCATGAGCGAAGCCAACCTCTGAGAACAATTGAGCCATCTGGCCAGCAGGTGGTTGGCGATTCTGTTTCGCGTCCCGCTACCTTTCTGTGCCTCCCAGATAGACCGGCAAACAGAAAAAAGTTCGCTACGGCAACAACTTGTACAACTTTTGAAACAACCCGATCAGCGGTTGCTGAATTCAGGCAAACAGCGCTCGCAAGTGCATTTGGTAGCTGCCGAACGCGGCGACCGCACCAGCGACCACCTCGGCTTCTTCCTGCGCATTCAGCGATAAGCCGTCCAGCCTGGCGACGAACTGCCGCCAGGGCAGCGCCCGGCCCTGCGGATGTGGTGCCAGGTGGCGCGCGCCGAGGCCGGCGTCCAGGCCCAGGCGCTGGGCCTGCCTGAGCAGAAACGCAGCCCCAAGGTTCGACCCCTCGCTGCAGTACAACCAGCCCAGGGCCTGGGCCGGGCTGGCACAGACCTGTCGAGGGCGCGCCGGCACTGGCAGGCCCAGATCGTTGAGGTCATGCTCGACCGCGGCAGCGCGCGACAGGTGCGCTAGCCCAGGCAGCAGCAGGTTGAGTTGTTCATCGCGGTATAACGCCAGCAGACTGCCATGAAAGCGATGCTGTACCTGCAGGAAGCGACCGTAGCGTTCGCGGTTGTCGAAAGGCCTGGCGGCCATCACCCGTTGGTCGACATCGTCGTGGGCCTGGCTGCTGGCAGCCTTCAAGCGTTTGCAGCGGCCGGGTTCGGCGAGCAATAGCGGCACTGAGGCCATCGGCGTATCCATGGTGGCTGGGCAATGGGCCATGATGCTTGTCAGCCGTGGCCCTCAGCAAGCGCCACGCAACAGGTTTGAGAAAGCTGTCTGTCCAGGTGACCAGTCATTTACCATGACGCCCGCTTTGCCAATCATCGTCAAGGAAACCCGCCATGAGCACTCCGCAGTTCCGCAACCCCACCGCCGCAGACGCCGAGCGTTGCCACGCCATCGAGATCGGCGCCTATGAAGGGGACGAAGCGGCCACCCTGGAGAAGATCCGTACCCGTATCGCGCAGTACCCGCAAGGTTTCCTGGTGCTGGAGCAGGCGGGAGAGATCGTCGGTTTCATCAACAGTGGCTGCGCCCATCAGGTGGAGATGGCCGATGAAGCCTTCAAGGAACTGGTCGGGCACGACCCGCAAGCGCCGAATGTGGTGATCATGTCGGTGGTGGTCGACCCGGCGCACCAGGGCCAAGGCTACGCCAGGCGCCTGATGGACGAGTTCGTCAGGCGCATGCAGGCTGCGGGCAAGCAGAGCATCCACCTGATGTGCAAGCAGCAGCATGTGCCGCTGTACCAGAAGATGGGTTACCAGTACGTGCAGCCATCGCCGTCGGCGCACGGTGGCATGGCCTGGCATGAGATGGTGATGGCCCTCTGATAGATCCCGCGGGCGCGGCCCGGGTCGCGACAGGGCTGCCTGGCTGCCTGTCGCGACACGCGGCCAGCCGCTTTATCCGCCACTGACCAGCTGGTGCGCCAGGCGATTGTGGCGCTCGAGCACCCGTGGCAGGTCGATGCTCAGCAGTTGGCCGTCCTGCACCACCACCCGGCCATTGATCACGCTGGTATGCACCTGGGTCGGGGTGCAGAACACCAGCGCCGCCAGCGGGTCATGATGGCCACCGGCATAGGCCACGTGGCCCAGGTCGAAGGCGACGAAGTCGGCGACCATGCCGGGGGCGAGGGCGCCGATGTCATTGCGGTTCAGCACCTTGGCGCCGCCGAGGGTGGCGATTTCCAGCGCTTCGCGGGCGGTCATCGCGTCGGGGCCGAAGCCGACCCGTTGCAGCAGCAAGGCCTGGCGCACTTCACCGATCATGCTGGCGCCGTCGTTGGAGGCCGAACCGTCGACGCCCAGGCCTACCGGCACGCCATGGTCGCGCATCTTGCGCACCGGGGCGATGCCCGAGGCCAGGCGCATGTTCGAGCACGGGCAGTGGGCTACACCGGTGCCGGTGCGGGCGAACAGCTCGATGCCGTGCTGGTCGAGTTGCACGCAATGGGCATGCCACACATCGTGGCCGACCCAGCCGAGGTCCTCGGCGTATTCGGCCGGGGTCATGCCGAACTTCTCGCGGCTGTAGGCAATGTCGTTGACGTTCTCGGCCAGGTGGGTATGCAACGACACGCCGTACTGGCGCGCCAGCACTGCCGCTTCGCGCATCAGGTCGCGGCTGACCGAGAACGGTGAGCATGGCGCCACCACGATGCGGCGCATCGCGCCGTGACCGGCATCGTGGTAGTCCTCGATCAGGCGCTGGGACTCCTTGAGGATGTCAGCTTCCTTCTCTACTACCGTGTCCGGTGGCAGGCCGCCCTGGCTGCGCCCCACGCTCATGCTGCCGCGCGCGGCGTGGAAGCGCATGCCGATCTCGTCGGCGGCGTGGATGCTGTCGTCGAGCTTGCAGCCGTTGGGGTAGATGTACAGGTGGTCGCTGGTGGTGGTGCAGCCGGACAGGATCAGTTCCGCCATGGCGGTCTGGGTCGACACCGCGATCATCTCGGGGGTCAGGCGCGCCCAGATCGGGTACAGGTTGGTCAGCCAGTTGAACAGTTCGCCGTCCTGGGCTGCCGGCACCACGCGGGTGAGGCTCTGGTACATGTGGTGGTGGGTGTTGACCAGGCCAGGGATGACCACTTTGCCGGCCATGTCCAGCACCACGTCGGCGTGCTCGGGGAGGGTGTCGCTGGGGCCGACCTGGCGGATCAGGTTGTCTTCGATGAACAGGCCGCCGTTGCTGATTTCGCGGCGTTGGCCGTCCATGGTGACCAGCAGGGCGGCGTTTTTTACCAATAGCGTCTTGGGCATAGCATGTGCCTGCGCAATACCCAGCGACGATTGTCGCTGTCGTAGGCGCTGCGACATGTAACCAGAGTCCGGCAGGATTGTATACACCTCGGGTGTTCGAACCAGCCACGATCCGGATGGGCACCGCTGAACCCGTTCCCACCCGGATCGCGCGAGCGCGCCCGTTACTCGGCCATCTGCAGCTCCGGCAGCTTCACCCGGAACGCCCGCGTAAGCCCGAGCAGCACCACCAGGCCCAGGCCCATCCAGCACAGGCCGATGCTGAACGATAGGCGGGTCAGGCTGCTCCACAGCCACAGTGTACTGAGAAAGCCCAGGCCAGGTACGACACCATACAGCAGGTAGTTGCGGGCCCCCCGCAAGCGGTGGTCGACCAAGTAGTGCTTGACCACCGCCAGGTTCACCGCCGAGAAGGCGAACAACGCGCCAAAGCTGATCATGTTGGCCACGGTGTCGAGGGTGATCACCAGGGCGACCAGCGACAGCAGGCTGACCACCAGGATGGCCACCGCCGGCACGCGCTTTTTCGTCGCCAGCTGGCCGAACGCCCGGGGCAGTGCACCGTCGCGGCCCATGGCGAACAGCACCCGCGACACGCTGGCCTGGGACACCATGGCCGAGGCGAAGCAACCGGCCACGTAGGTGGCGGTAAAGGCGGTCACCAGCAGCTCACCGCCCACCCGCCGCATCACGTCCACCGAGGCCGAATCGGGGTCGACGAAGCTGCCCCAGTCGGGGAACACCATCTGCGCGCAGTACGACACCACCAGGAACAGCAGGCCACCGATCAGCGACACCGCCAGAATGGCCATGGGAATGCGGTAGGTCGGGTTGCTGGTTTCCTCGGCCATGGTCGACACCGCATCGAAGCCGAGGAACGACAGGCACAGCACGGCGGCGCCGGTCATGATCAATGGCACGCTGAAGCCCTCGTGATGGAAGGGCGCCAGCAGCGAGAGCGGTGCGGCCTGGCTGCCGAGGTTGCGTATCGACAGGGCGACGAACACGACGATGAACACCAGTTGCAGCAGCACCAGAAGCCAGTTGACCCGGGTGATGGATTCAATGCCGATCAAGTTGAGGAAGGTGACCAGGGCAATCGAGCCCAGCACCCAGACCCAGGCGGGAATGGCCGGAAAGTATTCCGCCATGTAGATGCCGATCAGCAGGTAGCTGAGCAACGGCAGGAAGATGTAGTCGAGCAGCAGCGTCCAGCCGGTAATGAAGCCGATGTGGCTGCCGAACGCCTTGCGCGTGTAGGTATACACCGACCCTGAGTAGGGGTGGGCCTGGACCATGCGCCCATAGCTGTAGGCGGTCAGCAGCATGGCGGCGAGGGTCAGCAGGTAGGCGGTGGGCAGGTGTCCCTTGGTCATCTGGGTAACCAGCCCGTAGGTGGTGAACACGGCCAGCGGCACCATGTAGGCCAGGCCGAACAGGACCAGGGCGGTCATGCCCATGGAGGTGCGGAAGCGCCCGGTGGGGGCAGGGGACGAGGCATGCGCGGCGGGGGAATGGGCTGTACTTGTTGTTGTATGCATTGCTAACTCCTGGAAAGGGATGCAGGACACCGCAGCAGGCGAGGGGGCTCGCTGCCGGTGGGCGTTGTGCAAGGAGGTCGAGCGCGGGGCTCGCAGCGTGGGGCGGATTGATGCTCCCACACCCCGCAGGTACCCGGAATCACCCTTTGGGGTGAGCCGGACGACGCGCGCAGGCGCTCACCCCAAAGGGTGATTCCGATGCCGGCGGCGGCATGGGAGTATCTGGCCAACAACGCACCGCACTGTGGCGGTGCCCTACTTGATATGGCAGGCCCACCGTGACCCATCGATTGCTTGCACAACAGTGGTTCGAGCACCAGGCCAAGGTCACCGAGGCCATCGGCCGCCCGGGCTTTGCTGCCACCTTGTTCGCCGCACTGGGCGTGATCCATCCGATCCAGGCGACCACGGTGTATCTCTACCCGCACCACGGCATGCCCAGCGCATTGTTCGAGCAGGACGACAACGCGCCCTGGCTGCCCGAAGGCAATGTCAGCCGCTACCTGTCGGGCTTCTACCTGCTCGACCCGTTCTACGGTGCTTGCGTGGAGCAGGTCGAATCCGGCTGCTACGGCCTGTTCGAGGTGGCGCCGGACCATTTCGAGGTGAGCGAGTACTACCAGTCGTTCTACCGCCATTCGCACCTGCAGGATGAACTGAACTACATCCTGCAGCTGCTGCCCGGGCACAGCCTGGCCGTGTCGCTGGCTTTCACCGACAAGCTCGATGGGCACAGCCGCGCGCTGTTCGGCTGCATCACGCCCTGGGTGCTGGCGGTACTCGGCCGGCACTTCGCCGGGCTCGACAGCCGTGCCGGGCGCTTCGAAAACGTGCTCGAGCAGCGCATCCATGCGGCCCTGAACAATTTCGGCAGCTCATTGCTCACCGAGCGCGAGTGCCGTATCGCGCAGCTGATCCTGCGTGGCCACTCCACCCGATCGCTGGCCGAGCGCCTGGGCGTGTCGGAAGACACCATCAAGTCGCACCGCAAGAACGTCTACGCCAAGCTCGACATCGGCACCCAGTCCGAGCTGTTCTCCCTGTTCATCGACGCCCTGGCCAATGCCCAGGGCGTGCTGGGCAAGGACCCGCTGGAAAGCTACATGGGCAAGCTGCGCTGAGCGCCGGCAGCCCTGCACCCCCACCGCAAAGGAAAACCAACAATGAATGCGCCTTTCGCCCCGCAACGCCAGACCCGCGACTACCAGGCCGCCGATGCCGCGCACCACATCCATGCCTTCCTCGACCAGAAGGCGCTGAACGCCGAAGGGCCGCGGGTGATCGTCGGCGGTGAACGCCTGCACCTGTGGGACAGCGAGGGCAAGCGCTACCTCGATGGCATGTCCGGCCTGTGGTGCACCCAGCTCGGCTATGGCCGTCGCGACCTGACCGCCGCCGCTGCCACGCAGATGGACCAGCTGGCCTACTACAACATGTTCTTCCACACCACCCACCCGGCGGTGATCGAACTGTCCGAGCTGTTGTTCAGCCTGCTGCCGGCGCACTACAGCCACGCGATCTACACCAACTCCGGCTCCGAAGCCAACGAGGTGCTGATCCGCACCGTGCGCCGCTATTGGCAGGTGGTCGGCCAGCCGGCCAAGAAGATCATGATCGGCCGCTGGAACGGCTACCACGGCTCGACCCTGGCCGCCACGGCGCTAGGCGGCATGAAGTTCATGCACGAAATGGGCGGGCTGATCCCGGACGTGGCACACATCGACGAACCGTACTGGTATGCCGAGGGCGGCGACCTGAGCCCGGCCGAGTTCGGCCGCCGCTGTGCCCTGCAGCTGGAAGAAAAAATCCTCGAACTGGGTGCCGAGAACGTTGCCGGTTTCATTGCCGAACCGTTCCAGGGCGCCGGCGGCATGATCTTCCCGCCGGAAAGCTACTGGCCCGAGATCCAGCGTATCTGCCGCCAGTACGATGTGCTGCTGTGTGCGGATGAAGTGATTGGCGGCTTTGGCCGCACCGGCGAATGGTTTGCCCATGAATATTTCGGCTTCCAGCCCGACACCCTGTCGATCGCCAAGGGCCTGACCAGTGGCTACGTGCCCATGGGTGGCCTGGTGCTGAGCAAGCGCATTGCCGAAGCGCTGGTGGAGCGGGGCGGGGTGTTTGCCCATGGCCTGACCTATTCCGGCCACCCGGTGGCGGCAGCGGTGGCCATCGCCAACCTGAAAGCGCTGCGTGACGAAGGCATCGTGCGCCAGGTCCGGGACGACACCGGGCCGTACCTGCAACGTATCCTGCGCGAGGTGTTCGCCGATCACCCGTTGATCGGCCAGGTGCAGGGCGCCGGCCTGGTGGCGGCATTGCAGTTCGCCGAGCACAAGCCAACGCGCAAGCGCTTCGCCAACGAGAACGACCTGGCCTGGCAATGCCGCACCTTCGGTTTCGAGGAAGGGGTGATCATTCGCTCGACCCTGGGCCGGATGATCATGGCCCCGGCCCTGGTCGCCAACCACAGCGAGCTGGATGAACTGGTGGAAAAGACCCGCATCGCCGTGGACCGCACGGCGCGCCTGGTCGGCAAGTTCTGAACCGCTGCTAAGGGCACACATTTCCCTGTGGGAGCGGGCGAGCCCGCGAACACCGGCGAAGCCGGTGCCATTCACCGCAGCGCCTGATTCACGGGCACGCCCGCGCCCACAGAAATTGCGTAGCCCTGATGAAAACGCTGCTACAACCGTTACCAGGAGTACCAATGTACACCCTCGAATTCTGGCAACAACGCGCCTCGGCCCTGTACCTCCCGGCCCAGGCGCTGATCGACGGCAAGCCGGTCAACGCGCAGGACGGCGCCACCTTTGCCGCCATCAACCCCGCCAGCAACGGCGTGCTGGCCCAGGTTGCCGCCTGCGGCCAGGCCGAAGTGGACCTGGCCGTCGCCAGCGCCCGCCGCGCCTTCGAACACGGCCCGTGGCCGCGCCTGGCTCCGGTCGAGCGCAAGAAGGTCCTGCTGCGCCTGGCCGAGCTGATCATGGCCCATCGTGAAGAGCTGGCCCTGCTGGACTCGCTGAACATGGGCAAGCCGGTCATGGACGCCTATAACATCGACGTGCCGGGCTCGGCGCAGGTGTTCGCCTGGTACGGCGAGGCACTGGACAAACTGTACGACCAGGTGGCACCCACCGCGCCCAACGCGCTGGCCACCATTACCCGTGAGGCCCTGGGCGTTGTCGCCGCG
This sequence comes from Pseudomonas sp. SMV7, assembly GCF_052041995.1. Lineage (NCBI taxonomy): Bacteria > Pseudomonadati > Pseudomonadota > Gammaproteobacteria > Pseudomonadales > Pseudomonadaceae > Pseudomonas > Pseudomonas sp. SMV7. The sequence goes on along the minus strand of NZ_JBKGGT010000006.1, from coordinate 56,860 downwards.
GTCGTGCCGTGGAACTTCCCGCTCGACATGGCCGCGTGGAAGCTCGCCCCGGCGCTCGCCGCTGGCAACAGCGTGGTACTCAAGCCCGCCGAGCAGTCACCGTTCTCGGCCCTGCGCCTGGGCGAGCTGGCGTTGCAGGCCGGCCTGCCGGAAGGCGTGCTGAACGTGCTGCCGGGCCTGGGTGAGCAGGCCGGGCGGGCACTGGGCCTGCACCCGGACGTGGATTGCCTGGTGTTCACCGGCTCGACCCAGGTAGGCAAGTACTTCATGCAGTATTCGGCGCAGTCCAACCTCAAGCAGGTGTGGCTGGAGTGCGGCGGCAAGAGCCCCAACCTGGTGTTCGAAAACTGCCAGGACCTGGACCTGGCTGCGGAAAAGGCTGCGTTCGGCATCTTCTTCAACCAGGGCGAGGTGTGTTCGGCCAACTCGCGGCTGTATGTGCAGCGTTCCATCCATGACGCGTTCATCGAACGCCTGCAGGCCAAGGCTCGCCAGTGGCTGCCGGGTAATCCGCTGGACCCGGCGAGCCGGGCCGGTGCGATTGTCGATGCGCAGCAGACTGGCCGGATCGAGGCGGCCATTGCCCGGGCAGGGCAGGAGGGGGCACGGCGGGTGTGTGGTGGTCGGCGCCTGACCATCGACGGTTCGGACAATTACATCGAGCCGACCATTTTCGCCGATGTCGAGGGCCACATGAGCCTGGCACGGGAGGAGGTATTCGGGCCGGTGCTGGCGGTCAGCGTGTTCGACACTGAGGAACAGGCCGTGCGCCTGGCCAATGACAGCATTTACGGCCTGGCGGCGTCGCTGTGGAGCGATGACTTCAACCAGGTCCACCGCGTGGCGCGGGCGCTGAAGGCCGGCACGGTGTCGGTGAACACGGTCGATGCGCTGGACGTGGCGGTGCCGTTCGGCGGTGGCAAGCAGTCCGGGTTTGGTCGCGACCTGTCGCTGCATTCGTTCGACAAATATTCGCAGCTCAAGACCACCTGGTACCAGCTGCGCGCCTGATCACCGCGTCGCCGGCGTCGCGGATAAATCCGCTCCTGCATTCAGGCCCCTAGCTGGCTTGCTTGGCAATCACGGCCAGGCAGCGCTGCACGATCGGGCTGACGTCGCCCTTGCGCCGGCTGAGGATGATCGGGCTGACGGCGCCGCTGTCGAGCAGGGCGACATATGCAATATCGGTGCGGTGCTGTTGTTGCACCGAGGCCGGCACCAGGGTCACGCCCACGCCGACAGCCACCAGGCCAATGGCCGTCTGCAGTTCGTTGGCCCACTGGCTGACCCGGATGCTCATGCCGTGGTGGGCGAACAGGGCCAGTACATGGTCGGCATAGCTGGGCCGGGGGTTGGCGGGGTACAGGATGAACGCCTCGCCCGCCAGTTCGGCGAGGGTGAGCGGCGCGCCCGCCAGCGGGTGGCCCTTGGGCAGCACGGCCACCAGCGGGTCTTCGCATAGCACCTGCTGGTGAATTGCCGGGTCATCGATGCGGATGCGCCCGAAGGCAATGTCGATGCGCCCGCTTTTCAGCGCTTCCACCTGCTGCAAGGTGGTCATCTCGTTCAGGCCCAGCTCCAGCTCGCTGTCCTGGCGCAGTTCGCGGATCAGCTCCGGCAACACCGTGTACAGGGTCGAGGGGGCGAAACCGATACCCAGCCATTGGCGCTGGCCCTGGCCGATGCGGCGGGTGTTGTCACTGATGTTGTGCAGTTGTTGCAGCAGGGTGCAGGCCTGTTCGTAAAAGAAGCGACCTGCCTCGGTCAGCCGCAGCGGTCGTTCGCGCAGCACCAGCAGCGTGCCCAGTTCGTCTTCGAGCTGGCTGATCTGCCGACTCAGCGGTGGCTGGGCAATGTGCAGCAGCTCGGCAGCACGGGTGAAGTTCAGGGTCTCGGCCAGCACTTTGAAATAACGCAGGTGGCGCAGTTCCATCAGACCTCCAGGGTATGGTGGGAGATTCATTCGATATTGGACGGCCATCAGGGTCTCGCGCAATCCTTGAGCGATCAAGTGAATGCACCATTCGGGCCTGCAGCTGGCAGCCCGATATAACGGGACCCGGCAACAATGACAAGCGCGCTGATTGAACGTATAGAAGCCATTATCGTCGACCTGCCGACCATCCGCCCGCACAAGCTGGCGATGCACACCCTGCAGCAGCAGACCCTGGTGGTATTGCGGTTGCGCTGCAGCGATGGTGTCGAAGGCATCGGCGAGGCTACCACCATCGGTGGCCTGGCCTACGGCTATGAAAGCCCCGAGGGCATCAAGGCCAACATCGATGCGCACCTGGCGCCGGCGCTGGTCGGCCTGCCCGCCGACAATATCAACGCCGCCATGCTCAAGCTGGACAAACTGGCCAAGGGCAACACGTTTGCCAAGTCGGGTATCGAGAGCGCCCTGCTCGATGCGCAGGGCAAGCGCCTCGGCCTGCCGGTCAGCGAACTGCTCGGCGGCCGCGTGCGCGACAGCCTGGAAGTGGCCTGGACCCTGGCCAGCGGCGATACCGCCCGCGACATCGCCGAAGCCCGGCACATGCTGGAAAGCCGCCGACACCGGGTGTTCAAGCTGAAGATCGGCGCCAACCCGCTAGCGCAGGATCTCAAGCATGTGCTGGCGATCAAGCGCGAGCTGGGCGACAGCGCCAGCGTGCGGGTCGACGTCAACCAGTACTGGGACGAGTCCCAGGCCATCCGTGCCTGCCAGGTGCTCGGCGACAACGGCATCGACCTGATCGAGCAACCGATTTCACGTAGCAACCGCAGCGGCCAGGTGCGCCTCAACCAGCGCAGCCCGGCACCGATCATGGCCGACGAATCGATCGAAAGCGTCGAAGACGCCTTCAGCCTGGCCGCCGACGGCGCGGCCAGCATCTTTGCCCTGAAAATCGCCAAGAACGGTGGCCCGCGTGCCGTGCTGCGCAGCGCGCAAATTGCCGAGGCCGCCGGTATTGCCCTGTATGGCGGGACCATGCTCGAGGGTTCGATCGGCACCCTGGCTTCGGCCCATGCCTTCCTGACCCTGCGCCAGCTGACCTGGGGTACCGAACTGTTCGGGCCGCTGCTGCTTACCGAAGAGATCGTCAACGAGCCGCTGCAGTACCGCGACTTCCAGTTGCACATCCCACGCACCCCAGGCCTGGGCCTGAGCCTGGACGAACAGCGCCTGGCGCGCTTTGCCCGTGCTCGCGGGTAAACCCGCTCCGCCCAAGGGCTCTGCCAAGCAAACGAACCAGTCATACGCAAGGAGACCTCGCCATGCTGTTCCACGTGAAGATGACCGTGAAACTGCCGCTCGACATGGACCCGGCCAAGGCTGCCCGGCTCAAGGCCGACGAAAAGGAGCTGGCCCAGCGCCTGCAGCGCGAAGGTACCTGGCGCCACCTGTGGCGCATTGCCGGGCACTATGCCAACTACAGCGTGTTCGATGTCCCCAGTGTCGAAGCGCTACACGATACTTTGCTGCAACTGCCACTGTTCCCGTACATGGACATCGAGGTCGACGGCCTGTGCCGGCACCCCTCGTCGATCCACAGCGACGACCGCTGATTCGCACCTGTGTGCCTGACAAGAACAAGATGAGGAAAGCACGATGACCACAAAGATTTCCCACACTGCCGCTGTTCAAGCGTTCTTCAGCGAAGTGGTCGGCCTGGGCCATGCCGAAGGCAACCCGCGCGTCAAGCAGATCATCCTGCGCGTGCTGCAGGACAGCGCCCGCCTGATCGAAGAAATGGAAATCACCGAGGACGAGTTCTGGCATGCGGTGGACTACCTCAACCGCCTGGGCGGGCGCAATGAGGCCGGCCTGCTGGCGGCGGGCCTGGGCCTCGAGCACTTCCTCGACCTGCTGCAGGACGCCAAGGACGCCGAGGCCGGCCTGAGCGGCGGTACCCCGCGTACCATCGAGGGCCCGCTGTATGTCGCGGGCGCGCCGCTGGCGCAGGGTGAAGCGCGTATGGACGATGGCACAGACCCGGGCGTGGTGATGTTCCTCCAGGGCCGGGTGTTCGGTGCCGACGGCAAGCCGCTGGCCGGTGCCACCGTTGACCTGTGGCACGCCAATACCCAGGGTACGTATTCCTACTTCGACTCCAGCCAGTCCGAATACAACCTGCGCCGGCGCATCGTCACCGATGCCGAGGGCCGCTACCGTGCACGTTCCATCGTGCCCTCGGGGTATGGTTGCGACCCGCAGGGGCCGACCCAGGAATGCCTGGACCTGCTCGGTCGCCACGGCCAGCGTCCGGCGCATGTGCACTTTTTCATCTCGGCGCCCGGGCACCGCCATCTGACCACGCAGATCAACTTTGCCGGTGACCAGTACCTGTGGGATGACTTTGCCTATGCCACCCGCGACGGGTTGGTCGGTGAGCTGCGCTTTGTCGAGGATGCCGCGAAAGCACGCGACCGCGGTGTGCCGGGCGGGCACTTTGCCGAGCTGGACTTCGACTTCCACCTGCAGGCGGCCAAGGCCCCGGCAGCCGAGGCGCGCAGCCATCGCCCACGGGCATTGCAAGCCCCCTGAGCCCAGAAGCGCGCAGACACCTGTTTATTGCCTGGGCCTTTCCGTGCGGGGCGGGCTGGGCTTTTTCCTGCCAGGGGGCAAGTGATCTAGAATCGGCCTTTTACCTGAGCCCCGCACCATGCTGCCCATCGAACTGCTGGCCGCCACCGCTGACCAGGCCCCGCTGATCCGCAACCTCTACCAGTTCTACGCCTACGAGTCCTCCGACTGGGAGCAGGAGGACGTCGAGGTGGATGGCCGCTTCTACATCCATGACGCGCACCTGCAACGCTACTGGCAGGCCGATGGCTGGGGCGCCTACCTGGTGCTGGCGGACGGCTTCATTGCCGGCTTCGTCTTGGTGGAGCGCAGCGAACTGGCCGCTATCCAGACGTTCGAGCTGGCTGACCTGTTCATCCTGAAAAAATACCGTCGGCAGGGCATCGGCCGGGCGGTGGCGTTGCAGTTTCTGGGCGGCGAGGGCGATTGGCTGTTGCGCTGTTACGCCCAGGACGCGCCGGCGGTAGCCTTCTGCAACGCGGTGCTGGCCGCGCTGTCGCGTCCGGCGCAGGCGATCACCCTGGAGGACGAGCCGGACCTGCTCAGTTTCCTGGTGAGCGGCGCCCGACATTAGCCGTAGCGGCCAGCTGCAGGTACTCGCTCAGCTGTCCCAGTCCGGCGCAAACGCCGGGCTGACCAATCGTTGGTCCTTCGGCAGGCCGGCAATCGCCAAGCGGTCCTGGTCATCCAGCTGCACGTTCAGAGCTGCCAGGTTAGCCAGTTGGTTATCGCGGCTGCTCGCCTTGGGGATTACCGCTACGCCGTCCTGGTCCAGCAACCATTTCAGCGCCACTTGGCTGGGCAGCACGCCATGCTTGCCGGCGATCGCCTGGATCACCGGCTGTGCCGCTGCCTGGCCGCGGGCCAGCGGGGTGTAGGCGGTGAGTAGCAGGTCGTGGCGGCGGGCGTAGTCCAGCAGTGCTGGCTGGCCGAGCAGCACGTGGTACTCGACCTGGATCGCCGACAGCGGCGCACCCAGGGTTTCCACCACCTGGCGCAGCAGCCCCAGCGGGAAGTTGGCCACGCCGATGCTGCGTGCCTTGCCCTCGTCACGCAGTGCCACCAGGGTTTCGATGCTGCGCGCCAGGTCCCAGTCCTGGCCCGGCCAGTGGATGTGAAACAGGTCGACCTGCTCGGTGCCGAGGGCGCGCAGGCTGTCTTCCAGCGACTGGCGCATGGCCTTGGGCGCCAGGCGGTCCCACCACACCTTGGTGGTCAGGTGGATCTGCTCGCGTGGCACCTCGCTGTCGCGCAGGGCCTGGCCGACGGCGGCCTCATTGGCGTAGGCAGTGGCGGTGTCGATGTGTCGGTAACCGAGTTCAAGTGCCTGGCGCACGGCCTGGGTGCACTCGGTGCCGGTCATTGGCCAGGTGCCCAGGCCGATCGCAGGCAGGTCCAGGCCGTTACGGGTAGTGAGCCTTTGCATGTAGATTCCTTGTCGACTGCGGGGGATTGCAGCCGATGGTCAGCGATCAGCACGGCACGGGCCATGCGTGCGCGGCGAAAAGTGGTCGATCAGCGAACACAAACTGCAATCGGCCGGGGCAAGCGGGCGATGGAACTTCCTTATGCTGCGGCATCTCTTCTAGAATTCCAGCTGTTGCATCCGCCGGGCCATGCCTGCGCGGGCCTTCCCCGGGCGCCGCATCCAGCCGCGCCGTCATCGAGAGTGCCATGAGTTCCAGCACACCGCTGTCCGGAGTCAACCAACCCCTGCGCGGCATTGCCCTGGTGGTGGTGGCGACGTTCCTGTTCGCCAGTCACGATGCCTTGTCCAAGTTCCTTGGCGGCCTGTACCCGATCATCATGGTGGTGTGGGCGCGGTATGTGGTGCATACCCTGTTGATGGCCGGCATTTTCCTGCCCAAGGCCGGGCTCAACGTGTTGCGCACGCGCCGCCCGCTGTTGCAGACCTTGCGTGCGTTGAGCCTGCTGAGTACCAGCTTGCTGTTCACCAGTGGCCTGCAGTACCTGCCGCTGGCCGAAGCGACTGCGGTCAACTTCCTCGCCCCGGTGCTGGTCACCGCGCTGTCGGCGCCGTTGCTCAAGGAGCGGGTCACGGTGGGGCAGTGGGTTGCGGTGGTGATGGGCTTCATCGGCGTGCTGGTAGTGGTGCACCCGGGAGGGGCAATGTTCACCCCCGCCATCCTGTACCCGTTCGGTTCGGCGCTGGGCTTCTGCTTCTATCAATTGCTCACGCGCATCCTGGCCGCGCATGACAGCCCGACCACCAGCAATTTCTATGCGGGGTTGTGCAACACCTTGGCCATGAGCGCGCTGGTGCCGTTCTTCTGGGAGATGCCGCGCTGGGACCACGCATTGCTGATGCTGGCGCTGGGCGGCTTCGGCATGACCGCGCACCTGCTGCTGACCCAGGCTTTCCGCCATGCCGCGCCGGCCTTGCTGGCGCCATTCAGCTATTGCCAGATCGTGTTTGCCGGGCTGCTTGGCCTGGTGGCCTACAGCCAGGTGCCGGATACCCTGAGCCTGGTCGGTATCGCGGTGATCTGCCTGAGTGGGCTGGGGGCGGCGTGGATGCAGCGAGGCAAGTAGCAACCCCGCGATTGCGCCGTCACGCCCGTCGTTTCAACAGCACCTGCAACGAATCGTCAAAGTCGCGCAAGGCATCGGCCTGCACCGCGCGTTCGTCATCGGCCACCCGCGCCACATCGCCCAGGCGCTTGTGCGCCCGCCCTTCGGCGCGGCCGATGTAGGTCAGCTGGTCGTCGAAGAAGCGCGCCACCACCCGGCTTTCAATCTCGGCACTGGCCAGGCGGCTTTCGGTATCGAGCAGCACGATGACATCCGGGTGGTCGCCCAGCAGCGTGTCCAGGTCATCATAGAAGGTCACTTCGGCGAACTGCTGCGCCAGCGAGCGTGCCAGCCAGTCGTACGCCTGGCTCTCGCTGTTCAGGGTCGCTACCGGAATGCGCTGGCCCCGGGCCGGGGTGGCGGCCTGGGCTTGATGGCTGCCGAGGTATTCAAGGGTGGCCTCGGCATCTCGCCCCAGCAACACTGCCACCCGCTGGCCGGGGGCCAGGGCGACGCCGGAAATAGCGGTGGCCGCATAGAAGTGCCCGTAGGGTTGTGTGTCGCTGCTGGCCGGGCTGGCGCAGCCGCCAAGAGCGGCCAGCAAGGCGAGCAGGGCAGCGATCATGCCGGTTTTCATGGGAGGCCTCATCCATCAGTGAATGCCGCTATCTTCCGCCCGCACCAGGCGCAGCGGAACTCGATGGCATTCATGGTGGCTATCGATGAGGTCGATGGTTTACCGCGCCGCCATGAACTGCAGGATGCGCTCGCGCAACCAGCGCTCGGCCGGGTCGTTGTCCTGGGCACCGCTCCAGACCATCGACAGCTCGGCCTCGGTGATGTCGAACGGCGCCGGGTCGGCGCGCAGGCTGCCATCGTCGGCCAAGGCGCAGGCGGCATAGTCCGGCACTGTGGCGATCAGCTCGGTGTTGCGCAGCAGGGCGCGCAGGCTGCCGAACTGCGGTACCGCCAGCACCACCTTGCGGCAGCGGCCGATGCGCGCGAGGTCAAGGTCAATGTTGCCACTCATGTCGCCCGAGAACGACACCATCACATGCGGGCGTGCGCAGTATTCGTCGAGGCTCAGTGGGCCCGGGCGGTCGTCGGCGCGCAATACCCGTACGCCGATGTCGCGCAGCTTGCGGCGTTTGGCGGTGGCCGGCAGGTCGGTGGTGTAGCTCACGCCTACCGAGATTTCGCCGCTGGACAGCAGCCCCGGCATCAGCAGGAAGTTGGCCCGCCGCACCACCACGCTGATATTCGGGGCCTCTTCGCGCAGGGCCTGGAGCAGGGCGGGGAACAGCCCGAACTCGGCATCGTCCGACAACCCCAGACGGAACACGTTGCAGCTGCTGGTCGGGTCGAACTCGCGAGCGCGGCTGATGGCGGCGGAGATCACATCCATCGCCGGCCCCAGTTCGGCGAAGATCTGCATGGCCCTCGGCGTGGGTTCCATGGCCCGGCCGTTGCGGATCAGCAGCGGGTCGTCGAACAGCTCGCGCAGGCGCGCCAGCGCGGCACTGACGGTGGGCTGGGTGATGAACAGCTTTTCGCCGACGCGGGTCAGGTTACGTTCGATCATCAATGCTTCGAACACCACCAGCAGGTTCATGTCGACGCGGCGCAGGTCGTTGCGGTTCATGGGGCTCGGGTTCCGGAACAGAAGGGTTGGCGCTGTAGTGAAGCACGCTGCAGGGCGATGTGCCTTGTAGGGATGTGCGCAGGGTGCTCAGGCTACAACCGCGTGGCCCGGTCAGCGCCCGGGCCAGCCGGGCAAGCGCTTCTCCATGGGCTGATAGGTCATCCCGGCAAACGCATTCACCTCGCCTGCCAGGGCAAAGCCGTAGCGTTGGTAGGCGGGTACCGAAGACAGTGATGCCCTGACAGTCACGACCTCGACCCTGGCGTGTTCCAGCGCTGCGCTCATCAGGCGCGCGCCGATACCCTTGCGCTGCCAGCGTGGGGCAACGAACAGCATGGCAATATGGCGGCCTTCCTTCAGCTCGATCAAGCCCACTATTGCGGCATCGATGACAGCGGCCAATATCAGGTTGTCGCCTTGCAGGCGTTCGGCAAACGCGTCGGCCGCTGCCACCCTGGCGAACGTTGCCACACCCTGCGCCGGCAGCGTGGGCGCGACGGCCTGGGTGAAAGCTTCCAGGCACAGGGCACTGGCGTGGGGGAGGTCATCGTGGGTCAGTGGGCGTATCTGCACGGCGGCGTCCTTGTCGGCAAGTGCGGTCATCCAGTGTGCCTGTCTTGCAGGCGCTGCTGCAATCGACACCGGCGCTGGCAAGGGCGCCAGGGCGTCGACTTCCTTGGCCGACAAGGTTAGCCTCGCGCAATCTCCAGCCGATAGAAAAACCATCGCCATGCCTGCAGGTTATCCCGGGTTGCCTTCGCTCAATGCGCTACGCGTGTTCGAAGTGGTGGCGCGTCACTTGAACTTCCGTCTGGCGGCCGAGGAGCTTGGTGTGACCCAGGCGGCGGTTGCCCAGCAGGTGCGCGGGCTGGAGGCCAGCCTGGAAGTGCGCCTGTTCGAGCGCCTGCCACGCGGTCTTGGCCTGACCGATGCCGGGCACGCCTACAGCACCAGCATACGCAGCGCCCTGGCGATGATCGACGAAGCCACGCGGCTGTTGCGCCCGGCGCCGTCCCAGCTCACCGTCAGCGTGACGCCAACCTTTGCCTCGAAATGGCTGATCCCCAGGCTCGGGCACTTTGCCGAGCGCAACCCCGAGATTGACCTGCGGGTGCTGGCAACCGACCGGTTGTCCCATTTTCATACCGACGGCGTGGACCTGGCCGTACGTTATGGCCAGCCGCCATTTGCGCCTGGGCTGAACGTTGAATTGCTGATGGCCCCCGCCGTGATCGCCGTGGCCAGCCCGGGGTTGCTGGCCGAAATCGGGCGGCCCGGCGATTTCGCCGCCTTGCAGCGTTATGTGGTGTTGCACGATGCGCACAACTTCTGGCCGCAGTTCTACGCAGCAGTGTTCCCGGGCCATCCGCCGGCCAGCGCCAGGGCCGTGCGCTTCAACCAGACGTCGCTGGCTATCGAAGCCGCGATTGGCGGGCAGGGCATCGCCCTGGCCAGCCAGGCCTTCGTCAGCGACGAGCTGGCTGCCGGGCGCCTGGTGCAGGTGTTCCCTCAGCAATTGCGGCTGGACAAGGGGTTTTACCTGGTATGGCCGCGCAAGCGGCAGGCGCCGGCGGCCCTGTCGCTTGTCAGGGCATGGCTGCAGGCCCAGGCAGGCAATAGAAAATCTATCGTCTAGGCGAAGCCGGGTTGCCTCCCTCGCTGCCAGCATGGCTGCTAGTGTGAATGCACTTGCACATACGGTGCTGGAATCAGCGAAGGAGGCAGCATGTCAGAAGCAAAAGTGGCCATCATCACCGCCGGTGGCAGCGGCATGGGCGCCGCAGCGGCACGCCGCCTGGCCGCCGACGGTTTCAAGGTCGGTATCCTGTCATCCTCGGGCAAGGGCGAAGCGCTGGCCAGGGAACTGGGCGGTATCGGCGTTACCGGCAGCAACCAGTCGGTTGCCGACCTGCAGCGCCTGGTCGATGCCGTGGTCGGGCAGTGGGGGCGCGTCGACGTGCTGGTCAACAGTGCCGGCCACGGGCCACGCGCGCCGATCCTGGAGATCAGCGACGAAGACTGGCACAAGGGCATGGACACCTACCTGCTCAATGTCATCCGCGCGGCGCGCCTGGTGACGCCGATCATGCAGCGGCAGAAGGGCGGGACCATCATCAACATCTCCAGCGCCTGGGCCTTCGAACCCAACGAGATGTTCCCCACCTCGGCGGTGTTCCGTTCGGGGCTGGCTGCGTTCAGCAAGATCTTCGCCGACACCTACGCGGCCGACAACGTGCGCATCAACAACGTTCTGCCTGGCTGGATCGACAGCCTGCCGGCCACCGAGCAGCGCCGCGACAGCGTACCGCTCAAGCGCTATGGCTCCAGCGAGGAAATTGCCGCGACCATCGCCTTCCTGGCCAGCGAAGGGGCCGCCTATATCACCGGGCAGAACATCAGGGTCGATGGTGGCCTGACGCGGAGTGTCTAGGCCGCCGTCAGTGCGCCGCGGTCGGCAGCATGCCTGAGCGCCGGGCGTTGTGCGCGGCCTCTATCAGTTGCAGGTTGCGACTGCGTAACGCGTGGTTGGCGCCGACTCGCAGGTTGGAGCGCAGCGCCAGGGTTTCAGCCTGTTGGTATTGCCCTTGCTGGAGGCGCAGTACACCCAGGTAGTGCAAGGTTGCCGGGTTGTTTGGCTGGATGTGCAACGCGCGCTCCAGGGTGGCCGCTGCCTGGTCCAGCTGGCCTTCGGCATACTGCTGCGAAGCCGTTTCTATCAGCACGGTCGAAGCATTGTTGCTACGTGCCGGTGCGGAGCGCTCGCCGGCCAGTGCAGCGGGTGCCGTGATGGCGCTGAACAACAACAGCAAGGTCGACAGAGAAAGTGTATTGGGCATCAGCGGTGGTCTCGACACGGCCTTGGCGGTTGTGCGAGCCGTGCAGCGAGGGAAATGTTGTCGGGGGAGGAAATAATGGCGTTGGTCGGGTGGTTCAGGGCTTGAGATTCATCTGCACGCTTCAGCAGCTGGTTGCTGCTGAAGCGTGCAGGCTTTCAGCGGTGCCCGACGAAGTCGCTGCTACGGTTCAGCGATCGTTCTTCGAAGCGTTTCGCGCCGCGCCGCTCAGCCCTTTGGTGTTGTGGTCACCCGGGGTCGTGGCGGAGATCGCCGTCGATTTCGCCAGGCCGCGGGTGTCCTTGGAATGGGCAACACCGGAGGTGGTAGTGCCGTGGCCGTTGTCGCTGTTGCGCGAGCTGCCGTAGTGGTTGCCGCTCAAGCCATGGTCGCGCGTGGCCTTGCCGGCGTGATCATCGCTGAGGCCCATGCCATTGCCAGTGTGGCTACCTTTGCCAGCGCCTTGACCACCGCCCAGCCCGCCGCCGTGGCCGGCACCGCCGCCATGACCGCCGCCACCACCGTGGCCACCACCCCCGCCGCCGCCTTTGGCATACGCCGAGGCAATCGGTGAAACATCCGCTGGTAACAAGGCAGTTGCGCCGAACGCAAAGGCACAAGTAAAGAGGGCTACCAGGGTTTTTCTCATGTTTGTTCGCCTCCAGAAGGCGCAGGGGTACTTGGTAGCCACTACGACATTGGGTTCGGTTTCGAGTTCCGCTGACCCGACAGATTGCGTATGGGTCCAATCCCTGAGCATCACCTGCCCAGGATCCCACGGGGTGCTCAAATCGGGTCAACAGCCAAGTGGGTCGTGGCTGTGTCCAATCTCGTGATCCCCTTGCTCCTGGTATGGGGCTTCTACAACCACCGGGCCGGCGCCTATAACGCGTATATTCTCCTTGCACTGGGGCAGCTTCCGAAATCGCTTGCAGGGTTTGCATCCGACCCGGCAACCACCACTGTCGTGATGGCCATCAGTATCGTTCTGCTGGCTTTTGTCTGGTACGTCCGGGGCAAGATCTTCCCGGATTTCGCCTTCGTCGGGCCCAGGAAAGTCAACGGCAAGTATTTGTTCACCGGCTGACCCACCGCCGGCGCGCTGGTGATTAGCGCCACTGATCCGGCTTGTCACACACAGGCTGAACACCGAGGGCAAAGCCATTACCCCAACAGTGTAGGGCGCCTTTCGTGCCCCTGACATTCGGGAGTTCAGTATGAAAGCTATCGTCTATAACGGCCCGCGTGACGTCGCCGTCAAGGATGTGCCGGACGCAAGAATCGAAAAGCCCACTGACGTGCTGGTGCGCATCACCACCAGCAATATCTGCGGCTCCGACCTGCACATGTATGAGGGCCGCACCTCGTTCGAAGCCGGGCGTGTGTTCGGCCATGAGAACCTTGGCGAAGTGATCGAGGTGGGCGCCGGGGTCGACCGGGTCAAGGTCGGTGACCGTGTCTGCCTGCCCTTCAATATCGGCTGCGGGTTCTGCGAGAACTGCGAAAAAGGCCTGACCGGATTCTGCCTCACGGCCAACCCGGGGGCCGCCGGCGCCGCCTACGGCTTTGCCGACATGGGGCCCTATCAAGGCGGCCAGGCGGAGTTGTTGCGTGTGCCTTACGCCGATTTCAACTGCCTGGTGCTGCCGGAGGACGCCCAGGAGCGCGAAGACGACTACGTCATGCTCGCGGATATCTTTCCCACTGGCTGGCACGCAACGGAGCTGGCCGGTCTGCAACCGGGCGAAAGTATCGCGATCTATGGCGCCGGGCCTGTCGGGCTGATGGCGGCGTACTCGGCAATCATCAAGGGCGCCTCGCAGGTGTTCGTGGTAGACAACCAGCCAGATCGGCTGCAGCTTGCCGCGCAACTTGGGGCAACGCCGATCAACGCCGTCGAGCACAAGGCCGTGGAAGAAATCATGAACCTGACCCACGGCAGAGGCACCGACCGGGGCTGCGAATGCGTGGGCTATCAGTGCTGCAACAGGCATGGCCATGAAGTGAACTACCTGACCATGAACAACCTGGTTGCCTCGACCAAGGCTACCGGTGGCATCGGTGTAGTAGGGGTGTTCGTGCCAGAAGACCCGGGGGCGAAGAACGACCTGGCGAAGGAGGGCAAGATGGCCTTCGATTTCGGCGCGTTCTGGTTCAAGGGCCAACATATCCGCACCGGCCAGGCGAACGTCAAGGCCTATAACCGGCGCCTTGCAGCGCTCATCCATCATGGGCGTGCCAAGCCTTCCCAGATCATCTCCCATCGCCTGACGCTTGCCGAAGGCCCCGATGCCTACAAGCATTTCGACGCGCGGGATGATGGCTGGACCAAGGTAGTACTCAAGCCTGCTGCCTGATCCATGTTGCCCGGCCTCCACGGACGGAAGCAGGGTCAGCGATGCTGACTGCCTGCGCCCTGGAACAACGCCCGGATCACCTCCCTCATCCAGCGATTGCCGCTGTCCTGCTGGTACCGGGCGTGCCAATGCTGCTTGACCGTGAAGCCTTCTACCGCAAACGGGCAATCGTGCACCTGCAAAGCATGCATGGCGGCCAGCGTCTGGCCGATGTGCCGCGGCAGCGTGGCCACCAGGTCGGTCGAGCCGACGATCATGCCCAGGCCGAGAAACCCCGGCAGCTCCAGCATGATCCTGCGTTCGATGCCGGCCCGCGCCAGGCCAGCCTCGAGCAACTTCTGCCCGGTCCCGGCACTGACCTGCACATGCCCTTCGGCCTGGTATTGCGCCACGCTGATGCCTTGGCCCAGGCGCGGGTGGTGCGGGTTGCTCAGGCAGACCCAGTCCTGTTCGAACAATACCTGCTGGTACATGCCCGCGCCCAGCCACGGTACGAAGCCGATGGCCAGGTCCGCTTCGCCCGATTCCAGGGCACTTTCGGTATTGCCATCGATGCGTGCTGCCTCCAGACGAATCCCTGGCGCATGGCTGCGCAGGTGGTTGAGGATGCTGGGCAGCAAGGTGATATGGCTGGCATCGCTGACGCACAGGCGAAAGCGCCGCTGCGCCGTGGCCGGATCGAATTGCGGTGCCCAGGTGGTCAGGCGCCGCAGCGATTCCAGCACTTCGCGGCAGGGCCCGATCAACAGGTCAGCCCGCGGGGTAGGGGCCATGCCGCCGGGGGTGCGCACGAACAGTGGGTCGTTCAGTTCTTCGCGCAAGCGGCCCAGCCAGATACTCACGGTCGGTTGGCTCTGGCCCAGCTGTTCTGCCGTGCGGGTCACGCTGCGGCACTGGTACAGCACATCGAACAGCTGCAGCAGTTTGGGATCGGGCAAGGTGTCGAGAGCGCTCATTATTGCAAATCACAATACTGGTATTGAAGGCATTGTATAGCGCAAATAAGCCCTGCTGCATAAGGTAGTCGCAAACCACAGGAGGTCTGCGACGTGAAAATCTGCATTCTGGGCGCCGGCGCCCTGGGTTGCGCCATGGGGGCAGCCTTGAGCGAGGCGGGGCATGAAACCTGGTTGTTGAACCGTGGCCGCGCACATGTCGAGGCGATGCAGCGGCACGGGTTACAGGTGCAGGACGAGCGCGGCGTGCGCCAGGTACAGGTGAATGCGGCCTGTGCCGCCGAAGACGTCGGTGTGGCCGACCTGGTGGTGGTGCTGGTCAAGTCGTTCCACACCCGCGAGGCGATCGCAGGGGCAGCCGCGCTGATCGGGCCGCAGACGCTGGTGCTGTCGCTGCAGAACGGGCTCGGCCACGAAGACCTGCTGGCCGAGGCCGTGGGCGCGCAGCGGGTACTGGCCGGCAAGACCTACGTCGGCGGCGTGCTGCTGGGGCCGGGCTCGATTCGTGCCGGAGTGGCCGGCAAGCAGACCTTCATCGGCGAACTCGATGGCAGGCGCACCCCACGGGTGCAGGCCATTGCCGAAGTATTCAACGGCGCCGGGCTCGCCACCACGGTCAGCGACAACATTCTCGGCACCATGTGGGACAAGCTGCTGGTCAACGTCGCCACGGGTGCCCTCAGCGGCATTACCCGGCTCAGCTATGGCCAGCTGTACAGCGAGCCGCTGCTGGAAAGCACCGCCAAGGCTGCGGTGGCCGAAGCCATCGCCGTCGCCGAACGCGCCGGTATCCGCCTGAGCCTTGCCGACCCGGACGCCGCCTGGCGGCTGGCCGCCGAAGGCCTGCCGGCGAGCTTCCGCACTTCGATGCTGCAGAGCCTGGAAAAGGGCTCGGTCAGCGAAATCGATTTCATCAACGGCTCCGTCGTGCGCTGGGGCCAGCGCCACGGCGTGGCTACGCCGGTCAACGCGACCCTGGTGGCCTGCATCAAGGGTATCGAGCGCGCCATGGTCGATCAGCAGAAAGGGAGTCATTCATGAGCCAGCCGAAAGCCTACCTCGAACACGTGGCGTTCTGGGTGCGCGACATTCACTGGCACATCCGCTTTTTCAGCGAGGTGTGCGGCATGACCATGCGCGAGGTCCAGGGCGACGTCGAGCAGCCTGCGCAATATTGGACCCTTGGCGGCCTGCAGTTCATCCACCAGCCGGACTTCACCGGCCCGGAAGGGCGCCTGGCGCACCTGGGCATCATGTGCGAGGACCTCGAGGCCGCGTTGGTGGCCGCCCAGCGTTTTGGCGTCAGTGAAATGCCACAGGGCCGCAACTGGCTGCGCCTGCCCGACGGCCTGGCTGTTGAATTCATCCAGGCACGGCCGGCGCAATGCGTCGCCCAGGCGCTGGCCATCGACCCGCGTGCGGAGGTACAGGCATGAGCGTGGTGGAAAGATACTGGGACGACGCCCGCGAAGGCGACGAATGCATCAGCCCCAGCTACACCGTGACCCGCGAACGCATCCTGGCCTACGCCGACCTCACCGGTGACCACACCCCGGTGCATGTCGACGAGGCGTATGCCAACGCCAGCCACTTCGGCTGCCTGGTTGCCCATGGCCTGTTCGGCTTGTCGATCGCCGACGGCCTGAAGACCCAGTGCGAGTACCGCTTCGTACCGGGCATGTCGCTGGGCTGGACCTGGGACTTCGTACTGCCGATCAAGGTCGACGATGTGCTGCACGTGCGCATGCGCGTGGGGGCGATGCGCCCGAGCAACAGCCGCCCGGGCTGGGGCATCGTGGTCTTGCCGTCGGAGCTGATCAACCAGCACGGCGAAGTCGTGCAACGGGGCGAGCACCGGCTGATGGTGCCGCGGAGGGCGCAGCCATGAGCCAGGCACTGCCCTTGGCGGGTATCCGCGTCATCGACTACAGCCACTTCCTCGCCGGGCCCTACGTGGGCCGCTGCCTGGCTGCGCTGGGGGCCGAGGTGATCAAGGTCGAACGGCCTGGCAGCGGCGATGCCGGCCGCCAGCACGCATTCACCCTGGACGATCAGCAGAGCGGTTACTTCCTGCAGCTGAACATGGGCAAGCAGGGCGTCAGCGTGAACATGAAGGACCCACGCGGCAAGGCGTTCATGCAGCGCCTGACCGACTCGGCCGACGTGTTCATCGAAAACTACCGCCCCGGTGCCCTGGACAAACTGGGCCTGGGCTATGCCGAGCTGGCGGCGCGCAACCCACACCTGGTGTACTGCTCGATCTCCGCCTACGGCCACACCGGGCCAGATGCCCACCGCGCCGGCTTCGGCCTGATCGCCGAAGCCAAGAGCGGGATCATGCAGATGGTCGGCGTGCCGGGCGAAGCGCCGCCGTTGCTGCGCATTTCCCTGGGCGACATGTACACCGGCATCCATGCCGTGGCGGCGATCAATGCGGCGCTGCTGGGCCGGGTCAGCAGTGGCCGTGGCCAGCACATCGACATGGCCCTGTATGACACGCTGGTGTCGATGCATGAATACGCAGTGCAGTGCTACACGTTGTCCGCCGGCAGCGTGCTGCCCGAGCAGACCGGCCATGACATGCCGACCTCCACTCTGTACGGCGTGTTTCGCGCCGCCGATGGCGACCTGGTGATCGCCGCCCAGGTCGACGATGCCTGGAAGCGTTTTGCCGCGATGCTCGAAACCAACGGCGGCCCGCCCGGGTTCGGCAGCGATAGCCGCTACCACAGCCTGAACGGTCGCAACAGTCACCGCCAGGCGATCCTTGCCGTGGTCCGCGACTGGGTCGGCGCACGTCGGGTCGCAGATATCCTGCCGCTGCTCGATGCGGCCGACATCCCCAGCGCCAAGGTGCAGCGCATCGACGAAGTGCTGGCCGACCCGCAGATCCAGGCGCGAGGCATGCTGCTCGAGCAGCAACACCCGCGCTACGGCACCTTGCGCCTGCCGAACCTGCCGTTCCGCTTTTCCGACTGCGATACCACGATCCGCCAGGTGGCCCCGGACCTCGGGCAGCACAATGCCGAAGTGGCCGCCGGGCTTGGCTTCAGCCCTGAAGAAATCACCGCCATGCAGGCAGACGGTGTGCTGTTCACCCACGGAGATGCACCATGAACGACCGCTATGCAGTGATCGGCCGGCCGATCAACCACACCAAGTCGCCCTTGATCCATGGGCTGTTCGCCGAGACCACCAGCCAATCCCTGGTGTACGAGGCCATCGAGGGCGAGCTTGCGGGTTTCGAGGCCCAGGTGTTGCAGTTCCGCAGTGAGGGCGGCCTGGGCATGAACATCACTGCGCCGTTCAAGCTGCGCGCATTCGAGCTGGCCGACCAGCGCAGCGAGCGCGCACAGCTGGCGCGGGCGGCCAATGCGCTGAAGTTCGAGGATGGCCGGATCTACGCCGAGAACTTCGATGGCATTGGCTTGTTGCGCGATATCGAAGAAAACCTGGGTGAGCCGTTGGCCAACCGTCGGCTGCTGCTGCTCGGCGCCGGTGGCGCGGTGCGCGGGGCGTTGCTGCCGTTCCTGCAGGCCGGGCCGCGCGAGCTGGTGCTGGCCAACCGCGACATGGCCAAGGCACTGACCTTGCGCAACGAACTGGACCACCCGCGCCTGCGCATAAGCCGCTATGAGGAACTGCAGGGGCAGGCATTCGATATCGTGGTCAACGCCACCTCCGCGAGCCTCAGCGGTGAGCTGCCACCACTGCCGGACGGTGTGCTGGGCGAGACACGGCTGGCGTACGAGTTGGCCTATGGCAAAGGCCTGACGCCGTTCCTGCGCATGGCCCAGGGGCAAGGTGTGGCGCGTATGGCCGACGGTGTCGGTATGCTGGTGGAGCAGGCGGCGGAGGCCTTTGCCTGGTGGCGCGGGGTGCGCCCGGAAACCCGGGCGGTGATCGATCGCCTGACCATTCCCTTGGCATAGGCCCTGAGCGGCGTCAGCCGCGATCACCGCCGGTGTGCCGTTCGGCAAGCCGGGGTCGACTAATACGCTGCGGATCGAAACCTTGATCTGAATCACCGCATCTCTCCTGTGGGAGCGGGCGTGCCCGCGAAGAGGCCAGCAGGGACAACGATGTTGCCTGAGCTGACGCATTCGCGGGCACGCCCGCTCCCACAGGGTGAACTGCGCCAGCCTGGAAATTAGCACCGTATCGATTCAGCCATAGGGCGGCGCGGGCAGCTCGGCCAACAGCCGTTTCAAACCGTCGCTCCACTGCCTGCGGATCTGCTGGTAATAGGCATCGTCGCTGGTAATGCGTTGCCGTTCCGGCGCTTCCAGGCTGTCCTTGTGATACACCAGCAGGTCCAGCGGCATGCCTACCGACAGGTTGCTGCGAATGGTCGAGTCGAACGAGATCAGGCCGCAGCGCAAGGCTTCATCGAGCGGCGTGTGGTAGCCCAGGTTGCGGTCCAGGATCGGTCGGCCGTACTTGCTTTCACCCAGTTGCAGGAACGGCGTATCCGCTGTGGCCTGGAAAAAATTGCCCTGCGCGTAGACGTTGTAGATGGCCATCGGGTCGCCGGC
This sequence comes from Pseudomonas sp. SMV7, assembly GCF_052041995.1. Taxonomy (NCBI): domain Bacteria; kingdom Pseudomonadati; phylum Pseudomonadota; class Gammaproteobacteria; order Pseudomonadales; family Pseudomonadaceae; genus Pseudomonas; species Pseudomonas sp. SMV7. Next base: position 37,437 of record NZ_JBKGGT010000006.1, on the reverse strand, counting down.
AATCTGGCCGCCGACGATGAACGAACTGCTCAGGTCGATGCCGGCCGACAACTTGCTGCGATCGCGGCTGACCACTTCGCGCAGGGTGTCGGCGACCAGCACCGTCGCATCGTACAGCGTGGCCACGTTCAACAGGTGGGGGCCGGGGCCGCGGGTGCGCTGGCGCAGCAGGTTCACCACCGACTGCGAGGTCGCCAGGTTGCCGGCGGTCTGCAGCACGACCAGGCGTTCGCCCGGCACGCCGAACACGAACAGCTTGGCAAAGCTGGCGATCTGGTCGATGCCTGCATTGGTGCGTGAATCGCTGATGAAGACGAGCCCGTCCGCCAGGTGCATGGCGACACAGTAGGTCATGCTGTTTCCCTTGTTTTTCCGGAAATGGGGCAGCGCCTGTCACTGGCGGTGCACATGGACGCTGGCCTGCAGCGATTCGGCGCCGCCGCCACGGCGCACGCCCCTGACCGGGCAGGCATCGAGGTAGTCCAGGCCCACGGCCAGCTTCAGGTGGCGCTCCGGCCGGGTCAGGCGGTTGGTGATGTCGAAGCTGTACCAGGCGCCGTCGACCCAGGCTTCAGCCCAGGCATGGCTGGCCAGGTGCTGCTCGTCTTCGGTGCACAGGTAACCGGAGACGTAGCGCGCCGGTATCCCCAGGCTGCGTGCGCAGGCGAGGAAGGCGTGGGTGTGGTCCTGGCAGACCCCGGCAGCGCCGCTGAACGCTTCGATAGCAGTGGTGCCCACTGATGTTGCGCCCGGGCTGTAGGGCATGTGCTCGGCCAGCCCGTGCATCAGCCCGATCAGTGCCGCGCGGTCGCGGTGCTCCCCGCAGTGGCGGTTGGCAAAGGCCTTGAGCATGTCATCGGCCTGGGTCAGGTGGCTGCCGCGCAGGAACGGCAGCGGCGACTGCGCGCCGGTCTCCTGCTCGCGTTCCGGGTCGATCTCCACCTGGCCGCTGGCGGTCAGGGCCAGGTGCCCGTGGGGTTTGTCCAGGGTCAGCACGTGCAGGATGTTGCCATAGGGATCGATCTGGCCTTTGACCTCGCAGGGCAGTTCCAGCTGCCACTGGTCGATGCGCTGACGCTCGCTGCTGCGCGGCGTCAGGCGCAGGAACTGAATGCTGTTGCACACGTCGCTGGCATAGCTGTAGGTGGTGTCGTGGCGAATGGACAGTTTCATACGACCTCCAGATAGGAGTGGTGGACCGCCTGGCCCAATTGGTTGATGCGCCCGATGAAATCGCTCAGCCACGGGTGCAGGCCGGCTTCGAGAATCTCGTCGACGGCGGTGTAGCGCAGGCGCGCATTGAGTTCGGCGGCCATGCGCTGGGCGGCGCGGCGGTTGCTGCCCGGCAGGCTGGCGAGGATCCGGTCCAGCTCCTCGATGCAGGCGTGCAGCGAGCGGGGCACGTCCACCCGCAGCAACAGCAGCTCGGACACTGGCCGTGCACTGGGCGCGGCCCGGTACAGCTCGTTGAAGGCTTCGTAGGAGGTCAGTGCGCGCAACAGGGCACTCCACTGGTAATAGCCACGGGCCGAGTCGTCGCTGACCTCTTCGGACGCCTCGCCAAACATTTCGTAGCGGGCATCGAGCAGGCGCAGGGTGTTGTCCGCCCGCTCCAGAAACGTCCCCAGGCGGATGAAGCTGTAGGCGTCGTTGCGCATGATGGTGCCGGAGGTTGCCCCACGGAACAGGTGCGAACGTTCCTTGACCCAGTCGCAGAACTGGCTGATGCCATAACGGCCAAGGCCATTGCCGGCAATGTTGCGCATCTCGATCCAGGTCGCGTTGATGTTCTCCCACATGTCGGCAGTAATGCGGCCACGCACCGCGTGGGCATTGGTCCTCGCCGCCTGCAGGCAGCAATAGATGCTGCTGGGGTTGGTTGCGTCGAGGGCGAAGAAATGCAGCATGCGCTCGCTGTCGAGTTCGCCGTGGCGGCGGCGGTAGTCGTCCAGCGTCCCCGATGCCAGCAGCGACATGGCCAGCTCGGCATGGCCGTCACTGCGCCCGGCCTGGGGCATCAGTGACAGCGAATAACTGACCTCGAGCATGCGCGCCAGGTTTTCCGCACGCTCCAGGTAGCGGGACATCCAGTACAGGTCGGAAGCGGTTCTCGAAAGCATGGTTCAGTCCTCCACCACCCAGGTGTCCTTGGTCCCGCCGCCCTGCGACGAGTTGACCACCAGCGAGCCTTCCTGCAAGGCCACGCGGGTCAGGCCGCCTGGCACCAGGCGGGTTTCACTGCCGGACAGCACGAACGGGCGCAGGTCGATGTGGCGCGGCGCGATGCCGCTGTCGACGAAGGTCGGGCAGGTGGACAGGCACAGGGTGGGCTGGGCGATATAAGCGTGCGGGCGGGCTTTGATGCGGGCACGGAAGTCTTCGATCTGGGCGCTGGTCGATGCCGGCCCGACCAGCATGCCGTAGCCACCGGAGCCCTGGGTTTCCTTGACCACCAGCTCGGGCAGGTGGGCCAGGACATGCGACAGGTCGGCCGGCCTGCGGCATTGCCAGGTGGGTACATTGTTCAGGATCGGCTCTTCGCTCAGGTAGAAGCGGATCATGTCGTCGACATAGGGGTAGATCGACTTGTCGTCGGCGACCCCGGTGCCCACGGCGTTGGCCAGCACCACGTTGCCGGCGCGGTACACCGAGATCAGGCCCGGCACGCCCAGCATCGAGTCAGGGTTGAACGACAGCGGGTCGAGGTAATCGTCGTCCAGGCGGCGGTAGATCACGTCGACCTGCTGCGGGCCGGCAGTGGTGCGCATGTAGACATGCTCGTCGCGGATGAACAGGTCGGCGCCCTCGACCAGCTCGATGCCCATTTCCCGCGCCAGGAAGGCATGTTCGAAATAGGCACTGTTGAAGCGGCCGGGGGTCAGCAGCACGGCGGTGGGGTTGTCCAGCGGGCTGGCGCTCTTGAGCGTGTCCAGCAGCAGGTTGGGGTAGTGGTCGATCGGGGCGATACGCTGGGCGGCGAACAGCTCGGGGAACAGCCGCATCATCATCTTGCGATCTTCGAGCATGTAGCTGACCCCGCTGGGGGTGCGCAGGTTGTCTTCCAGCACGAAGTAGCTGCCATCGCCATCACGGACCAGGTCGACGCCGGCGATATGGGCATACAGGCCACGGTGCAGCCCGAGGCCCTGCATGGCGATCTGGTAACCCTCGTTGGCCAGCACCTGCTCCGGCGGGATGATGCCGGCCTTGAGGATGCGCTGGTCGTGGTAGATATCCTCCAGGAACAGGTTCAGGGCCTGCACGCGCTGGATGCAGCCGCGCTCGACCATGCGCCACTCGCTGGCGCGAATGCTGCGCGGGATGATGTCGAAGGGGATCAGACGCTCGGTGTCCTGCTTGTCACCGTACAAGGTGAAGGTGATACCGGCGCGGTGGAACAGCAGGTCGGCTTCGCGCCGGCGTTGCTCCAGTAACTCCAGCGGGGTGCTGGCCAACCAGCGGGCGAACTCCTGATAGTGCGGGCGGCAACTTCCGTTCGTGTCATACATTTCATTGAAAAATGCCCGGGACATACCCACTCCTTGCCACCGTTGCCGGCAGCTTCATTGCGGTTCATCTGCGTGTTTCTGGGTGCGGCCTTGCTGGGTAGGTGGGTCCTGTGTCTGTCGTCAGCCTCTGATGCGATCAAGCGTTGTTGCGTTGTGCAGGCAATGGTCCATTGCAATGAAGGTGCCGAAAGCCCGGCGTCGTGCGGGAATGGTTGCGAGCGATCGGCAACCCGTTGAAATGAAGTGGTTTTTTGATGGTGATTGGCCGGGCGCAGTGCGCCTTGGTGACACGCCGGCCGGCAGCGCTGGCGGCAGCCATGCATCAAAAAGGCGCGTTCTGCGCCGGGCTGCGGATTTTGACCTGTGTTGGTGCTTGTCGAACGTCATGGCTACGACCCGCATCGTCACGATAGCGGCTCGATCGGCCGAGCCCTGGCCGGTATTCAGAGATTTCCCTGGCCGCATGACCCGGTAGTACGAGAGCCTGACTGTGGGAGCACGCGGCGAGACGCTGCCGTCATTGTTACACCGTGAAGTGGGGTGCAATGTAATGCAATCGTCTCGCTGCCCGGGTCACACAAACTCCGCGTAATCGCTCAGTTGAACGGTACGCCAGCAATGCGACCCCCGCGAAAGTCATCCGGACCTGTAGCGGTCCGAGTGGTACCACAGGTTCCAACCCAACAGTGCGCATAGAACTCCCCAGTATTGCAGGAGCGACACAATGCCGACCCAGAACAACACTATCCCGAGCCAATGACGCCATCGTTCGGGCCGGATGGCCCAATCCAGCAAGGCTATTAGCGCCAAGCACAGTCCGATTTCGGCCCAGAAGGGCAATTCGTCCATGATCATCCCGAGTCCTTCGTCCGGTACAACTGACAGATATGCCTCAGGTGTGCTGGATGAAGAAAAATCCAGCCTCGTCGCCTTCCTTGCCGCGCCGTGCCTGTAGATCGATGAAGACATAGCCGATGCCATCGGCGAACGCGCCTTCATGCTCCGGGTTCAGCGCTGCAATGTCCGCATCCAGCAGCTGCAAGTGAAACATGTAGCGGTTCGGCTCATAGACAGGGTCCTGCAACCAGCTGGGGCTGCCGCCTGCCTTGCTGAGGGCGATACCGCCATATTCGCCGCCGATTTCTTCGTCCCATTCGTCCTCGCTCATCGCTTCGAAGTTGATGAATGCCTGGGTGAGCAGCAAAGGCGCATTGTCGGGGACGATAGGCTCGGGGGCGAGGTCGTGCAGAATCACGCGCGCAAAACCGTTGTTAATCTGCTCCTGCAGCTGCGACTGCTCGCTAACGGTGTAACGCCGCTGGAGCGCGGCGTTGAAGCCACCGCTCTGGTAATGCTGCGCCGCGATGAATACGGTGGTGGCCATGCCGGCAGGGATGCAGCGATCGCCGCTATAGAAGCGCTCGGTGGAGGTGACCAGAGGGGTCAGCAGTTCGCCGGTCTTGGGGTTGGTCGGCCACAGCGCCAAGTTGTTGAGGTACGCACCACCGCCAACATGGCCCAACCCTTGGTCGTGTTGCGTCAGAATGATCTTGTCCATGTCATTACCACTCCTGAAAAATCCTTCAGCGTTGCCGCAGAACCGCTGGGAAGCACAGCGAATGTGCTCCGCCAGACCCGTTGTCGCGAACAGCGATGGATTGTGCAGCAACTCGATGCTGATTCAAAGACGCGCCAGCGCTTTCAAGCGAGGGGGCAGCCGCATCGTTCAGCTCGAAGCTTTCCGTCATTTTGGCGTGGGCCTCTGTTCGTGGAATACTGCGCTATCTGTCAGGATGCACGCTCTGCTTTCGGTCCTGGGCGCGCCGCTGGATCATTGCAATGAAGTATTTCTTGCTGCTGGCTATGCGCCTCGCTATGCCGCAACGCCGCTCCAGTCCCCCGCCCTGGATGTCGTTCACGCGGCTATCGAGCACATCCTGCAGGCGAACAATCCGGCGCCTGCCATCGTGCTTGATAACAACCGGGATATCACTGCTGCCAACGTGAGTTCCGGCCTGTTGTTGACAATGGCGGGCGTGGCGCAGGATGCGGCTTCAGGGCTCAACCTGCTGGACTCGTTGTTCAGTCCTGGAGGGCTGGGTGAACGTTTGGCAAATGCCCAGGAGGTTCGGGCTGCTGCCTGGCAACGCGCTTCCAGGGAGGCGGCTGGCAACCCGGCCCTGGCAAAGCGCCTGAACAGCCTCGGGCCACCGTGTGTCGCCTTGAACGCAGCGGTTACCAGCTTGATGATGCTGACGCGAGTGTGTACAGCAGAGGGCGAGCTGGCCTTTGTTTCCACCTTCACGACCTTCGGCATGCCACTGGATATCACTGTGGAGTCCATGCGAATCGAACATCTGATACCTGCCGATCGATCGACCCGGCAAAGGATGCTGCACGCGTTCGAACAGTGGAGCGTCAATCAAGGCAATCGGTGACGGAGTGGCCTCATGATTGAGCCTGGCGCACCAGGGGCGGCACGCGCCAATCAAGGGGCACAGCTGTCATGCTGGAATCGCGAGAACATCCAGTCGATGAACACCCGGGTGTCGGCGGCTGCACCTGGCGGTACTCCATAGTAATAGCGAGTCAGCGGCATGCGCAGATCAGGCAGGGGGTTGCACAGGCGGCCGCTGCCAAGGTCGCTGCCCAGCAGCGAGGCCGGGCACAGCGCCAGGCCAAGGCCGTCGACGGCAGCCTGCAGCACCAGGTGCATGTGATCGAACCGCAGCGCCGGCTGTTGCCGTGCCTGGTCGACACCGGTCAGACGGCACCAGGTCTGCCAATCCGCACTGCGTGTCCTGCCCGAGAGCAGGGTATGACGCAGTACATCCGTGGGCGCCTGAACCGGTATCGCCTTCAGCAGCGAAGGGGCGGCGACCAGCAGCAGGTCGTCGGCGAACAACACATTCGGTTCCAGGCTGGTCGCCCAGCCCGAGCTGCCACGGCGCACCGCCACATCGAAGGTTTCCCGCGACGGGTCCGGGGCCAAGGTACTCGTGACCACCTCGGGCTGAATCTGCGGAAACTGCGCCATGAAATCGGGTAACCGCGGGATCAGCCAGCGCACGGCAAACGACGGGCGCACGTTGATGGTCACCTTGCGTGCGGCACTGGCGCGGGTCAGGGCCTGGGTGGCGTCGGCGATCTGCGCCAGGCCCAGGCTGACCTGCTGGTAGTAGGCCCGGCCGGTCGGGGTAAGCAGCGACTGTCGGTTGCGGCGTTCGAACAGCAGCGTGCCCAGGTGCTCTTCGAGCAGGCGTATATGGCGGCTGATCGCGCTGTGGGTGACGTGCAGCTCCTCGGCGGCACGGCTGAAGCTCTGGTGACGCGCGGCCGAAGCAAAGGCGCGAACGGCGTTCAAAGGGGGGAGGTCGCTGATCATGTGTCTAATTTAGTCACATCAGAGGCGCAATTAAAGCGTTTGTCAGCGGCGCCGCTTCACGCCACGCTGTTGCTCCTGCTGCCAGGAGACATCTTGCATGGCCAGTTATGGGCTGTTTCTTATCCTCGCGACGTTCACTGTGTTGAGCCCCGGCCCCGGGGTGATCCTGACGTTGTCCAATGCCCTGCGCCATGGCTGGAGCGGTGCGCTGCCGGGGATCCTTGGCATCGCCCTGGGCGCTTTCATCGTCGCCGGGCTCTCGGCCAGCAGCGTGGGCCTGGTGCTGGCGACCTCGGCAACGGCGTTCACCGTGCTCAAGTACGCCGGCGCGGTATACCTGTTGTACCTGGGGCTGAAAATGTGGCGTACCCAGCGTTTCATCGCCGAGCTCGGCGCGACCGCCACGCAGCCCTGGCGGCGCTTCGTCGAAGCGTTGTCGATCCAGTTGCTCAATCCCAAGGCGGGTTTTTTCTTCCTGGCGGTGTTTCCACAATTCATCAGCCAGCAGGGCAACTACTACAGCCAGTTTTTCCGGCTGGTTTCATCCTACGCAGTGCTGGTGGTGCTGGTGCACACGGGCTACGCGCTGATGGCCGATGGTGCCAGGGGCTGGTTGTCGACCCATCGTGGCGCGCGAATCGTCGGCAAGCTGTCGGGCATCACTTTCTTCTGTTTTGGTGTGCTGATGGCCTCGGCCAGTAAATGAACCGCGCTCACCCGCGGGCTGCGCGCCCACCATGCTGTGCCAGGTGTGGCATTGCATGAAGAGCGGCGCACCGGCCCCGGTCAGCCAGGCTGGGCCGCCAGGCTGTTGCTGACATTACGCCCAAGCACCAGCACCGTGACGAAGCCACAGCCCACCAGCGCCGTGGCCAGGCTCAACAGCATCGCGCTGCCCAGCTGGTCGACGATGCGCCCACCGAAGAATGAACCCAGCGCAATGATCACCTGGAACATGGCAACGAACAGCGGCATGCCACGTTCGACGTCCTTCGGCGCGACGACAAACATCCAGATGCTGGCGCAGGCCGGGAACGCGCCGAAGGCGAAGCCCCACAACCCGATCAGCATCGCGGCGCCGGTAAGGCCGGTGGCGAAGTGCGGGAACAGGGCGGTGCTGATGCCGATCATCAACGCGACCAGCAGCAGGGTGTAACGCACGCTGCGGTTGGCGGCGAAACCGGCAAAAAGATTGCCGATGACCCCGGCCACGCCATAAAGCAGCAGCAACGAGCCAATGGTCGGCCCATCGAAGCCGGAGCTTTGCTTGAAGAACGGGGCGACATAAGTGTACGCGGCAAAGTGCGCCAGGCCGATCAGCAACACGGCGATCAGGCCGACCCGCGCCAATGGATTGATGAACAGCGCCGGCAGGTCGCTGATGCGAATCGCCTTGTCCGGGTTGAGCCGGGGCAGCAACAGCACCTGCGCCAGCAGCACGGGGACACCCAGCAGCGCGGTGATCAGGAAGGTCATGCGCCAGCCCATCAGGCCACTCAGCCAGGTGCCTACCGGCACGCCCAGCACGGTGGCCAGGGTCACCCCGACCATGATGATCGAGGTGGCCTGCGCGACGCCGACGCCCTTGGGCGCCAGGCGGCCGCTGAGGGCGATGGCGGTGGCCCAGAAGCCACCGATGCTGATGCCCAGCAGCACGCGCCCGAACAGCAGCAGGCTGAAGTCGCTGGCGTAGGCCACCACCGCGTTGGCAATGATCATGATCAGTGTCAGGCCGATCAAGAGGTAGCGACGGTCGAGGGCGCCAATGCCCACCGACAGCAGCGGGGCGGCGAGGGCGGCCATGATGCCGGGCAGGGTCACCATCAGGCCGGCATGGCCGGCACTGATGCCGAGGTCGCTGGCGACGTCATTGAGTACGCCCACCGGCAGAAACTCGCTGGTCACCAGCGCAAAGGCGCCGACAGCCACCGAGAGGATCGCCAGCCACTGCTGTTTGACGCTTTGCTGGGCATGTTCGGGCAGGCCGCGAGGGGCCGGGCTGGAATTTGGCATGGTATTGGATTCCGGGACAAAGAAGTCGCCTGAAACAGGCGCACGAGCGGGGAAAAGCTGAAAGCGATTGTAAAGGGCGAGTTTGCTTGGCCAACAGGCGCGCCGTTCGATAGTAATCATCGATGGAATCGATGCGATGCCTGGCGCGGTGTCGCGCTGCGGGCCCGTCAGTATAGGGAAGAGGGCTGACGTCTGTAGCAGGAGCGCGACCGCTTGCCTCCCATCAAGGCCATCAGGCGCAGGTACTGCGCACTGCGCCTCGAGATTTATTGCATGAGTCAGCTTGATGATTCCACATAGCCATACTAATACTAGGGTGTTGCCGAAGGGGGATGATCATGCAGACGCGTTTCGTTGTGGTTCCCGCTGTGCCTCTCAAGAAAGAAACCTATCCTCGCCGGCTTGGCTTTCCCGCCGCCCTGGGGGAGGGTTACGACCTCTACGACACGCAGGACAAGGTCCGCCTGAGCCTGAACCTCGCGACCCGCGCGCAAGCCGAGTACGAATGTGAATGCCGCAACCGGTGTCCGGACGCCGATGACGCGCCCATGGCTGGCAATGGTCTGGGTGCCATGGGCTGACCCGCGTTTCAGGCAAGGGGCTGATCGTGCATCAGGCGTGCTTGCGCAATGCCTCCACCAGCTGCGCCTTGGTCATGCTGGAGCGCCCCTTGATGTCCTTGCTGCGCGCTTCCTTCATCAGGCTTTCCTTGGTCTGCGTCTCCAGCGAGGCGCCCGAAGTGCGCGAATGGCCCTGACGCGTTTTGGCGGCGCGTTTGGCCGAATCCGAGCGCGCGGTTTTCTGTTCTGCGGCAGAGGTCTTGCTGCCGGAGCCGCCTTTCTTCTCGCCGCCGCCGGATTGCTTGTTGACCGTAGCCCAGGCGCGCGCTTCGGCTTCATCCTTTGCCACACCCTTGTGTTCGTAGCTTTCTTCTATATGTTCGGCCTTGCGCTTCTGCTTGTCTGTGTATTTGTCCTTGTCACCGCGTGGCATGGTCTTCACTCCTGCTGAGTTTGCCTGCACGGTTGAAACCGCTGCACCGGCAGAGTGCCGGGCAATGGACGAGCGGTCCACTGCCCGGCTCGGTTCAGCTGTCGCTGACTTGCGACAGTGGCCTGGCCACGTGCTCCAGTGAGCGGCGCTCGGCAGCCACGCCCCACACGGCCTGGGTGAGCGCGGCGAGGATCATCAGCGCCGCGCCGAGCAGGTAGCCATACAGCACGTTCAGGCGTTCACCCGAGTCGATCAGCGCGCCGAACAGGGTGGGGCCGATGAGGCCGCCAAGCCCGGTGCCGAAGGCGTAGAACACGGCGATGGCCAGCGCGCGGATTTCCAGCGGGAAGGTCTCTGCCACCGTCAGGTAGGCGGAGCTGGCCGCAGCCGAGGCAAAGAAGAAGATCACCATCCAGGCGAGGGTCTGCTGGGTCACATCGAGCAGTTGCTGCTGGAACAGGTAGCCGCTGAGCGTCAGCAGCACGCCCGATACCAGGTAGGTCGCGCTGATCATGATGCGCCGGCCTAGCAGGTCGAACAGCCGGCCCAGCAGCAATGGCCCGCAGAAGTTGCCCAGGGCGAACGGCAGCACATACCAGCCCACCTGCGCCGACGGCACGCCATAGAAGTCGGTCAGTACCAGCGCGTAGGTGAAGAAGATCGCGTTGTAGAAGAAGGCCTGGGCCGTGAGCAAGGTCAGGCCCACCAGCGCCCGCCGCCGATGCTCGACGAACAGGCTGTGGAAGACCTCGCGCAGCGGCGTATGGTCACGCGCGCGCAGGCGCAGGGGAGGGGCCTGCACTGGCGGTATGGCAATGCCGCGTTGGCGGTAGTGGCGTTCGATCTCGGCAACGATGCGCTCGGCTTCCTCCGGCTGGTCGTGAACCATCAGCCAGCGCGGGCTTTCGGGTATCCACAGGCGCATCAGCATGATCAGCAGGCCCAGTACCGCGCCAATGCCAAAGCACAGGCGCCAGCCCAGTTCGCCACCGGCCACGGCCGGGTCGAGCAGCACCACCGCAGCCACCGCGCCTAGCGCTGCGCCGATCCAGAAAGTGCCATTGATGGTCAGGTCGACCCAGCCTCGATAGCGCGCCGGGGTGAATTCCTGGATGGTCGAGTTGATCGCGGTGTACTCGCCGCCGATGCCGGCGCCGGTGAAGAAGCGGAACAGCAGGAAGCTCCACAGGTTCCAGGAAAACGCCGTGGCTGCGGTGGCGCCGATGTACAGGAACAGCGTGATGAAAAACAGCTTGCGCCGCCCCAGGCGGTCGGTCAGCCAACCGAAGAACAACGCGCCGAGCACCGCGCCGGCAATATAGGCAGCTCCCGCCAGGCCGATGTCGGTGTTACTCATGGCCAGCGCCGGGCTGTCCTTGAGGGCGCCCGACACCGAGCCGGCCAATGTCACCTCGAGGCCATCGAGCAGCCAGGTAATGCCCAGCGCCAGTACCAGCAGCGTATGAAAACGCGTCCAGGGCAGCCGGTCGAGGCGGGCCGGGATGTCAGTGCTGTGCAGGCGCACCCGCGCCGTGGCATTGCCGGGAGCTGTCGTCACGCCAGGCCCTCAGCTGCCAGAGCCTGCGCCGCCACCGCCCGCACCGCTCGAACCGCCACTGCTGCCACCGGTGCCGCTGCCCGTTCCGCTACCAGCCCCGGTCCCCGTGCCGCTACCGCTACCTGAGCCACCTGTGGTGCCATCGCCACCCGTGCTGTCGGTGCCATTGTCATCCGTGCCGCCCGTGCCTGTACCCATGCCATCAGCCGGGGTGCCGGAGCCGCTCGCTCCACCTTGGCCGTTCATATGGCCATTATCGTGAGGCTGGCTGCCCGGGGCGGGCTGGTCGATCACATCAGTGGCGGCCAGCGCGAGGGGCGTGCTGATGCCCAGGCACAGGGCGAGCAGCATTGATCGAGCCGTTATCGGTTGCATGGTGAATCTCCTTTTACAGTGGGTCACCCACTGTTCGGCCCGCAACCCGCGCATGGGGTGCCGCGCTGGCGACGGACGGGCACCGGGCCATCGAGGTGGTCATGCAATCGACATATCGGCAGGTTAGCGTTGCGGCTGGCGCCTTCGAGTGCGTCGTGTCCTTCGGGAGCCAGGCTGCGCCGTGATGGCGCCAGCGGGCGGCTCTATCCCGCGGCATGCCTTTCATCGGTCACAAAGCTGTAACATTGCTGCTGCAAAGTGTGCCGGCCATCACACGGAGCGCTTTTCGATGATACGCCTGATGAAGTCTGCTGCACTTGCCGTTGCCGTTTCTGTCTGCGCCACTTCGGCCGCGTTCGCCGCAGAGAACGTACGCCTGACCGGTTCCGGCGCCAGCTTCCCAGCACCTATCTACCTGACCTGGTTCAAGGCCTTCAGCAAGGAAACTGACGGCGTCACTGTGGATTACCAGTCCAAGGGGAGCGGGGCAGGTGTTCAGGACTTTCTGAACAAGACTGTCGATTTTGCCGCCAGCGACTCGGCCATGAAGCCTGAAGAAATCGCCAAGGTCGGCGAAGGCGTGCAGTTGCTGCCGATGACCGCCGGTGAAATCGTCCTGGCCTACAACCTGCCAGGCAACCCGAAAGGGCTGAAGCTGCCGCGCGACGTCTACTCGAACATCTTCCTCGGCAAGATCACCCAGTGGAACGACCCGCAGATCGTCGCGGCCAACCCTGAGCTGAAACTGCCCGCCACCCCGATCACCGTGGTCGTGCGCGCCGACTCCAGCGGTACCACGGCGGTCTTTACCAAGCACCTGTCGGCGATCAACGCCGATTTCAAGCAAACCCTGGGTGAAGGCAACACCGTCAACTGGCCGGCCAGCGACAAGTTCATCAAGTCGCCGAAGAACGATGGGGTAACCGCCACCGTGCGCCAGACCCCGGGTGCCATCGGCTACATCGAATATGGCTTCGCCAAGCTGGCAAAGGTCGACTTCGCCCAGCTGCAGAACAAGGCCGGCCAGTACGTGGTGCCGAACGCCGAAAGCGGTGCCGAGGCGCTGGCTGCGGTGAACATGCCGGAAAACCTGGTGGCCTGGCTGCCTGACCCGGAAGGCGCCAAGTCCTACCCGATCACCTCCTACACCTGGATGATCTTCCGCAAGGACAACGGCAACCCGGCCAAGGCCAAGGCCATGCGTGACATGGTCGAGTACAGCCTGACCGAAGGGCAGAAGATTGCCGACTCGATGGGCTACATCCCGCTGCCGCAATCGGTGGTCGACCAGGTGCGCAAAGCGTCCGCCAACATCCAGTAACAGCGCCAGGCGCTCCCGGTGTGGTCCTGCCATGCCGGGGGTGTTTGCCCCAGTCCCGGAACCCGCCCATGAACACACCTTTCGCCATCCCGGAAAACCCCCACTCCGCGTGCCAGCCGCCGTCTGCGAAAGACTTCCTGGTTGATCGCACGTTTCGTGCGCTGGCACGCATCGGTGTGGTGCTGGTGCTGGCGCTGGTCTTCGCGCTGGTCTACGAAGTGGGCCGCAAGGCCCTGCCCGGCATCGAGAAGCACGGTTTTGACGTGTTGTTCGGCAGCGTCTGGGACGTCAACCAAGGCCAGTACGGCATTCTGCCGGCCATCTGGGGCACCCTGTACAGCGCCTTGATCGCCCTGTTGATCGCCGGTTTCTTCGGCGTCAGCATGGCCATTTTCCTCACCCAGGACTTCCTGCCGGCCAAGCTGGCGGCAATCTTCCGCACCATTGTCGAATTGCTCGCCGCCATCCCCAGCGTCGTCTACGGCCTGTGGGGCATCTACGTGGTAATCCCGGCCATCCGCCCGCTGACCACCTGGCTGCACAGCGAGCTGGGCTGGATTCCGTTTTTTGGCACCTCGCTGAGCGGGCCCGGGCTGCTGCCTGCCGCGCTGGTGCTGGCCATCATGATTTTGCCGACCATCGCCGCCGTTTCGCAGGATGCGCTGACCAGCGTGCCGATGAAAACCAAGCAGGCGGCCTACGGCCTGGGCGCCACCCACTGGGAGGCGATTCTAAAGGTGATGGTGCCGTCCGCGGCCACCGGCATCTTCGGTTCGCTGGTACTCGGCCTGGGCCGGGCGCTGGGCGAAACCATGGCGCTGGCCATGCTGGTCGGCAATGCCAACAACATATCCGTGTCCTTGTTCGCCCCGGCCAATACCCTGGCCGCGCTGCTGGCGCTGAACTTCCCGGAGGCCGGCCCGAACGAGGTCGAAGTACTGATGTACGCCGCCCTGGTACTGATGTTCATCACCCTGCTGGTGAACGTACTCGGCTCGATGATCATGCTCTACGCCCAGCGGGGTAACAAATGATGACCGACCTGACCACCCCGACCAAGGCGCTGCCCAGCCTGCAGCGCAAGCTGGAAGGCCGTTCCCTGCGCAGCCTGGTGCTGACCACGCTGGCCTGGTGCGCGGCGCTGGTGGCCAGCGTGCCGCTGGTTTCGGTGCTGTACATGCTGATCACCCGCGGTGGTGCACGCCTCAACCTGGAGGTGTTCACCGAGCTGCCGCCCACCGGCTTCGAGATGGGCGGGGGCTTCGGCAACGCCATGGTCGGCACCTTCGTCATGGTCGGTATTGCTGCGGCCATCGCCGTGCCGGTCGGTATCCTGGCCGCGGTGTTCCTGGCCGAACTCGGCCCGGACAGCAAGCTGGCCAACGCTGCGCGCTTCGCCGCCCGGATGCTCACCGGCCTGCCATCGATCCTGGCCGGGGTATTCGCCTACGCCCTGGTGGTGATGACCACCGGCACCTACTCGGCGCCGGCAGGCGGCGTGGCCCTGGCGGTCCTGATGCTGCCCATCGTCGTGCTGACCGCCGAAGAGTCGATGAAGATGGTGCCCAAGATCATGAAGGATGCCGCCTATGGCATGGGCTGCACCCGGGCCCAGGTGATCTGCAAAATCGTCCTGCCCACCGGCCTGCCGGCGATCCTCACCGGCGTCATGCTGGCCGTGGCGCGTGCCGCAGGCGAAACGGCGCCGCTGTTGTTCACCGCGTTGTTCAGCAACTACTGGATCCTGCATGACGGCGACCTGGCCGTGATGAACCCGACGGCCTCGCTGGCCGTGCTGATCTACAACTTCTCCGGCATGCCATTCGACAACCAGCTCGAGCTCGCCTGGGCGGCCTCGCTGGTACTGGTGATGATCGTGCTGGTAATCAACATTCTGAGCCGAGTATTCGGCAAGCCCAAGTACTGAGAAAGGGAGCATTCGACCTTGAACGTATCCACTGCGCAAAAAGCCGCTCCCGTGGTCAGCGAAGCCCCCATCGTCATGGACTGCAAGCTGGACAAGATTTTCTACGGCAACTTCATGGCCGTGCGCGACAGCCACGTACCGATCCGCAAGAACCAGATCACCGGCTTCATCGGCCCGTCCGGCTGTGGCAAGAGTACCGTGCTGCGCAGCCTCAACCGCATGAACGACCTGGTCAAGGGCTTCCGCTTCGAAGGCCACGTGCATTTCCTCGGCCAGGATGTCTATGGCAAAGGCGTCGATCCGGTCGTGGTGCGCCGCTACATCGGCATGGTGTTCCAGCAGCCCAACCCGTTCTCGATGAGCATTTTCGACAACGTCGCCTTCGGCCTGCGCCTGAACCGCTACAAGGGTGACATCGGCGACCGCGTCAAGCATGCCCTGCAGGGCGCCGCGTTGTGGGACGAAGTCAAGGACAAGCTCAAGGTCAGCGGCCTGTCGCTGTCCGGCGGCCAGCAGCAACGCCTGTGCATCGCCCGCGCGATCGCCACCGAGCCGGAAGTGCTGCTGCTGGACGAGCCGTGTTCGGCGCTCGACCCCATCGCCACCCGCCGGGTGGAAGAACTGATGGTCGAATTGAAGAAGGACTACACCATCGCGCTGGTCACCCACAACATGCAGCAGGCGATTCGTGTGGCTGATGAAACCGCGTTCTTCTCGGTGGACATTTCCCAGGGCACCCGCACCGGCTACCTGGTGGAAATGGGCCCGACCACGCAGATCTTCCAGAACCCGCGCGAGCAACTGACCGCCGACTACATCAGCGGCAAGTTCAGTTGAGCCCTGGTCGCGCCGTCTTCCGTTGAAGTGTTACCCGGGGTTTCCAATGCCAGCCACGCGTCGTCTTGATCTGTCAGCGGTAGAGCGCGCACTGCGTGAGGTGCAGGCCCGTTTTGCCGAACTCAGCGAGCGATTCACCGAACCGCGCGACCCGTTCACCGACGAGGTGCTGCTGAATGTGGTCGAGGGCTATGCCCTGATTGATGACTATGTCGCACGTGGTATCGACCTTTTCGACCTGCAGCAGTTGAACCTGATGCTGGAGATCAATGCCACCGTGCTGTGCGGCAGCGACCCCGCCCGCCGCCTGGAGTTCGCCGCGCATCTTGCCGCGACCGAGGCGCACTTCTTCAACAACGTCGAGGGCGGCATCAAGGATTTGTACAACTGGTACTGGGCCTACCGCAGTGATTCGATCTGGAAACGGGCCGCCGGTGTCTACGTGCGCATCCTCAGCAAGCCGCAGCTGTTCATCGAAGGCAACAACCGCACCGGGTCGCTGCTCGTCAGCTACTTGCTGATGCGCGCCGGGCTACCGCCCTTCGTGCTGTCGCTGGACAACGCCGAGGGCTACTTCAACCCATCCTCGGTCATCCGCAATTCCGCCAAACACGGTGTCAAGGCCTTGTACGAACTCCCCAAGATCAAGAAGAAATACGCCGCCTTCCTCGAAGCGAAGGCGCCTGAACCGGGCCAGTTCTTCCTGGGCGGCATGCCCGTGCCTGCCTGCGAGAGGTGCCGCTGATGCACGGTTCGTCACTGCTGCAGCGTGGCTGGCAGGCCGTCGAGCGCCGATTCAACCGGCCAAAGGTGCGCATTTCGTTCGACATCGACGACACGCTTGCCTGCCAGGCAGACCACGCCGCCGCCGAACACAGCAAGCTGCCGGCGTGTGTCCACCGCTGGTTGGGCGAACCCCTGCGCAGTGGCACGCGCGCGCTGATCCGCGACCTGCGCCGCCAGGGCTGCAGCATCTGGATCTACACCTCGTCGGGGCGCACACCGTCGTACATCCGCCGCTGGCTGATGCTCTACGGCATCCGCGTCGACGGCGTGGTCAACAGTGACCGCCACCAGCATGCCCTGGCCAGGAACGGGCTGGGCCATGCACCGTCGAAGTTGCCGTCGGCGTTCGACATCGATCTGCATGTGGATGATTCCGAGGGGGTGCGGCTGGAAGGCGTCGACCACGGGTTCCGCGTGCTGGTGGTGTGCCCGCAGGATGAACAGTGGGCGCAGAAGGTCAAGGACGCGGCTGTCGATGTACAGGCCCAACTGGCCTGGCAGCAACCGCACCGCTATGAGATGCCGGTGCGGCTAGGTTCGCAAGCGCTGGTTTCCTGAAACCAGGCGCTTGCGCTCGGCGTGTGAAGCGGGCGACCCGGTGGCTGGCACCGGCTGTGCGGGTAACCGCGGCTGAAGCCGTTCCTGCAGGTACGGCGTCAGCTCGAAGCCGGGCTTTTTGTATCGCTACCTGCCTGCCATTAATGCCTAAACCCTAAGTCTCGCCTCCCGGCCCAACCCGGTAGCAGGCCCGAATGCTCACGCCCCACACGCCGGCCCAAAGCACCCGCCAGCCCGCTCCAAAGCAGCGTTTCTGGCCCTTCGCCCGGTTCTGATAATCGCCTCCGACATCCCGTCCCCGTTTCGGAGCGCGCCATGTACAACAATAAGAATCTGTCCCCCCGTTTGCTGGCGGCTGTCACCGTCAGCCTGTCGAGCCTTTGCCTGAGCAGTGTCGCCGAGGCCGAGATCATGCTGTACGACAAGGACCAGACGACGTTTTCCACCGACGGCTATATAAATGCCTTCTACGTCAACAGCGATGTCGACCGCGAGGGTGAGCAGTTCGACCGCCGCCAGTCGCGGGTGAAGATGGGTTTCCTGCCCAACTACCTGGGCTTCAACATGGGCAAGCAGGTCGACGACCTCAAGCTCGGCGCGCGCGCCTCGTTCTGGGTGACCATCAACGACAGCGAAACCAACGGCACCGACACCGCCATCGACGTGCGCCAGTTCTACGGTACCGTGGCCAATCCGGAATGGGGTGAGGTGCTGATCGGCAAGGATTTCGGCCTGTTCGCCCGCTCCAACATCCTCCTCGATGAACTGCTGGCCGGTTATGGCCAGGTCAGTGACACCCTGGGCCTGGTGGACGGCGGCGGGGTATCGTTCGGCAACATCGGCAGCGGCTACCCATACCCGTTCCCCACCTCGCAGATCACCTACCGCACCCCGGTGATGGACGGCCTGCGCGTCGCGGTCGGCATCATGGACCCGGTGGACACCAACGACAGCAGCCCGACCGGCAAGGCCTACCAGGAAAACCCGCGTACCGAAAGCGAGATCACCTACCAGTTCGACCTGGGCGGGGCGCAGATCTACAGCTGGCTCAACGGCAGCTACCAGACCTCCGACAACACCGACCCGGCGGTGCAGTCGGTCACCTCCAAAGGTGTCGGCTATGGCGTGCAGGCCAAGATGGGCGGGTTGTCGCTGACCGGTTCGGGGTTCCAGGCCAAGGGCATCAACCCGTTCTTCACCAACAACGCTGGCGAACCGACCTTGCGCAATGTCGACAGCGATGGCTACCTGCTGCAGGGCTCGTACAAGTTCGGCAAGAACCGCGTGGCGCTGTCCTATGGCAAGACCAAGGACGATGGCAATGGCGCGGTCGACAGTGGTGCGGATTATGAAACCCGTGGCATCGCGCTGTTCCACGACATCAATGACAACCTCAAGCTGGTTGCCGAGTACAACCAGTTTTCCATCGAGGGTCATGAAACCAGTGCCCAGGACGAAGACACCGATACCTTCGCGGTGGGGGCAGTGCTCACCTGGTAGGTCCTCGGCCTCGACTGAAGATTGCCGGGGCTGCTGTGCAGCCCTTTCGCGACGCAAGGCCGCTCCCACAATGACCGCAGGGTTCGTAAAACTGGGCTTGCGCGGTCGATGTGGGAGCGGTCTTGCGTCGCGAAAGGGCCGCGCGCGACCCCGGCAATCTTCAGGGCAAGCTATTACAACCATGGAACTGCCCACCCGCTACCCAAGTAGCATTCGTCGCCAATGATCGCCTTCGTACACTCTTTGCTCAGCCAACCCGCGCCGGAGACCAGGATGCAGCAGGCTCACAACGACGGTGTGGTCAGCGCCATGTCCCAGGCTACCGACGCCCGGCTGGCGGCCGAGGAACTGGCGGCGCAGCTGCTGCACCCGCACCTGGGCTTCGTGCTGTTCTTCTGCTCCGCCGAATACGACCTGCAGGTCCTGGGCGAGGCCCTGGAGCAGGGCTTTGGCGGCATCCGCCTGGTCGGTTGCACCAGCGCCGGCGAGATCACCCCGCTGGGCTACGGCCGTAACTGCATCACGGCGGTGGGCTTCGATCATCGGCATTTCTCCATCGCCACCGGGCTGATCGATGAGATGGAGCACTTCAGCCTGATCGATGCCCAGCAAATGGTCGAGCGCCTGGTCGGCACCTGCCGCAGCAACACCTTGGCGCCGATCAAGGGCCACAGCTTTGCCCTGACCCTGCTCGACGGCCTGTCCAGCCGCGAGGAGATGGTGCTCGCGGCGCTCAGCGCCGCCCTCGGGGACATTCCGCATTTTGGCGGTTCGGCCGGCGACGACAATTACCTGACCCGCACCCACGTGTACTTCGGCGGCGCGTTCCATAACGGCGCGGCAGTGGTGGTGCTGGTCAATACCTGGCTCGACTTCGAGGTGTTCACCACCCACCACATCCTGCCACGGCAGGAAAAGCTGGTGGTCACGGGGGCCGACAGTGCCCAGCGCCGGGTTTTCGAACTGAATGCCGAGCCGGCCGCCGAGGAGTATGCCCGGCACATCGGCGTGCCGGTGGCCGAACTCGACTACCAGGTATTCGCCGCCCATCCGCTGGCCGTACGCATCCACGACCAGTACTACGTGCGGGCGATCCAGCAAGTGCACCCGGACCAGAGCCTGAGCTTCTACTGTGCGGTGGAGAACGGCATCGTGCTCACCGCCATGACCCCCGGGCCGTTGTTGCCCAACCTGCAGCAGCTGTTCGACGGCTTGCAGCAGCGTCTCGGCCCACTGTTGCTGACCATCGGTTGCGATTGCTTCCTGCGGCGGCTGGAACTGGAAGGCCAGCACGGCCTGGAGCCGATCGGCGCATTCCTGCGCGAGCAGCGGGTGATCGGCTTCAACACCTACGGAGAACAGTTCAATGGCATGCACATCAACCAGACCTTCACCGGCGTCGCCATTGCCCGCAACCGGCCTCCCGTCAATCGCTGACCTGCAGCTGGAAATCACCCGGCTGCAACATGAAAACCATAAGCTGCAGCGTATCAACGGCGCCCTGATCGAGCGCGTCGAGTCCGGTGTGACGCGTGGCAATGACCCTTACGCGGCGTTTCAGCACTCGGTGGTGCTGGCCGAGCAGGTACGCGAACGCACCGATGCCCTGAACCAGGCAATGGCCGAGCTCAAGGCCGTCAACCGCCTGCTCAGCGAAGCGCGGCAGCGGGCCGAGACTGCCCACCAGCACCAGATCCGCCTGATTACCGACAATGTCCCGGCGCTGATCGCCTACCTCAACGCCGACCTGGTCTACGAATTCACCAACAAGGTCTACGAAGAATGGTACTGCTGGCCCCCCGGCGTGATGCTCGGCCTGAGCCTGCGCGAGGCCCACAGCGAACAGCATTACCAGCGCCTGGAAACTTATGTGGTACGCGCGCTGGCCGGCGAGAGCGTCACGTTCGAGTTCGCTGAAACCAACAGCAGCGGGCAGGAACGCTACATGCTGCGTTCCTACGTGCCAAACCGCCTGGCCAGTGGCGAAGTGGCCGGCATCTTCGTGCTGATCCGCGATATCACCGAGCGGCGCAATACCGCGCAAGCGCTGCACCAGGCCTATCAGCACCTCGAGCAACGGGTACGTGAGCGCACGGCCGAACTGACCAGCCTCAACGAGCAACTGCTGCGCGAGATCGAGGAGCGCAGCCGCGCCGAAGCGCGCCTGCGCGAGGCCAAGCGCGAGGCCGAACAGGCCAACCTGTCGAAGACCAAGTTCCTCGCGGCGGTCAGCCATGACCTGCTGCAACCGTTGAACGCGGCGCGGCTGTTCACCAGTGCGCTGCTCGAAAGCCGCGAACCGCAGGACAGCACCCAGCTGGTACGCAATGTCAGCAACTCGCTGGAGGATGTGGAGAACCTGCTGGGCACCCTGGTGGATATTTCCAAGCTCGATGCCGGGGTGATCAAGGCCGACGTCGCACCCTTCGCCCTTGGCGAACTGATGGACAACCTTGCCGCCGAGTACGCCCAGGTGGCCCGCAGCGAAGGGCTGGCGCTGCACTTCGTGAGCTGTTCGGCGGTGGTGCGCAGTGATATCCAGTTGTTGGCGCGGATCCTGCGCAACCTGCTCAGCAACGCCATTCGCTATACCCCGCGTGGGCGCGTGGTATTGGGTTGCCGGCGCGTGCGCGGCGGCCTGCGCATCGAAGTGTGGGACAGCGGCATCGGCATTGCCGAAGAGCACCTGGAGGAAATGTTCCAGGAGTTTCGCCGCGGCGATGTGCAGCGCCCGCAACAGGACCGTGGCCTGGGCCTGGGCCTGGCGATCGTGGAAAAGATCGCCGGTATCCTTGGCCACCGCATCCGGGTCCGTTCCTGGCTGGGCAAAGGCTCGGTGTTCGCGGTGGAGGTGCCACTGAGCACTGCCGCGCCCAAGGCCCAGCCAAGCCAGGCGATCAGCGAACCGATGCTGGAACGCCTGCGCGGCGCGCGGGTGTGGGTGCTGGATAACGATGCCGCGATTTGCGCCGGCATGCGCACGCTGCTGGAGGGCTGGGGCTGCCGCGTGGTCACCGCCTTGTCGGAAGAGGACCTGGCGCGCCAGGTGGACAACTACCACGCCGAAGCCGACCTGCTGATTGCCGACTACCACCTGGACAACGACTGCAATGGTGTCGATGCGGTGGCGCGGATCAACGCCCGCCGCACCCAGCCGCTACCGGCGTTGATGATCACCGCCAACTACAGCAACGAACTCAAGCAGCAGATTCGCGAGCTCGGCCACACCCTGATGCACAAGCCGGTGCGGCCGATGAAGCTGAAAACGGCGATGAGCCACCTGCTTGCCAGCAGCCAGCCATCGCTTGGCGCGTAGCTGGTTCAGCGGCGCAGGTAATCACCGAAGTCGATATCGCCGGCGCTGAGGATTGCCTGCACCCGGTTGTGCACGTTGAGTTTGCGCAGGATCGCCGAAACGTGGGCCTTGACCGTGGTTTCGGCGATATCCAGGGTGTAGGCGATCTGCTTGTTCGACTCGCCCTTGGTCATGCGCTCGAGCACCAGCAATTGCTTGCGGGTCAGCGCCTGGAGCATTTCCGGCGGGAAGCTCGGGGTATCGTTCAGGCGCCGGCTGGTGCTGCTTTTCTGGGCGCGGATGATATCGGGCGGGAGGTAGACGTTGCCGTTGAGGATCTGCTCGATCGCGTCGATCATCTGCGAACGTGGCGAGGACTTGGTGATGAACCCCACCGCCCCGTAGGTGATGGCCTGCAGCACGATCTGCTTTTCCTGCTCGGCCGAGACGATCACCACCGGTGTGGTGGGGGCCTCGTTGCGCAGGGTGATCAGGCCGTTGAGGCCGTGCATGCCAGGCATGTTCAGGTCGAGCAGGATCAGGTCGAGGTCATCGTGCTCGCGGGTCAGCGCCAGGGCACTGTCCAGGTCGGCGGTTTCCATGACTTCGCTGCCCTGGAACCCGTCGCTGATGACATTGTGGATGGCTTCGCGAAACAGCGGGTGATCGTCGGCAATCAGAATTTTGTACATGGCCTTTTCACCTCGTTTTTATGGGATGGAGCGGGGCACGCCTGCGGCAAGCGAATTCAGGGGAAGGGTTCCGGTTGCGCGGGGGCCAGTGGCAGATTGGCCTGCTGCCAGGCGTCCAGGCCGTCGCGATACCAGTACAGGTTGTCATAGCCCAGGGCCTTCGCGCGTTTTACCGCGTTCCAGCTCAACCAGCAATCCGAGCGGCAGTAAAACACCAGCGGCGGCTGCTGGCGCCCGGCGGTCGCGTCTTGCAGGTGGCGCGCGAAGTAGCCTTGCCAGGCCGGGCTCAGCTCGCCGTCACCGGTGTTGGCCAGCCAGCGGCTGCCGGGGATATTGCTGTGCGGTTCGTCCTCGATGAAGCGGCCTTGCAGCCATTGGCGCCGATAGACGTCGATCAGGACCGGGGCGGGGGTCTGCTTCAGCAGGCTTTGCAGGGTGGCGGTGTCGATGACCTGGGCGCCGTCCACCTGTTGCGGTGTCGGGCTGCGGTAGACGCTGGTGCGATAACCGTCGGCGGAAAACAACGGCTCCGTGCCGGCCTGGGCGATGCCCAGCGACAGACTCAGCGAGAAGGCCACCAGCAAGGGGCGCGGCAGCCGGGGCAGGGCACGTGGCATGGGGGTTATCCTTTTTGTTATAGGCCCATTACATGCCAGCGGCGCTGCATTGTGAATGCGACGATCAGATAGCAAAGGCAGTACTAAAGTAGTAGATGGCCAGGCGCGTCGGTGGACGCGCCGGTGCCAGGACTGGATGCACGCACAGCGGGGTGGATCAGCGGGGCTTGCGCAGTGCCGCGTGCTGCGGGTTGAAGGTGAGGACCGCCAGCAGGGTGAACAGCGCGGTCAGGCCCAGGCACACCGCCAGTGCCAGCAGGTTCAGACGCTGGTACAGGGCAAAGCGCACCAGCTCCACGGCATGGGTGAACGGGTTGACTGCACACAGCCAGTACAGCCACTGGCTGGCCTCCTGCATCTTCCACAACGGGTACAGCGCCGAAGACAGGAAGAACAGTGGGAAAATCACGAAATTCATCACCCCGGCAAAGTTCTCCAGCTGCCGGATCGCGTTCGACAGCAGCAACCCCAGGGCGCTGAGCATCAATGCCACCAGCAATAGCGCCGGTAAGGCCAGCAGCAAGCCGGCGGCCGGTGGTTGCACACCGTACAGCCAGGCAATGGCCAGGAAGGCGTACACCTGCAACAGAGAGATCAACGAGGTCGCCAACAGCTTGCTGCCCAGCAGGAACGGGCGTGGCAACGGGCTGGTCAGCAGCACGCGCATGCTGCCCATCTCGCGGTCATAGACCATCGACAGCGAACCCTGCATGCCGTTGAACAACAGGATCATGCAAGCCAGGCCGGGGATGATGTACACCTCGTAGGGGATATAGGTGTCGTAGGGCTCGATGATCGCAATGCCCAGGGCCGCGCGAAACCCGGCGGCGAACACCAGCAGCCACAGCAGCGGGCGCACCAGGGCGCTGAGAAAGCGCGTGCGCTGCAGGACGAAACGCAGGCATTCGCGCAGCAGAATGCCGTTGAAACATTGCCAATAGGCGTTCATTGGGCATTGGCTCCTGAAGGCGCGCTGGTCAGGCGGGCGAAGGCGTGGTCGAGGTCGCCGCCGTGCGCCTGGCTCAGGGCCGCGGCCGTGCCGCTGGTCACCAGGCGCCCTTGATGCAGGATCAGCAGGTCATCGCTGGCTTGGACCTCGTCCAGCAGGTGGGTGGTCCACAGCACGCTGAGGCACTGCTCGCGGCACAGCAGCCGCAGGTGTTGGTTGAGCGCCAGGCGGCTGGCCGGGTCGAGGCCGACGCTGGCTTCGTCGAGCAACAGCAGACGCGGTTCATGCAGCAGCGCGCGGGCAATCTCGACCCGGCGTCGATGGCCGATGTTCAATGCCCGGACTGGCTCGCGGCGGCGCTCATCGAGGCCCTGGCGGGCCAGTTCGGCGTCCACCCGCAGGTTGGCCTGGCGCCGCGACAGGCCATGCAGCGAGGCGTGGTAGCGCAGGTTCTGTTCGACGCTGAGGTCCAGGTCCAGGGTGCTTTGCTGGAATACCACGCCCAACTGGCGCAAGGCCGGGCGCGCGGCATCGCGCAGGGAACAGCCGCACACGCGGATGTCGCCCTGCTGCAGGTCGTAGAGCCGCGTGAGCAGGGCGATCAAGGTCGACTTGCCGGCCCCGTTGGGGCCCAGCAGCGCAGCGAAGCGCCCCGGCGCCAGGCTGAACGCGACCTGCCTGAGTGCCTGGCGCTGGCCGTAGGCAAAGCTCAGGTCACTGACTTCCAGCGTATTCATGGCGTCACCACCACGCCCCAGGGGTAGCGGCCGACCTTCACCGACTTGAGCACCTTGAGGTTTTTCGCATCGATCACCGATACGTCACCGCTGACGCCGTTGGTGGCCAATAACTGGCTCTGGTCCGGGGTGAATGCCAGCTGCCATACCCGCCGCCCGACCAGCAGGTAGTCGAGCACCTCGAAGGTCTTGGCATCGACCACCGCCACGTGGTTGGCGGGGCCCAGGGCGACGAAGGCGTACTTGCCATCGGCGCTGAGCTTGATCCCTACCGGTTGGACCTTGTCCGGGTGCACGCCCTTGATCTGGAAATTCAGGGTTTTCAGCACCTGGCGCGTGGCCACGTCGAGAATGGTCACGGTACCGCCGATTTCCGCCGAGGCCCACAGCCGCGTGCCGTCCTGGCTGAATTCGACAAAGCGCGGCCGCTGGTCGACCGGGGTGCTTTCGGCCAGGGTCTGGGTGCTGGTGTCGATCCAGTGCAGCATGTTGGTGGTTTCGCTGGTGTTGACCGCCCACTTGCCATCCGGGCTCACTGCCATGCCTTCAGGCTCGATGCCGACATCGATCTGGCCGAGCACCTTGTCGGTCTGGGTGTCGATCACGGTCACCAGCGCGTCGTCCTCGTTGGACACGTACAACCAGCGGTCGTTGGGGTGCAGGGCGAACTGCTCGGGGTCCTTGCCGGAGGGCAGCTCCTTGATGATCTTGCGGGTGGCCACGTCCATCACCTGGACCCGGTCCGAATCGCTGGCGCAGATATACAGCAGCGTGTGGTCGTGGGACAGCAGCAGGCCGCGCGGACGCTGGCCTACCGGCAGGGTCTCGGTGACTTCCAGGGTTTGCAGGTCGATCAGGCTGAGGCTGTTGTCCTTCTCGTTGGACACCCAGGCGGTGGCGGCCATGGCCTGGCTGCTGGCAAGCGCCAGGGCGCCCGACAGCAGGCTGGGGTAAAGCAGGGCCCGGTGGAACAGGCGGCGAGGCATGGCGGAATCCTTTTTTTGTTGTGGTTATTGGCTCAGGGGTAGCGACAGCTGACCTCGGGCTTGTCGTAGCCCAGGCTGTCCATTTCGTTGGATGGGTGGAGGAATCCTTCCTGCGGCGAAGTGCTGACCAGCGCCCGTGGCTGCACCAGCGGGATCGGCTGGCGCAGCTCGCCGTTCCACGGGCGATAGCTGAGCTTGCGGCCCTTGAAACCGTCCAGCGGCAACTCCTCGCTGAGCAGCAGCTGCTGCACGGCGTGCGGCTCGGCCTGGCGCAGTTTGCTCACTGCGCTGGCGACACTGCGCACGGCCATCCACGCGGCGAAGTCGCGGTCGTTCATCCAGCGCCCGGCCTGGGCCTCGAAACGCTTTTGCAGTTGCGCCGCGCCGAAGGTTTCCACGGTCTTGTGCCAGCCGGTCGGGGTCAGGCCCTGGGTCCCGGCGACCGGGCGTGGGTACCAGGTCTGGTAGGGCAGGTACTCGCCGAAGTCGCCGCGCTCGTCGGCCACCAGCACCACGTCGTACTCGGCGGTCTGGGTGAACAGCGGCATGTCGGCCTGGGCGCTGCGGCGCTGGTCGTTGTCGAAGGTCCAGGGCTTTTCCGCCACCAGCTGCAGGCCGAAGCGCTTCGCGGCACGCCGCAGGGCGGCGGCGTAGGCACGGTCGTCATCGGTCTGGCCGACGATCAGCAGCGCCCGCTGCCATTTGCGCAGCACCAGGAATTGCGCCAGGGCATCGGCCAGCATGGCGCGCCCGGGCAGGCTGTGCAGCACATTGCCCAGGCACTGGCTGCTGCGCAGGCTGTCGTCCGGGCTGCCGGCGTTGAACAGCAGGCTGTCAGGCAATGCGCCGGACAAGGCCTGCAAGCTGGCCGCAGGGGCGTTGACCACGAACAGCCGCAGGCCCTGCTCATGCTGGGCCTTGGCGGCCTGCAGCAGGGCTTCCGGGCTGTCGACGCTGGCCTCGGTGAGCTGGAATTGCTGTTGCAGGAAGCGGCCGCTACTGTTGCTGTCGACAACCGCCAGCCTGGCGCCTTGCAGCCCGGCATCGCTGGGCTCGGGAATGACGTTGGACAGCAGCGGGCCTGGGTCGGGGCGATAGCCCAGGTAACCGATGCGCACCTGCAAGGGCTCGGCAGCCTGGCCCCCGGCGGCAGACGCCAGGGCCGCAGACAGGGTGGCGGCGACGGCCAGCAGGCAGGTCAGGGCAAGGTGGGCAGGCTGGCGCATAAGGCGACTCCACGGCAGATGGCGCCAGCATAGGAAGCCCGCCACGACGGGGAAATATGCAGAAAGTAGCGCCCGGCCGGTACCAAGGTAGTAATTCGCCACGCAGGCCCCGGTCTTACGATGGAGCGCAATCTCGCCACTTTGAGGAGAACCGCGCATGCGCCTGCCTGACCTGTCGGCCCTGTGGCGGATCAACCTCTGCGTCACGGTGTTTTTCCTGCTGGTGATGCTGGCCTGTGCAGGTGTGCTGTTGCACCAGGCGGTGGCCGATGTAGAGCGCGAGTTGCAATCGGCCGAAGCGGTGGTGGCGTACCTCGGCGATACCGCCGAGCGCGACCCGGCCCACCTGCAGCCACGGTTGACCCAGAGCCTGCGCCACGTGCGGGTACACTGGCTGGCGGCGGATGAAGCGCTGCCGCTGCCGCAGGCGCACGGCGTGGATGCCTGGCTTGGCCACCACCTGCTCGGCGAGCGCCACCACGCTACCCGGTTGCTGCAACTGAGTGATGGCCGCCGGGTAGCGATTGCCGTGGATGCGCGGGATGAAATCGACGAAGTCCGCGACTCGCTGCAACAGTTGGCGGGCCTGTGTGGCCTGGCGCTGTTGCTGAGCTTGCTGACCATCCGTTGGGCGGTGCGCCGCGGCCTGGGTTTGCTGGATGAGCTGCTGCAGGCCCTGCGCCAGGTCTCCGGTGGGCAGTTGAGCGCGCGCCTGCGCGAAGCCGGCCTGCCGGAGGCGCGCCAGCTGGCCAGGCATTTCAACCACATGGCGGCATCGCTGGAACAGGCCCGGGCCGACAATGCCCATCTGACCCAGGCGCTGCTGGCCGTGCAGGAGCGGGAGCGCACCCAGCTGGCGCAAACCCTGCACGACGACCTCGGGCAATACCTGGCAGGTATCCGAGCCCAGCTGTGCCTGCTGCGCATGGTGGCCGACCAGCCGGCCGCGGTGGCGCAGACCACCCGCACCCTGGAACTCGATTGCCAGCGCCTGCAGCAGGGCTTTCGCGCATTGGTGCATGACTTGTATCCGCTGGCGCTGCAGCACATGCCGCTGGCGGAGGCGTTTGCCCTGCTGGCGAGCCAATGGCAGGCCAGCCAGGGCATCGATTGCCGCCTGCGGGTCGGCGCGCGCCTGCCAGCGTTGCCCGGGGCGAGCCGCATGCACCTGTATCGCCTGTTGCAGGAGGCGTTGACCAATGTCGCCCGACACGCTGCGGCCAGCCAGGTGCGGGTGCGCCTGCAGCGCAGCGCCAGGGGCTTGCGCCTGCTCATCCGCGATAATGGTTGCGGCGCGCCGCAGCCACTGCGCCCCGGGGTCGGCCTGCACTCGATGGCCGAGCGCGCCCGCAGCCTGGGCGCTGAACTGCGCATCCTCAGCCGCCCGGGTGCCGGCTGGGCGCTGGCCCTGAACATTCCCATGGAGGTGCAATGAATATCGTGTTGGTCGATGACCACGCCGTGGTCCGCCAGGGCTATGCCAGCTTGTTGCGGGCGGTGCTGCCTACAGTGCAGGTGCGCGAGGCGGCCAGTGGCGAGGAGGCGCTGGCGCGGGTGCAGGAGCAAGTGCCCAACCTGGTGATCATGGACTTCGGCCTGCCCGGTATCAGCGGCCTGGAAACCACCCGACGCCTGCGCCAGCGCTTGCCGCAACTGCGCGTGCTGTTCTTCAGCATGCACGATGAACTGCCGCTGGTGCGCCAGGCGCTGGACGCGGGGGTAGCGGGGTACCTGACCAAGAACTCGGCGCCCGAGGTGCTGATCGAGGCGGTGCAGCGGGTATTGGCCGGGCAGGCCTATATCGAGCAACCGCTGGCCACCCAGCTGGCCTGCACCACGCATCAGCGGGCCAGCGACCCACGCCTGCAGTGCATGACCCAACGTGAGCTGGAGATCTTCGTGATGCTGGCCAAGGGTACGCCGGTGCGGGCGATTGCCGAGCAGCTGTGCATCAGTGCCAAGACCGTGTCCAACCACCTGACCTTGCTCAAGAGCAAGCTGCAGGTCAGCTCGCATGCCGAGCTGGTGCACCTGGGGATCGACCTGGGGCTGGTGCGGGTGGCGGGGTGAGGTTCGCCCTGGCAGATGCGGCGCCCGGTCTCCCAGGCGCTGGACCTGTCACACCGGCCCCATCGCTCATTTGTCCCAGGTCGCGGGGCAACCCTTGCAGCCCTGCATGTTGGCATCCTGGAAATTCCCGTAATGCTGCCGCGCCCCGCGCAGGTCGGCACCCTCCAGGTTGCTTTGGCCGAACTTGGCCTCTTGCAGGTTGGCATCGCCCAGGTTCGCCCCTTGCAAATCAGCCTTGCTCAACCAGGCCATCTCCAGGTCCGCCGCCCGCAGGTTGGCCTGGTGCAGCTTCGCCCCGGACAACCTGGCGAATTCCAGGTAGGCCGCGCCGAGGTCGGCCCTTGCGAATTGCGCGCCTTGGGCAAACAGGCCCCAGCCTTGGATCGCCACCAGCTTGCTGTCGCTCAGGTCGGCCAGGCGCAGGTTGCTCTGCTGCAGGCTGGCGCGGGTCAGGTTGGCACCTTGCAGGCGGGCCTGTTCCAGGTTGGCCAGGTCCAGCCGGGCATGACGCAGGTCGGCACCGCGCAGGTCGGCGCCGGCCAGGTTCATCTTGCGCAAGTCCTGGTTGGCCAGGTTGGCGCCACGCAGGTCGGCCCCCGGGCACTGGCTGGCTTCGGCGATCCGGCAGCCGTTGATGGTCAAGGGGGTATCGCTTTCAGCGTCGTCGGCGTTCATGGCCAGGGTAGGGGAAAGTACCAGCAGCAACGCCAATGGCAGGTAGTTCATGGCAAAGGTCCCGGCAGGAAGGTGACAGTACGGGGAGGGGCGCAGGCCCGCTCCCCGCCGAGGGTCAACGTTGTGCGGTCTGCTTGTCCCAGCTGGGGATCTTGAACACCCAGAACGAGCCGCCCTGGGCCACCGGCTTGGTCAGCTCGGCCATGTCGCCGCCCCACAGCGGCACCGCGCCGCCGTAGCCCACCGTCACGCCGATGTACTGCTCGCCGTCCTGTTCCCAGGTGATTGGCGGCGAGACGATGCCGCTGCCGGTCTGGAACTTCCACAGCTCCTTGCCGGTCCTGGCGTCGAACGCCTTGAAGAAGCCATCACCGGTACCGGTGAACACCAGGTTGCCCTTGGTCGCCAGCACCCCGGCCCACAGTGGCAGCGGTTCCTTGTGCTCCCACACCAGCTTGCCGGTGCTCGGGTCCATGGCACGCAAGGTGCCGACGTGGTCGTCATACATGCGCTTGATGCGGAAGCCCATGCCCAGGTAGGCAGAGCCTTTCTTGTAGTTCACTTCCTCGGTCCAGTACTCCTCTTTCCACTGGTTGCCGGGGATATAGAACAGCCCGGTATCCTGGCTGTAGGCCATGGGGTTCCAGTTCTTGCCGCCGAGGAACGGCGGCGAGACCTCCACCGGCTTGCCTTTGCTTTCCCCCGGCAGCGGCTTGGGCGGCCGCTGGCCGGGGTTTTCCACCGGGCGCCCGGTGTTCAGGTCGATATGGCTGGCCCAGGTGATGTTGTCGACGAAGGGGAAGGCGTTCTGCAGCTTGCCGTTGCTGCGGTCGACCACATAGAAGAAGCCGTTGCGGTCGGCATGGCCGGTGGCCTTGACCAGCTTGCCGTCCTTGTTCTTGTAGTCGAACAGCACCAGCTCGTTGTTGCCGGAAAAGTCCCAGGCATCGTTGGGGGTATGCTGGTAGAACCATTTCACCTCACCGGTGCTCGGGTCGACGCCGACCTGGCCGGAGGTATACAGGCTGTCGTAGTCATGCGGGTTACCGTCCTTCGCCGTGCGTGCCCAGGTATTCCATGGGCCCGGGTTGCCAGCACCGACGATGATGGTGTTGCTCTCGGGGTCGAAACTGGCGCTTTGCCAAGGGGCGCCGCCGCCGTGGCTCCAGGCTTCGACCTTGCCGGTTTCGGTCGTCGGGTCGTCCGGCCAGGACGGTGCCTTGACGTTGCCGGTGGGGGTGCTGTCCTTGCCGTTCAGGCGGCCCATATGGCCTTCGACGAATGGCCGCATCCACACTTCCTCGCCGGTATCCGGGTCGCGCGCGAACAGCTGGCCGACCACGCCGAACTCGTCACCCGAGCTGCCGTGGATCAGCAACACCTTGCCGCTGGTCTTGTCCTTGATCAGCACCGGGGCGCCGGTCATGGTGTAGCCGGCGCCGTGGTCGCCGAACTTCTTGTTCCACACCACCTTGCCGGTGCGCTTGTCGAGGGCGATCACGCGTGCATCGAGGGTGCCGAAGTAGATCTTGTCGCCGTAGATCGCCGCGCCGCGGTTGACCACGTCGCAGCACGGGCGGATGTTCTCCGGCAGGCGGTGGTTGTAGGTCCACAGGCGCTTGCCGGTGCGGGCATCGAGGGCGAACACCCGCGAATAGGACCCGGTGACGTAGACCACGCCGTCGCTGACGATGGCCTGGGACTCCTGGCCGCGTTGCTTCTCGTCGCCGAAGGAGAACGACCACGCCGGGGTCAGCTTGAACACGTTCTGGTCATTGACCTGGGCCAGCGGGCTCCAGCGCTGGGCGTTGGTGCCCATGCCGTATTGCAGCACGTCCTGGGTGGTCAGGTGATCGTTGGCGATGTCTTCCCAGGTGACGTTGTTGCTGGCAGGCGCCGCCGTGGCCACCGTGCCCAGGACCAGGCTGCCGGCCAGCAGCACGGCCCGCAGGCTCAGGCACAACGGGGAAAGGGCAGGTAGCGTTGTTGTTGTCATGGTTGCAGTTCCCTGTGGAGTTTTGGCCTGCACAGGGTGAGCTGGGGCCGTTGTCGCGGGATACGGAAAACTTCCCGCGCTGGCCGGGAAAAATTCCCGTACGGCACCTCTTTTGGCCCTTCGCCACAGGCCCTACTACCAAGGGAGTAAGGCCCGGCCACCAAAGCAGGATACGGCGCTGTGCGGGCTGTTCCTAAGATGGCGGCACGGCCTCTGTGGTTGAGGCCTTGCGTGCAAAGGTGAGGGCATAACAATGACAACACAACGAAACGTCTTGCTTGCGGCAGGCCTGCTGGCCGGTGCTGTGCTGACCGGTACGGTCTGGGCCCATGGCAATGTGGTGCCCCAGGCTGTGGAAACCCAGGGCCTGACCCCGGTCAAGGATGCCGGTGTGGCCGTGGATGGCGACGGCTGGGCAACGGTCAACCCGTATCGCGAGTCCCCCGAGCACGACAAGGCTGTGGAAATTGGCGCCTCGGCCTACAACCAGAACTGCGCCGCCTGCCACGGCCTGGAAGCCAAGTCTGGCGGTATCGCCCCGGACCTGCGCATGCTCGATGCCGGTGAGGCCGGCGACGAATGGTTCGTCGAACGGGTACGCCACGGTGCGGTTCGCGACGGCCGGGTGTACATGCCGAAGATGGCCGACTACCTGAGCCAGGAAGCCCTGTGGGCGGTACGCACCTACCTGGACAGCGTGCACGTCGAGGAGTGACGGCCATGCGCCTGTTGGCGGTGCTGTTGACTGGCCTGCTGCTGTGCTGCGCGGCAGCCCAGGCGCAGGTACGCAACTACGACGCGATCATCGCCGCCGGCGAATTGAAGGTGGCGGTGTACCAGGATTTCGCTCCCTACAGTTTCGAGGACCACGGCCAGCCGCGCGGGGTCGACGTGGAACTGGCGCAGGCCCTGGCCAATGCGCTGGGGGTACACCTGCAGCTGATCTGGGCGCCGCCCGGGGAAAAGCTTGACGACGACCTGCGCGACTACATCTGGCGCGGTAGCCCGCTGCGCAACCAGCAGCTGGCCGACCTGATGATGCGGGTGCCCTACGACCACGCCTATGCGCAGCGGCGCAATGACGTCGGCGAACTGGAAAACGCCCAGGTGGTGATGTTCGGCCCCTACCAGCAGGAGCGCTGGCAGGTGGCCTACGATCGCCGCCGCCTGGCCTCGGTGGCCAGTGTCGCGGTGTTCCAGCAGCACCCCATCGGGGTCGAGGTGGACAGCGTGCCGTCGTTCTACCTGACCTCGGTGTTCAACGGCATGCTCAGTGCCAAGACCCACCATTACCCCAACGTGCAGCAGGCCTTCGGCGCCATGCAGGCTGGCCAGGTGGACGCGGTGATGGCCATGCGCGGCGAGGTCGACTGGCAACTGCACCAGGCCGCCGACCCGCAGCTGGCCCTGGCCGAAAATGCCTACCCGAACCTTGGCAAGCAGGCCTGGGACATCGGCATGGCGGTGCACGAGAGCAACCGGCAGCTGGCCTACGCGGTGGAAGAGGCGCTCGAGGCGCTGATCCGCGATGGGCGGATGCAAGCGATCTATGCCAGTTACGGCCTGCGCTACGAGGTGCCGGAGATGTATCAGTAAATTCGGCTTCGCATTGGCTACGCTCCCGCAGGGGCCTTGTCGCAGCCAGTAGGTGTTGTGTCGAGCAACAGGAGTTGGTTATGAACTGGCGAGCGACCTTGTTGCTGGCCTGCTGGCTGCCCTGGGCAGCCCAGGCCGGCGAACCGAATGCCACGTCGGACCCGGTGCCGTCGGTGATGTGGGACTTCTACCACAAGCAGTTGCTGGGCCAGGCCGCGTTCGTCTTCGATGACCGGGTCAAGCTGCTGGCGCCACCCTTTGCCGAGGACGCACGCCAGGTGCCGCTGGAGATCGACGCGCGGGCATTCAGCGGCGAGGTGGTGCGGATCCTGGCGTGGGCCGAACTCAACCCGCTGCCGCGGATTGTCGACTTCGAACCCGGCGAGCGGGTATTGCCCTGGTTGTCGATTCGCATCCGTATCGAACAGGCCACGCCGCTGCGCGCTGCGGTGCTGACGCGCGACGGCCTGTGGCACGTCGGTTCGACCCTGATCGATGCCGCTGGCGGCGGTTGTACCGCGCCCAGCGTGGTCCGCACCCAGCCCGGCTGGGAGGAACACCTGGGCGAAGTGCTGGGCGGGCGCTACCCGCGCGGCGACAGTAGCCGCTTGCGCTTGCAGGTGGCCCACCCGATGGACAATGGCCTGGTCAGTGGCATTCCGGAATTCTTCCTCGACCATGCCGAGCTGCAAGGCGCGGACGGCCAGCGCCTGGCCAGCCTGCAGCTTTACCCGGCGGTCAGCGAAAACCCCAATCTGGGCTTCGACATCCTGGCCCCCGGGCCGACCCGCGTGCTGTTGCAGGACAACAGCGGCAACCAGTTCGAGGCAGCGCTGCCCTGAGCAGGCCGCCCCTTTCAACTGACTGACCCGAGGCACCCGATATGCGTTGGCTGATGCTATTGCTGCTGTGCCTGGGCCTGCCAGCCCAGGCAGACCTGGAGTACCACCTCAAGCCTCGACAGATCGCCGAAGGCACCTGGCTGCTTGAAGGCAGCACCGCCAATTTCGCCAAGGGCAACGGCGGCAACATCGTCAACAGCGCATTCATTGTCACCGACAGCGGGGTGGTGGTGATCGACAGCGGGCCGTCCAGGCGCTACGGCGAAGCGCTGCGCCAGGCGATTGCCGCCACCACCGACAAACCGGTGGTCGAAGTGTTGTTGACCCACCATCACCCTGACCATGTGCTGGGCAACCAGGCCTTTGCCGATGTGCCGATCGGCGCGCTGGCCGGCACCGGCGAGCTGCTGCGCCAGCAGGGCGAGGCGATGGCCGAGAACATGTATCGCCTGGTCGGCGACTGGATGCGCGGCACCGAGGTGGTGTTGCCAACCCGGGTGCTGGAACCAGGGATGCATGAAGTGGGCGGGCACCGCCTGCGGCTGCTGGCGCTGGGCGGGCATACCGGTGCCGACCTGGCGATTCTGGATGAAACGACCGGCGTGCTGTTTGCCGGCGACCTGGTGTTCTACCAACGGGCGCTGACCACGCCCAACAGCCCGGGCCTGGAGGTCTGGTTGAAAGACCTCGATACCCTGCAGGCGCTGCCCTGGAAACAGTTGGTACCTGGCCATGGCCCGGTGGCCAGCGATGCCCGGCCGTTTGCCCAGATGCGTGATTACCTGGGCTGGCTGGATGGCCTGATGCATGACGGCGCGGCGCGTGGCGATGACATGGCCGAGATGATCCGCAGCCCGATCC
Organism: Pseudomonas sp. SMV7; assembly: GCF_052041995.1. Lineage (NCBI taxonomy): Bacteria > Pseudomonadati > Pseudomonadota > Gammaproteobacteria > Pseudomonadales > Pseudomonadaceae > Pseudomonas > Pseudomonas sp. SMV7. Next base: position 2,133 of record NZ_JBKGGT010000006.1, on the reverse strand, counting down.
CGCAGCGCTTTGCCGGTATCAGCCTGACCCGTTACGAGTTGATCCGCAGTGTCAGCCACCTGTATCCCCGCTACGAGCGCCAACAGCTGCGGCGTATCGACGCCAAGGACTGACGGGCCCTGGTAGGCGCGCAGGCCTTGGTAGCCAGCCCCATACCAAGGAACTAGAAAACTCCGCACTGCGGGCAATTGTTGGCAAGCAGGCAGCGACCAAGAATTCTCGGCACACCGGGAAATTTTCCCGGGCACAACAAAAAAACCAAAGGTAGCCGTCATGACCCGATCCCCACGTCGCCCCGTGTTCGCCGTGAGCCTGGTGCTCAGCGCCATGCTGCTTGCCAGCGCGGCCCACGCTGCTGTCAGCAATGAAGAAATCCTCCAGGACCCGAAGAACCCGCAGCAGATCGTGACCAACGGCCTGGGCGTGCAGGGCCAGCGCTACAGCCCGCTGGACCTGCTCAACAGCAACAACGTCAAGGACCTGCGGCCGGTCTGGGCGTTCTCCTTCGGCGGTGAGAAGCAGCGTGGCCAGCAGGCCCAGCCGCTGGTCAAGGACGGGGTGATGTACCTGACTGGTTCCTACTCGCGGGTGTTCGCCGTGGACGCCCGCACCGGCAAGAAACTGTGGCAATACGATGCGCGCCTGCCCGATGACATCCGCCCGTGCTGCGACGTGATCAACCGGGGCGTGGCGCTGTACGGTGACCTGGTGTTCTTCGGCACCCTGGATGCCAAGCTGGTGGCCTTGAACAAGGACACCGGCAAGGTGGTGTGGAGCAAGAAAGTGGCCGACCACAAGGAAGGCTACTCGATCAGCGCCGCGCCAATGATCGTCAACGGCAAGCTGATCACCGGGGTCGCCGGTGGCGAGTTCGGCGTGGTGGGCAAGATCCAGGCCTACAACCCGGAAAACGGCGAACTGCTGTGGATGCGCCCGACCGTGGAAGGGCACATGGGCTACGTCTACAAGGACGGCAAGGCGATCGAGAACGGCATTTCCGGCGGCGAGGCAGGCAAGACCTGGCCTGGCGACCTGTGGAAGACCGGCGGTGCAGCACCTTGGCTGGGCGGCTACTACGACCCGGAAACCAACCTGATCCTGTTCGGTACCGGCAACCCGGCGCCGTGGAACTCGCACCTGCGCCCGGGCGACAACCTGTACTCCTCGTCGCGCCTGGCGCTGAACCCGGACGATGGCACCATCAAGTGGCACTTCCAGAGCACGCCGCATGACGGCTGGGACTTCGACGGCGTCAACGAGCTGATCTCGTTCAACTACAAGGCCGGCGGCAAGGAGATCAAGGCGGCCGCCACCGCCGACCGCAACGGCTTCTTCTACGTGCTGGACCGCACCAACGGCAAGTTCATCCGCGGCTTCCCGTTCGTCGACAAGATCACCTGGGCCAGTGGCCTGGACAAGGATGGCCGGCCGATCTACAACGAGGCCAGCCGCCCGGGGGCACCGGGTAGCGAAGCCAAGGGCAGCTCGGTATTCGTCGCCCCGGCCTTCCTCGGCGCCAAGAACTGGATGCCGATGGCCTACAACAAGGACACCGGGCTGTTCTATGTGCCGTCCAACGAGTGGGGCATGGACATCTGGAACGAAGGCATCGCCTACAAGAAGGGCGCGGCGTTCCTCGGTGCCGGCTTCACCATCAAGCCGCTCAACGAAGACTACATCGGCGTGCTGCGTGCCATCGACCCGGTCAGCGGCAAGGAAGTATGGCGCCACAAGAACTACGCACCGCTGTGGGGCGGGGTGCTGACCACCAAGGGCAACCTGGTGTTCACCGGCACGCCGGAAGGCTTCCTGCAGGCGTTCGACGCCAAGACCGGTGACAAGGTCTGGGAGTTCCAGACCGGTTCCGGCGTGCTCGGTTCGCCGATCACCTGGGAAATGGACGGCGAGCAGTACGTTTCGGTGGTTTCCGGCTGGGGCGGCGCGGTGCCGCTGTGGGGCGGCGAAGTGGCCAAGCGGGTCAAGGACTTCAACCAGGGCGGCATGCTCTGGACCTTCAAGTTGCCCAAGCAGCTGCAAACCGCCAGCGCCAAGCGCTGACGCCATGACGTGGCGCTTTCCTCCCCCCAACCCGAGGCAAACAGACCCCCCCCCCCACGACAAAAACCCCCCCTC